>MGNX01000019.1:0-12218 GCA_001796935.1 Chloroflexi bacterium RBG_16_60_22
ATTGTCAACCCGTGGTACTTCCGCCAGAAGGACACGGATACCTGGATTAAAATCGGCGAGTCAACCGACCGGCAGCAGAACTTCCCGGTCAGGTGGGATACCACCCGCCTGGAGAACGGGCAGTACGAGGTACTGGGGCTGATGCACGTCTTCGTCCGGGAAGACGGCGGGGAGGTAGCCATCGCCCGGCAGAACGTGGTGGAGGTTACGGTCAAGAATTAACACGGCTAAAGTCCGGCAGAATTTTAGCCACGCCGCGCCGCCAGCGGTTACGGCGTGATGAATGATAAAGAAAACGGGTAATAAATCAGGTGGTGTCAGCATGGTGGAGACCGGTAAAGTGAAATATCTGATAATCGGGAACTCGGCCGGGGGTATCGGGGCCGCCGAGGCTATCCGCGAGGTGGACCGTTCCGGCACCATCACCATCGTGTCCGACGAGCCGTACCCGGCTTACTCGCGGCCGCTCATCTCCGAGTACCTGGCCCACCCCTGCCCCGTGGAGAAGATGCTCTATCGCCAGCCCGATTTCTACGAGAAGAATAAAATAAAGACCATCCTCGGCGAGGGGGTTATCAAGGTCAACCCGGCCGGGCACACCGTGGCGCTGGCCAGCGGGGAGACGCTGGCCTGGGAGAAACTGCTGCTGGCTACCGGCGGCACGCCCATCTTCCCGCCCACGCCGGGCTCCGACCTCAGGGGCGTCTTCACCTTCAACAAGCTCGACGACGCCAGGGCCATCGACCGGTTTCTCAGCCAGCACCGGAAAAAGGTACGGGCGGTGGTCATCGGCGGCGGACTCATCGGCACCAGCGTCACCGAGGCCCTGGTGCGGCGCGGGGTGGAGGTTACCATTATAGAGATGAAGGACCGCATCCTCAACACCATCCTCGATGAAGAGACATCGGACCTGGAGGCGGAGGCCCTGCAGCGGAGCGGCATCCACATCATCACCGGGCACACCGCCGAGAAAATCAACAGTCACCTCCCCGGCGAGGTCAGCGGCGTCACCCTGGACGACGGGCGCTCCCTGCCCTGCGACCTGGTTATCATCGCCATCGGGGTGCGGCCGCGACTGGAGCTCGTCGCCGGGAGCGGCATCAAGGTCAACCGCGGCATCGTCGTCGACCGCCGCATGGCCGCCTCCCTGCCGGATATCTACGCCTGCGGCGACGTCGCCGAGGCGCACGACTTCGTCATCGGGGCCAGCCGGCTCACGCCCATCTGGCCCAACGCCTATTCGGGCGGTCGGGTGGCCGGCCTGAACATGGCCGGCGCCAGGGCCAGGTACCCCGGCGGGACGGCCATGAACGCCATGAAATACTTCGGGGTGAACATCGTCTCCGCCGGCTTGACGGTGCCCCCCGATGATACCTACGAGACCATTATCAATAATACCGACGGCATTTATAAGAAAGTCCTCGTCAAGGGTGGCAAGGTGGCCGGGCTGGTCTTCGCCGGCGATATCGAGAAGTCCGGCATCGTCTACAACCTGATGAAGGACGGCGTGGACGTCAGCGACTTCAAAGAGAGGCTCGTTGCCGATGATTTCGGGCTGGCCTCCCTCCCTGAAAAAATATGGCGGGAGAAGCTGGCCGGCTCGCCCCCGGAGGACGTGGAGGGAATAACCGGGGTCGAAGAGCCGGAAGAGGCGATTATCGGCGACTAGGACATCTACCCGAAAGGACAGACTCATGAAGGACTTGAGGAATTTCAACAACACCTATAATGATGATAAGGTAATCGACGCCTGCTCCATCTTCGGGGCCATGGACACCTCGGGGGGTAGGTTTTCCGGGGAGAGCGTCATCAGGGCCATCGCCAACATGCATGACCGCGGCAACGGCCTGGGGGGCGGCTTCGCCGTCTACGGCCTCTACCCTAAATACGCCGACCTCTATGCCTTCCACATCATGTTCCTCACGGAGAAGAGCCGGCAGGAGACGGAGGCCTATCTCCAGAAGCATTTCAACCTCGTCGACCGCGAGGAAGTGCCTACCCGCCCGACCCCGGCGATAAAGAGCCCGCCGCTGGTCTGGCGCTACTTCTGCGAGGTGGGCCAGCACCAGCTCGGGGAGAAGTCCGAGGCCGATTACGTCGTGGCCAGGGTCATGGAGATAAACACCAGCCCCAACGACAGCTTCGTGTTCTCCAGCGGCAAGAACATGGCGGTCTTCAAGGGAGTGGGCTACCCCGAGGAGATAGCCGAGTTCTTTTGCCTGGAGCAGTACCGGGGCTATATCTGGACGGCCCACGGCCGCTTCCCCACCAACACGGTCGCCTGGTGGGGCGGGGCGCACCCGTTCTCCATCCTCGACTGGACGGTGGTGCACAACGGCGAGATTTCATCTTACGGGATAAACCGCCGCTTCCTGGAGCAGTATGGCTACACCTGCACCATGCAGACGGATACCGAGGTCATCGCCTACGCCGTCGACCTGCTGATACGGAAGCACAACCTGCCGCTGGAGATAGCCGCGCGGGTGATGGCGGCCCCCTTCTGGGAGGACATCCAGCGGATGGGGGGGGAAGAGCAAAAGCTGGCCCTGGCCCTGCGCCAGGTCTACGGCAGCCTGCTCCTCAACGGGCCTTTCGCGGTTATCATCGCCCACCACGGGGAAATGATAGGCCTCACCGACCGCATCCGGCTGCGGCCGCTGACGGTCGGGGAAAAGGGCGATATGGTCTATCTTTCATCCGAGGAGGCATCCATCCGCCTGGTCTGCCCGGACCTGGACAGGGCCTGGATTCCCATGGGCGGCGAGCCGGTTATCGGCCGGCTCAAGGCCGGGGCGCCGGTGGCCGCCAGGCAGAAGGCGGCGGCGGGGAAGGCGGCCTGATAATAAAGAAAGACATTCCCGGCCTGAAGGACGGCGGGGATTACCGATAGGAAGATAAAGACCGTGAAGACCTACATAGCGCCGAAATTCTTAATAAACCGTAACGAGGACCGCTGCATCCAGTGCCAGGTCTGCGTCAACCAGTGCAGCTTCGGGGCGAACTACTACGACGCCGAGGAAAACAGGGTGAAAAGCCGCGAAGAGAACTGCGTGGGCTGCCACCGCTGCGAGGTTTTCTGTCCCACCAACGCCCTGAAGGTAACCTATAACCCGCTGGACTACCGCGGCAACTATAACTGGCGCCCGGACATCATCGAGGACATCTACAAGCAGGCGGAGACCGGCGGGGTGCTCCTCAGTGGCATGGGCAACGACAAGGGGCACCGCATCTACTGGGACCACCTGGTGCTCAACGCCAGCCAGGTCACCAACCCGTCCATCGACCCGCTGCGGGAGCCGATGGAGCTGACGACCTTCCTGGGGCGCAAGCCGGACCACCTGGAAATCGACCCCGAGACCCGCGCTTTAAAGACGGAGATTGCCCCGCTGGTCAAGCTGGAGGTGCCGGTGATGTTCTCCGCCATGTCCTACGGGGCGGTGAGCCGCAACGTGCATGAATCGCTGGCCCGCGCCGCCACGGAGATGGGCACGCTGTGGAACACCGGCGAGGGCGGCCTCCACCCCACCCTGTATAAATACGGTAACAACACCGTCGTCCAGGTGGCCTCGGGGCGGTTCGGCGTCCACGCCGAATACCTCGACGTCGCCAGGGTGGTGGAGATAAAAATCGGCCAGGGGGCCAAGCCGGGCATCGGCGGTCACCTGCCGGGAGAGAAGGTCAGCGCGGACGTCTCTCTGACGCGGATGATTCCGGAGGGGACGGACGCCATATCGCCGGCGCCGCAGCACGATATCTACTCCATCGAGGACCTGGCGCAGCTCATCTACGCCCTCAAGGAGGCCACCAACTACACCAAGCCGATATCGGTGAAGATTGCCGCCGTCCATAACGCCGCGGCCATCGCCAGCGGCATCGTCCGGGGCGGCGCGGATATCGTGGTACTGGACGGGCTCCGCGGGGCGACCGGGGCCGCGCCCAAGGTCATCCGCGATAACGTCGGCATCCCCATCGAGCTGGCCCTGGCCTCGGTGGACAGTCGACTCCGCCAGGAAGGCATCCGCAACCAGGCGTCAATCGTCGTCTCCGGCGGCATCAGGAACTCCGCCGATATCGCCAAGGCCATCGCCCTCGGGGCGGACGCCGTCTATATCGGCACGGCGGCCCTGATTGCGCTGGGCTGCCACGTCTGCCAGCAGTGCCATACCGGCAAGTGCGCCTGGGGCATCTGCACCACGGACCTCCGCCTGGCCAAGCGGGTCAACCCGGATATCGGCGCGCGGCGGCTGGCCAACCTCCTCCGCGGCTGGAGCCTCGAGCTCAAGGATATCCTGGGCGGGCTCGGCGTCAACGCGCTGGAGAGCCTGCGGGGCAACCGCCTGCACCTGCGCGGCATCGGCCTGAGCGATACCGAACTGGAAATTCTCGGCGTGAGAATGGCAGGGAGCTGAAAATGACAACTGAAGTTAAGGAATCCACCATTACCGTAGATGCCAGCGGCGTTTACTACCGCGACCTCAACCAGCGCCTCCGGGACATCGTCACCAACGGCACCCGGAAAATAGAGCTGCGCAACGTCCACGGGCAGCGGTACATCGGGACCGACCTGAACAAGCCGGTGGCCATCGAGATTTTCGGCACCCCCGGCAACGACCTCGGGGCTTTCATGGACAAGCCGGTAATTACCGTCCGTGGTAACGCCCAGGACGGCCTGGGCAACACCATGAACGACGGTGAAATAATCGTCCACGGCCACGCCGGGGATACCGTCGGGCTTTCCGCCCGGGGCGGCAAAATCTTCATCCGTGACGACGTCGGCTACCGGGCGGGCATCCACATGAAGGAATACCGGAGCAAGAAGCCGGTCATCGTTATCGGGGGCACCGCCCAGGACTTCTTCGGCGAGTACATGGCCGGCGGGACGATTGTCCTGCTGGGCAGGAACATCGCCGAGGGGCAGCGCCACCGGGCCAGGTTCATCGGCACCGGTATGCATGGCGGCGTCATCTACCTGCATGGTGACGTCGAGGACTACCAGCTCGGCAAGGAGGTCGGCGTGGCCGAGCTTGATGAGGCCGACCGCGAGGTACTGCGGCAGTACGTCAGCGAGTTCGCCGGGCACTTTGGCCTTGACGCCGGGGAGATGCTGAAGCAAAAGTTCGTCAAGCTGTACCCGCGCTTTCTCCGCCCGTACGGGAGGCTTTACGCCTACTAGCGGCAAAGGAGTGGCCATGACACGCCTGATGATAATCACCAGAGAGGACGCAACGAGGTCGGAGCTCCGCCAGGGCCTGGCCCGCTACGACGTGGCCTGCTCCTTTTCCTCTTACCGCAACGGCGTGAGGGAGGCCATTGCCGGCCAGCGCCCCGATGTCCTCCTCTTCGAGGTGGGGGACACGGCGCCCGACTCCGATATTCGGGAGCTCATCCGTAAGGCCCGGACGGGGAAAAACCTGCCGGTAATGGCGCTCGTCCCCGAAGCGATGCTGGAGGGGATTAAGGATAGCCTGGAGTTTGACGACTTCCTCGTCAGCCCTTATGATTCCCGCGAGCTCATGCTGAGGATAAACCGCCTCCTGCGCCGTGACGCGGCAGAGGATGACCGCCACAGCCGAATAGTCTGCGACGGCCTGACGATAGACCTGGAGACCTGCGAGGTTACCGTGGAGGGCAATATCGTCGAGCTGACCTACAAGGAGTACGAGCTGCTCAAGCTGCTGGCCGACCACCGGGGGCGCGTCTTCACCCGCGAGGCGCTGCTCGATAAAATCTGGGGCTACGACTACTATGGCGGCGACCGCACGGTGGACGTGCACGTGCGCCGACTCCGCGGCAAAATCGAGGACGCCACCCATACCTACATCGAGACGGTACGGAACATCGGCTACCGCTTCATCAGGGAAGCCTGACCGGGGGCTTCTCCAACGCCGTAAACCCCGAAGTCTCTTCCTTATGTTAACCTGTGTAACACGGTTGTAACAATGGCCGGGTAAAGTATAAACGTGTGCTCTCCCCGCAGGTGAATGATGTCAATCACCCCCGGCGGCCGGATTCCACCGCAGAACCCCGGATGTAACACAGATTTAACCTGCCCGTAATATGCCGGAAATATAAACCGGCTAAACTTAAAGTAAATACATAGCCGGGAGGTAAGCAAGATGTCCATCGATACGGGCGATACTGCCTGGGTCCTGGTATCATCGGCGCTGGTGCTGCTGATGACGCCGGGCCTGGCCCTTTTCTACGGCGGCATGGCCAGGCGCAAGAACCTGCTCTCCACCATGATGATGAGCTTTGCCGTCATGGGCCTGGTGGGTGTTCTCTGGGTGCTCTGGGGGTACAGCTTCGCCTTCGGCGCCGACGAGGGAGGTCTTATCGGCGGGTTCAACTTCCTGGGACTCCTCAACGTGGGCATGGACCCCTCGGATACCTACGCCACCACGATACCGCACCTGGTCTTCATGGCCTTCCAGGGCATGTTCGCCATTATCACGGTGGCCCTGATAAGCGGCGCGGTGGTGGAGAGAATCAAGTTCAGCGCCCTGCTGCTTTTTTCAGCGCTTTGGATGACGGTGGTCTACAGCCCGGTGGCCCACTGGGTCTGGGGCAGCGGTGGCTGGCTGGCCGGTCTGGGCGCGCTTGACTTCGCCGGCGGGGCCGTCGTCCACATCAACGCCGGCGTCTCGGCGCTGGCCCTGGTGATGCTGCTGGGCAAGCGCAAGGGCTTTCCCGGGCACGTCATGGAGGCGAACAATATCCCCCTGGTGGCCCTGGGGGCCGGGCTGCTCTGGTTCGGCTGGTTCGGCTTTAACGCCGGCAGCGCCCTGGCCGCCAACGGCCTGGCCGCCAATGCCTTCGTCGCGACGAACCTCTCCGCGGCCACGGCCGGCTTTACCTGGATGGTCATCAGCTGGCTGCACAACCGCCCGAGCCTGCTGGGAACGGTCACCGGGGCGGTGGCCGGTCTGGTAGCCATCACACCGGCGGCCGGGTTCGTGACGCCCCTGGCGGCCATACCCATCGGCATCATTGTCTCCGTGGCCTGCTATTACGCTATCGTCCTGATGAAGAACAAGCTCGGTTTCGACGATTCCCTGGACGTCTTTGCCGTCCACGGGGTGGGCGGTATCTGGGGGGCGCTGGCCACGGGCATCTTCGCCAGCTCCGCCATCGGCGGGAAGCCGGGGCTGATCGAGGGTAACGCGGCGCAGGTATTGACCCAGCTTATCGGCATCGTGGCCGTGGGCGCCTTCGCCTTCATCGCCACCCTGATAATCGGTAAGCTGGTCGATGTGACCATCGGGCTGCGGGTCGGCCAGGACGAGGAAATGGTGGGGCTGGACCTCTCCCAGCACGGGGAAAGAGCTTACGGGGGTCTGCTGAGATGAAGAAGATAGAAGCGATTATCCGGGAAGAAAAGCTGGATGCCGTCAAAAAAGCCCTCGAGGAAAAGAGCTACTTCGGCCTGACCGTCAGCGAGGTCATGGGCCGCGGCAAACAAAAAGGAATCTCACTGCAGTGGCGGGCGGGAGAGTACCGCGTCGACCTGCTGCCCAAGCTCAAGCTGGAGCTGGTGGTCCTCGACGAGGACGTGGACGTCGCCATTGACGCCATCGTCCGCAACGCCCGGACCGGTGAGGCCGGTGACGGCAAGATTTTTGTCCTGCCGGTGGAGCATTCGGTGCGCGTCCGCACCGGTGATAGGGATGAGAACGCCATCTAGAACGTTGACGGGGGACGCTGTATGTAAGAAGAAGATGACAAATCACCCAATAACCATTAAAATAACGTAACAGGAGGTAACAATGGCAAACCGCAGTAAAGAAGAGGGTAAAGAATATGTCCTCAAGATGGCCAAGGAGCATGATGTCAAGTTTATCCGGCTGTGGTTCACGGATATCCTGGGTATGCTTAAGAGCTTTGCCATCACCGTGGAGGAGTTGGAGGGGGCGCTGGAGGAAGGCATGGGCTTTGACGGCTCGTCAATCCAGGGCTTTGCCCGCATCGACGAGAGCGACATGGTGGCCATGCCTGACCCCGATACCTGGCAGCTCCTGCCCTGGCGCCCGCGCGAACACCGCGCCGTGGCCCGCATGTTCTGCGATGTCCTCAAGCCCGGCGGGCAGCCCTTCGAGGGCGACCCCCGGTTCGTGCTGAAGAGGAACCTGAAGCGGGCGGCCGACCTTGGTTATACCTACTACGTCGGCCCGGAGCTGGAGTACTTCTATTTCCGGCAGAACCCGGACGACCCGACTTCTTACACCACCCAGGTGCTCGACAAGGGCGGCTACTTCGACCTGACCCCCCGGGACGCCGCCGTGGACATGAGGAAGGAGACGGTGCTCCAGCTGGAAGAGTTGGGTATAGGAGTTGAGTATTCCCACCATGAAGTCGCTCACAGCCAGCACGAGATTGATATGAGGTACACCGACGCCCTGACCATGGCCGATAGCGTGATGACTTACCGGCTGGTGGTCAAGGAGGTGGCCCTCAAGCACGGGGTTAACGCCACCTTCATGCCCAAGCCGATCTTCGGCATCAACGGCAGCGGCATGCACGTCCACCAATCGCTGTTCAAGGGTGAGAGAAACGCCTTCTTCGATGCCAAAGACTCCTATCACCTGTCCAAGGAAGCCCGGCAATTTATCGCCGGCCTGCTCAAGCACGCCCCGGAGATTACCGCCGTCTGCAACCAGTGGATTAACTCCTACAAGCGGCTGGTGCCCGGTTACGAAGCGCCGGTTTACCTGTCCTGGGCGCGGCGCAACCGGTCCGACCTCGTCCGCGTTCCCGAGTACCGGCCCGGCCGGGAAAAGGCCACCCGGATTGAGTTCCGCTCCCCGGACCCCGCCTGCAATCCTTATCTCGCCTTCAGCGTCATGCTAGCCGCGGGACTGGAAGGCATCGAAAAGGGCTACGAGGCCCCGCCGCCGGTGGAGGAAAACGTCTACGAGATGAGCGCCGAAGAGCGCGAAGAAAGGGGTATCGGCACCCTGCCGGCCAGCCTGCTGGAAGCCATCCATCTGACCGAGAACAGCGAGTTGGTGCGCAAGACCCTCGGCGAGCACGTCTTCAACGCCTTCATCGAGAACAAGAAGATAGAGTGGGACCAGTACCGCATCCAGGTAACCGAATACGAGCTCGATAGGTACCTGCCGATACTGTAAGTGGAGGCCAGAATGCCATGACGACATGGCTCTATACGCGCCGGCTCCGCATCGGGATGGCCCAGATAAATACCACGGTGGGCGATTTCAACGGCAACCGGCGGAAAATCCTCCAGGCGATAGAAAATGCCAGGTCTTCGGGGGTGGAGCTCCTGACGTTTCCGGAGCTTGCCATCTGTGGCTACCCCCCCGAAGACCTCCTTTTCAAGCCCCAGTTCATCTCCGAGAACCTGCGGTCGCTGGAAAAAGTGGCCGAGGCCGCGGCGGGGATGACGCTGGTGGTCGGCTTCGTTGACGCCAGGGAAGACATCTACAACGCCGCCGCCGTCATCCACGACGGCCGGGTGGCGGGCATCTACCACAAGATGTACCTGCCCAACTACGGCGTCTTCGACGAAAACCGCTACTTCCGGCCGGGGCGCGAGTGCCCCGTGTACGTCGTCGCCGGCATCAACATCGGCGTCAATATCTGCGAGGACATCTGGTACGCCTCCGGTCCGGCCGCCAGCCAGGCCTACGCCGGGGCCGATGTCATCGTCACCATCAGCGCCTCCCCCTACCACCACGGCAAGGTGGGCAACCGTGAGCGCATGATTGCCACGCGGGCGGCGGACAACATCGCCATCGTCACCTTCAACAACCTGGTAGGCGGCCAGGATGAGCTCGTCTTCGACGGCAACAGCCTGGTGGTGAACGAGAAGGGAGAAATCATCGCCCGGGGGCAGCAGTTCAAAGAAGACCTGGTAATCGCCGACCTGGACGTGGAAAACGTCTTCCGTACCCGCCTCCACGACCCCCGCTGGCGCCAGGAGCTGCGACTCCGCGAGGAGCAGGGACCCCACCCCGGCGACCGTATCGTAGTGTCCGAGGCGCCGTCCGGCACGGACAAGCCACCGCTGCCGCCGCGGGAGGTGACCCGGCCCGTCTTCCCCGCCGAGGTCTACGACGCGCTGGTGCTGGGAACGCACGACTATATCCTCAAGAACGGCTTCAAAAAGGTGCTCATCGGCCTTTCCGGAGGGCTGGACTCCAGCCTGGTCGCCACCATCGCCGTGGACGCGCTGGGCAGGTCCAATGTGGTCGGCGTGGCCATGCCGTCGCGGTACTCCTCCACCGGCAGCCTCTCCGATGCCGGGCTCCTCTGTAAAAACCTGGGCATAGAGTTCCTGACCATCCCCATCGAGGCGGTCTTCAAGGGGTACCTGGACACGCTGACGGAGCCCTTCAAGGGCACGGAGGCAGGGGTGGCAGAGGAGAACCTCCAGGCGCGCATCCGGGGCAACCTCCTCATGGCGATGTCCAACAAGTTCGGCTGGCTGGTGCTGACCACCGGCAACAAGAGCGAGATGGCCACCGGCTACGCCACGCTCTACGGGGACATGGCCGGCGGGTTCGCCGTTATCAAGGACGTGCCTAAGACGATGGCCTACCAGCTGGCCGCCTACCGCAACGGGCTGGCCGGGTCCGATATCATCCCGGCCTCGGTCATCCAGAAGCCGCCCTCGGCCGAGCTGAGGCCGGACCAGAAGGATACCGATTCCCTGCCGCCCTACGGGGTGCTCGACCCCATCCTGACGGCCTACGTCGAGGATGACAAGAGCATCGAGCAGATTGTGGACATGGGCTTCGATGAAAAGGTGGTACGGCAGGTATCCCGGCTGGTGGACCTGAGCGAGTACAAGCGCCGGCAGGCGCCGCCGGGCGTGAAGATTACCCCCCGGGCCTTCGGGCGGGATAGAAGGCTGCCCATCACCAACCGGTTCCGGAGGGACTAACCGGGCCAGGCAGTTCTGCTGGCATTTGGCTGATTAAACTGTCATTGCGAGGAGCGTAGCGACGTGGCAATCCCAAAAAATTATAGAGATTGCTTCGCCTTCGGCTCGCAATGACACTACCCGCTAAAAACTGGGAATATTCGTGGTATAATAGCCTGATAATAAAATGTCCAAGCATCATATGGACCAGCCCGTCGGGGCGGAAGCGGAAAACAAGCTGATTGCCATCCTCAAGGTGCTCAGCGAGTCCTCCGAGCCGCTGGGGTCGATTACCATCGCCCGCCGGCTGGAGAGTGACGGCGTCTTCCTGAGCCAGCGGACGGTGAGATACCACCTGAAAATAGCCGACGAGCGCGGTTATACCCAGCCCGCCGGCCATGACGGCCGCATGATAACCCCGGAGGGCAGGCAGGAGGTCAGGGAGGCGCTGGCCCCCCAGCAGCTGGGCTTCGTGCGGGACAAGCTGGAGCTGCTGGCCTACCTCACTACCTTCGACCCCGTCCGGCGCACCGGCCAGCTGGCCGTCAATACGTCTATCATTTTCCGGGACCAGTTCCAGCGGGCCATGTCAACCATGAAGGATGCCTTCAAAGCCGGCTTCTGCGTCAGCGAGCTGGTGGCCACCGCCAACGAAGGTGAAAAGCTCGGCTCGGTGGTCATCCCGGAGGGTAAGATAGGTTTCGCCACGGTCTGCGGCGCCTCCATCAACGGTGTCCTCCTCAAGGCCGGGGTGCCCACGGAGTTCCGCTTCGGGGGCGTGCTGGAGATTAAAAACCTGGCGGCACGGCGCTTCGTGGCCCTCACCGAGTACGCCGGGACCTCGACCGACCCCTCCGAGCAGTTCATCCAGGCCAAGATGACCAGCGTGGGGCAGGCGGCCCGCACCGGCAGCGGCAAGATACTGGCGGCCTTCCGCACCATTCCGGCGCCGGCCAGGGGTGTCGTCGAGGAAAAGCTTGCCCTCCTCAAGGAGGCGGGTATCGGGGGAATTTACGCCCTGGGCAACACCAGCGAGCCGATATGCCAGATTCCGGTGGCCCTGAACCGGGTCGGCGTCGTCCAGCTGGGCGGCCTTAACCCGGTGGCCGCCGCCGTAGAGGCCGGTATCGAGGTCGAGAACTTCGCCGAGAGCGGCCTGATGGACTTCGAGCAGCTGCATAGCTTCTGGCAGCTCTAGAGTCCTCTCTTGTTCCTCTTTTAGGGGTGGTGGCGTAAAACTACGGGATAAGCCGGTGATGCCGCGAGGGCGGCTCGGGTGGGAATAGATATGCTTTGCCCCAAATGTCATTCTGAGGAACGAAGTGACGCAAGAATCCCC
>MGNX01000019.1:12252-13350 GCA_001796935.1 Chloroflexi bacterium RBG_16_60_22
GAATCCCCACCGCCCCTGGACCCTTCGCTACGCTCAGGGTGACGTAAATGAAGTACTTTCTAGGACCGGGCGTCCGTGCCTTTCTTCATCATCTTGAAAAGCATCTCCTCGTGGTTGGTGTGCTCTTCGATGGCCTGCAGGGCGTAGTTGACGGCCTCCTGTATCACCGTCTTCCTGGTGAGCAGCTCCTGCTGCTCCAGTCCCGCCAGTTTCACCTCGGTGAGGGTCTTCCTGGCGGCCTCCATGCGCCGGACTATCTCGCCGTGCTCACCGACGAAGCCCTTCATCAGGGCATCACCGAAGAGCGGCTTCACCGCCTTCTCCTCGAAGCCCCAGTGACCCCGCAACCCCCGGTCCACCGCGTTCACCACCTGGAGCAGCTGCTCCTGCCGGGCCTTCAGGTCCTCGGGCGCGCACTGCGTCCAGCTGGAGTAGGCCTGGCGCAGGGCAAAGAGCGCCTCGATATCAGTCAGCGAGTCCTTGGAAAGGTCCACGGTCTCCTTGATATCATGGTGTTCCGATATCGCCTTGTTGATTACATCCTTGGCATCAGACACTTTCCACCTCCGCTTAGTAATTCACTCCGTAATCTATTTCAGGTCCCCGGGGCCGGCGCTTCTCACTCCTGCGTCTTCCTCACGTAGACTTTGATTTCCCCTCCCTCTTCCTCCACCCCCAGGTACTCATTCCCGGTGGCCTGGGCCCAGGCCGGCATATCGTGCTTGATTCCCTTATCGTCGGCCACCACCTCCAGGACTTCGCCCTTCTTGAGCTGCTTTATCCTCTCCGCCGTCTTGACGATAGGCATGGGGCAGTACAGTCCCATGCAGTCCAGACTCTGGTCTGCTTTCATTATTCCTCCTTCCGGTAGTCAGAAACAACTTTCTAGATAAACAGTGATACCTTAGACTGGCGGGCCTCATTCAGGAAGAAGGCCGCGCCGGCGATACTTTCCACCCCACTGCGGAATGAATTTTCCGTCAGGCCGAACATCCCGCATGTCGTGGAGCAAGGTATCAACTTTACTCCCATATCTTTTGCGATGGTGATGAATTCCTCTATGGACGGGTATCGACTATCTTTCATGACAAGTTTCAT
>MGNX01000020.1 GCA_001796935.1 Chloroflexi bacterium RBG_16_60_22
CAGACTCCTTTGTCCGGGAGGTGCCGGAGGATGCCCAGGAAGTGCCCGTCCGCGGCATAGGCACGGCAGAGCCTCTCCCCGGGGGAGTCGCCGGGCTCCAGCGGCAGGGGGCCGCCCTTCCGGATAGTATCTTCCGAGGCCTCGTTGACGACGACGGCCCGGAGGTGTTGCAGGATGGCATCCATCGGATAGAGATGGCGCTCCCCGTGCCCGGACCGGAATGCCTCCTCCAGCTTATCCACGGACAGGGCATCGCCGATACGGAAAATACCGCAGCGGGTACGCTCCAGCTCCCTGAGGTGGGCGCCGCAGTCCAGCGCCTCGCCGAGGTCATTAGCCAGCGAGCGGATATAGGTGCCCTTGCCGCACTCCACCTCCAGAGAGGCCAGCGGCGGCCGCCAGGCGATAAGCTCCAGGCGGTGGACCTTGACCGGCCGGCTTTTCCGCTCGACGCTGACGCCGGCCCGCGCCAGCTGGTAGAGCGGCCGGCCCCGGTGCTTGACGGCGCTGTACATCGGCGGGGTCTGCCGGATGGTGCCGCGGAAGGATGATAGGGCCTCTTCCAATCGGGCGCGGTCGATGCCGGAGGGGTCCCCCCGTCGGGTCACCTTGCCGGCGGCGTCGTAGGTGTCCGTGGCGGTGCCCAGCTCGATGAGGGCCCGGTAGGTCTTGGTGTCGTCCACCAGGAACTCGACGAGGCGCGTCGCTTTTCCCAGGCAGACCGGCAGGACGCCGGTGGCGTCCGGGTCGAGGGTGCCGGCATGTCCCACGCGCCGTTCCCCGCTGAGCCGCCGCACCTGGGCGACGACGCTGAAAGAGGTGCGGCCCGCGGGCTTGTTGATGTTCAGTATGCCGTCCAAAATCGTTCCTTACCCAGTGATGTCATTGCGAGGAGCGTAGCGACGAAGCAATCTCAAGACATTCCTGGAGATTGCTTCGCCTTCGGCTCGCAATGACGGCCCCATTACCTCTACCATGACGGCCCCGTTGCAAACGGTCGTTATGATTCGTGCTCGGCGTTGACCTGGTCGATGAGGCGCAGGATGCGGTCGCCGTGCTCGATGGAGTCGTCCCAGTGGAAGCTCAGCTCGGGGGTGCGCCGCATGTTCACCTTCCTGGCCAGCTCGGAGCGCAGGAAACCGGCGGCCGCGTTGAGTACTCCCAGCGTCTTTTCCTCTTCCTGCTTGCCGCCGATGCAGCTGACGAAGACCCTGGCGTACTTGAGGTCGGCGGTGGTGTTGACCTCGGTGACGGCGACGAACTCGCCGAGGCGGGGGTCCCGCAGCTGGTTATGGATAAGGTCGCTGACCTCCCGGCGAATGAGGTTATTTACCCGTTCGATGCGATGTGACATTAGACTTTGTTCCGAGGGGTTAGCCGGACTTTTCCATGCGGTAGAATTCCAGGGTATCGCCGACCGCGAAGTCGTTGAAGTCCTTGACGCCGATGCCGCATTCGTAGCCGGCGGCCACCTCCTTGGCGTCGTCCTTGAAGCGCTTCAGGCTGCTCACCGTGGAATCGGCCAGCAGCTCTTTGCCCCGCCGCACCCGGACGGGGACATTGCGGGTCACCTTGCCATCGGTGACATAGACACCGACGACCTTGGCGCCCTTGGCGGCCGGGAAGACCGCCCTGACTTCCGCCGTGCCGTCAATCACCTCGACGAAGGTTGGCTCCAGCATGCCCTTAAGCGCTTTATTGATGTCGTCGGCGAGGGTGTAAATCACGTCGTAGAAGCGGATGTCCACGGTACGGGCGGAGGCCAGCCGCCGCGCGCCTTCGTCGGCGGTAACGTTAAACCCGATGATGAGACCCCTGGAGGCCGTCGCCAGCATGACGTCGCTCTCGCTGATATTGCCGGTGGCGGCATGGATAATCCTGACCTTGACCTCTTCCGTCGCCAGCTGCTCCAGCTGGCCCCTTATCGGTTCGATGCTGCCCTGGACGTCCGTCTTGAGGATGACGTTGAGCTCCTTCATCTTCCCGGCGCTTATCTGGTCGTAGAGGGTGTTGAGGTTGACGGACTTCTCGCCCCGGGCGGCGGATTTTTCCGCCTCGGCGATGTTCCTGGCTACCAGCGCCTGGGCGTGGCGCTCGTCGGTGACGGCCCTGAGGGTGTCCCCCACGAAGGGTACGCTGTTCAGGCCGAGCACCTCGGCCGGGGTGGAAGGGTCCGCCTTCTTGATGCGTTTGCCGATATCGTTGAACATGGCCCTCACGCGGCCCCAGGTGCGGCCCACGACGACGGTATCACCCTCTTTGAGAGTACCGGTCTGTATCAGCACCGTGGCCAGCGGCCCGCGGTTCTTGTCCATCTCCGCTTCGATGACGACCCCGGCGGCGGGCTGGTTGGGGTTGGCCTTGAGCTCTTCCATCTCCGCCACCAGGAGCACGCTCTCCAGGAGCTCCGGGATGCCGATTTTTTCCTTGGCGGAGATTTCCACGCCGACGGTCTGCCCGCCCCATTCCTCCAGGACGAGACCGGCGTCCGCCAGCTGCTGTTTTACCAGGTTGACGTTGGCGTTTTCTTTATCGATTTTGTTGATGGCCACCACGATGGGTACCTCGGCGGCGCGGGCGTGGTTAATCGCCTCGATGGTCTGGGGCATCACGCCGTCGTCGGCGGCCACCACCAGGATGGTGATGTCCGTGATGTTGGCGCCGTGGGCCCGCATCGCCGTGAAGGCCTCGTGGCCGGGGGTATCCAGGAAGGTAATCTTTTGGCCGCTGATGGTGGCCTGGTAGGCGCCGATGTGCTGGGTGATGCCGCCGGCCTCGGAGTCCACCACGTTGGTCTGCCGGATGGCGTCGAGCAATTTCGTCTTGCCGTGGTTGACGTGCCCCATGACCGTTACCACCGGGGGCCGCGGCTGGAGGTTCTCCGCCTCGGCGGTGTAGAGCTTCTTGAGCTTCTTGCTCTCCTCGGCGGCGGTGGCCAGCTGCTTTTCCTTGAGCGGCTGGAGGTGCGGCTGGAAACCGAGCCCGGTGATGATGGGGGCGGCCGTATCGTAGTCGATAATCTGGTTGATGTTGGCCATGATGCCGTTGCGCATCAGCTGCTTGATAATCTGGATGGAGTCCACCTGCAGGAGGTCGGCCAGTTGCCGCACACCCACGGAGCGCGGGATATTTATCACCGGCACCTTGGGCTTGGCCGGTTCCCTGGCGGCTTTTTCCGCCTTGGGCTCGACGGTATTTTCCTGTTTGCTGGCTTTGGCCACTATTCAGCTCCTTTAATCAGCTCCTGCCCCTGCCGGGCAAGCCTTTCACGGTTGGCCGCCGTCAGGCTGCCCCGCAGGGTATGCTCCAGCTGCCTGCCCCGCAGCGCCTTTTCCCAGCACCCCGGGTCCGGGCAGAGGTAGGCGCCCCGCCCCTCCTTTTTACCGGAGGTATCTATCTCAATGTCACCCCCGCGGGTGCACACCAGGCGGACGAGCTCGCGCTTGGCCCGGGTCTGCCGGCAGGCCACGCAGGTCCGCTGCGGCACCGGCCGGGGGCTAGTATTCCTCTTCATCCTCCTCGACGGTGAAGTCGCGGCGGGCCTTCCTGGCCTTCACGCCTTCCTCGCTGGTATCTTTGGTGTAGGCGCCCTTCTTTTTCTTCTTGGTCTTACCCGCCTTGGCGGGGGCCTTGGCGCGCCGCGGCGCCATGATGTCTTCGGCGAAGCGCAGCTGCGGCTTGCCCTCGGCTTCCGCCGGTTCGAGCACGATGGGCGGCGGGACAAGTTCCACCTCGGCGACCGGCTCGCCTTCCTCGGCGGCCTCCTCAACGGTCGGCTCCTCGGCCAGCTCCAGCGGTTCGAGCTCCGCCATGATTTCTTCAGGCAGCGCCTCGGGGGCCGGCTCCGCGGCGGCGCCGACCTCCGCGGCTTCGGCCGCTAACTCCCCTTCAGGGGGTGCGGCCGTCTTGGACGCTTCAATCCTCTCAGCCTCGGCCATCGCTGCGCTCTTGATATCGATGCGCCAGCCGGTGAGCTTGGCGGCCAGACGGGCGTTCTGCCCCTCTTTGCCGATGGCCAGAGAGAGCTGCCTGTCCGGGACGATGACGGTGGCTGCCTGGTCGTCCCGGTTCAGCTCGACGTTGATGATGTGGGCCGGGCTGAGCGCGTTGGCGATGAAGGCGGCCGTATCGGGGCTCCACTGGACGACGTCGATTTTCTCGCCGGAGAGCTCGCTGACGATGTTCTGTATCCTGATGCCGCGCAGGCCGACGCAGCACCCGACGGGGTCGATGCCTTCCTGCTTGGCGGCCACGGCTATCTTGCTGCGGAACCCGGCCTCCCGGGAAATCGACTTTATTTCGACGGTGCCGTTAAAGACCTCCGGGACCTCCAGCTCGAAGAGCCGGCGCAGCAGGTCCGGGTGAGAGCGGGACACGATAACCCGGGGCCCTTTGCTGGTGCGGGCCACCTGTAGCAGCACCACCTTGAGGCGCTGGCCGATGCGGTAACGCTCGGTGCGCACCTGCTCGGCGGCCGGTAGTACGGCCTCGGTCCGGCCGAGCTCGATGTAGGCCTGCCCCATCTCGAAGCGCTGGACGACCCCGCTGACCACTTCCCCCTCCCGGTCGGCGAACTCCTCGAAGATGGCACTGTGCTCGGCTTCGTGGAGGCGCTGCAGGATGACCTGCTTGGCGGTCTGGGCGGCGATGCGCCCGGCATTGGCCGGGGTGGCCTCGACCATGATGGCGTCGCCCAGCTGCGCGTCCTCCTTGAGCTTCCTGGCGTCTTCCAGGGAAATCTCGAAGCGTGCTTCAGCCGGTTTTTCCACCACGGTCTTTTCGGCCCATACCTCGACCTTGCCACTGTTGGGGTTAATCTTGACGGCGATATTCTGGCTGGAGGCGAAGTTGTCCTTCTTGTAGGCCGATGCCAGCGCTGCCTCCACGGCGGTCAGGACCACATCCTTGGGCAGGTTCTTCTCCGCCGAGAGCTGGGTTATGGCGAGCAAGAAATCGCTCTTCATCTTCGGATTCTAACCTCCGAATAAATTAGTCCAGTAATTAAAAAAGTGGGAATCAAACCCACTTTACACCCTACAATCTTCACTTTGCCAGAATGAGTATAACACTTTTTTTTAAGGGATGCAAGATAAAATGAATTAAAATTGGCCGCGTTTTTATTATTTTATAAGCCTGCCGGGGTGCGTGCCACACCCCCTTTGTCCCCCTCTCAGCTTTGCCCCACATGTCATTCTGAGGAACGAAGTGACGAAAGAATCCCTACCGCTTTAGACCCTTCGCTACGCTCAGGGTGACATGGATTAAGCACTTTTAGGGCAAAGTGCCCCCTCTCGCTGTCGCACTCCCCCTTTAAGGGTGGGGGTGATTAAATCCCTCTCTATCTCCCTTTAATAAAGGGAGACGACCCATCGTCTAAAGTATTGTCCCCCTTTGGAAAAGGGGGAGCAAGGGGGATTTTCACTCCGAGGGCGGTCGGGTGGGAATAGATATCTACGAGGGGGGTTGGGGAAAGGTAAAGCTAATCAGCCGGATAACGGCAGGACCCCCTCTACCCCGCCTAGAAATCACCGCGGGGCTGGGTTATAATTATCATGGCATGAGGTTTCGCCTCATGCCGAAGGAGGAGGTTGATTTGGACATCGGGGAAGTGAAGGACGCCATCGGGGCCGAAATCGACGCCTGCCACCGCGAGCTCGGGGAATTGAGCCGGAAAATACACGATAACCCCGAGGTGGCTTTCCGGGAGCAGCAAGCCGCGGAGGTGCTGACGGCTTACCTGGAAAAAAACGGGTTCCGGGTGGTGAGGGGAATCTGCCGCCTGCCGACGGCCTTCCGCGCAAAGTACGGTCGGGGCCGGCCGGTGGTGGCTTTCCTGGCCGAGTATGACGCTTTGCCCAAGCTGGGGCACGCCTGCGGCCATAACCTGATTGCCACCAGCGCCGTCGCCGCCGGCGTGGCGTCAAAGAAAGTGGCGGATGGCTGCGGCGGCAGCGTCATGGTCTTCGGCACCCCCGGCGAGGAGCTCTACGGGGGCAAGGCCATCATGGTGGAGCGGGGCGCCTTCAGGGGCGTGGACATGGCGATGATAGCTCACCCGGGGGGCGGCAACCGGGTAGTGATGAATACCCTGGCCTGCGAGACCCTGGAGGTGGAGTTCCGGGGTAGGGCGGCCCATGCCGCCGCCCAGCCCGAGGCGGGCATCAACGCCCTGGAGGCGATGGTCCAGTCCTATAACGCCATCAACTCGCTGCGGCAGCACATCCGGGACAACTCCCGCATCAGCGGCATCATCACCGACGGCGGCGAGGCGGCCAATATCGTCCCGGCCCACACCGCGGCCACCTTCATCGTGCGCGCCGCGGAAGATGCCTACCTGGAAGAGCTGAAGGAGAAGGTCATCAACTGCTTCGCTGGCGCGGCCGCCGCCACTGGTGCTAAACTGGAATACAGGTGGGGTGAACACTACGCCGCCATGCGCAACAACCTGACCATGGCAGGCCTGTTCCGCCTTAATATGAGGTCGCTGGGACGCAGCATACCGCTGGGAGACGAGACCCTGATGAATTTCAGCACGGACGTGGGCAACGTCAGCCGGCTGGTCCCCACCATCCAGCCGCTGGTGGCCATCGCGCCCGGCGGCGTCATGATACATTCGCCGCGGTTCGAGAGGGCGGCGGCCACGGAGAAGGCGCTGGACATCATGCTCGATGCCGCGCGGGCCATGGCCATGACCGCCGCCGATATCCTCGGGAATAAGGAGACGGCGGCTAAGGTAAGCGAAGAGTTCAGGAAAGGTAAA
>MGNX01000021.1:0-2609 GCA_001796935.1 Chloroflexi bacterium RBG_16_60_22
CCTTTACCGGTATCCCCAGCGCCCAGCACTGCCGCTTCAACCGTACCGACTTCGTGATGCAGTCGTTGGTGAGGGTGTGATAGGGCTCCTGCCGGAGCGCCTCGGCGATTTCTTCAGCTTTATCAATGTTGTCCATCACGCCTCCCAGGCCACCTCCCCGCCGATAATCGTCATCAGCACCCTGATGTCCTTTATTTCCTCCGGCTCCACCCGGGTGGGGTCGGCGCTGAGGACGGCGATATCGGCCAGCCTGCCGGGGGTCAGCGAACCTTTGACATTCTCTTCAAAAGAGGCGAAGGCGGCATTGACGGTATAGAGGGCCAGCGCCTGCTCCGGGGAGATACGCTCCTCCGGCAGCAGCACCTGCCCCGAGGCGGCCCGGCGGGTTACCGCCGCGTATATCCCCACCAGCGGGTCGGCGGGCACGACCGGGGCGTCCGAGCTGCCGGCCACCGCCACGCCGCGTTGCAGCGGCGACCCTATCCGGTAGAGCCAGGGGAGCTGGCCCGGCGCCACCGTGGCCAGGTACCTCTCCCCGCTGTAGTAGATAAAGGGGGGCTGGGTAACGATAACCGCCCCCAGTTTACGCAGCCTCTCCAGGAGGTGCGGCGGGCACTCGGCGCCGTGCTCGATGCGGTGCCGCCGCCCGGCCACCGGGGAACGACCGTCAACGTGCTCCAGCGCGTCGGCGGCCGCGGCCACGGCCGCCTCTTCCTCGGCGTGAAAAGCCAGCTGGAAGCCCGCTTCGTGGCACTCCAGTGCCAGGCGGTTCAACTCCTCCGGCGGCGGATATAAGTCCGGAGCGGTCCCGGTCAGCATCACCTTGACCGCCCCGAGCCTTAGCTGTCCGTTCCCGGAGCCGGGCGCCAGGCCCGCTTCCCGGAACTTGCCCCACTCCGCGGCACCGGCCATCATGTAAACACGACTCCGCAGCCTGCCCGACTCCTTGAAACCGCCGATGGTCTGCCAGCGGGCGGGGTCGTTCTTGTAAGTCGCTTCCTGAAGCGACGTTATCCCGTAGGCCAGCAGGTGCCGGTCCGCCAGGGCCATTCCCTCCTCGAGCTCCGGCCCCGCCAGGGGCGGCATGACCTCCCCCCCCACGTAGCCCAGCATCTCGTAGAGGATGCCGTTGGGCTCCCCGGAGGTCAGGTAGCGTTCGATGCGGGCCCCCGGCGGCTCCGGGGTCTCCCGGGTGATGCCCGCCAGCGCCAGCGCCCGGCTGTTCAGCACGCAGGCGTGCAGGGAGCGATGGCTCAGCACCACGGGGTGGTCGGGCGCCGCATCGTCGATATCTTCGCGGGTAGGGAAGCGCTTCTCCTCCAGGTAGAACTCGTTGAAGTCAGTCCCGCTGAGCCACGTCCCTGGCGGGGTCTCCGCGGCGCGGCGGCGCACTGCCTCCTTGATGCCGGCTATCGACCGCACCGCCGCCGGGCTGAGGTCAATGCTGAGGAGCTTTCTTACCAGGGAAAAGAGGTGGAGGTGGGCGTCGTTGAAGCCGGGCACCACCGTCCCGCCGCCGCAATCGATTGTCCTCGTCCCGGCCCCGGCCACCGACGCCGCGTCCTCTTTGCCCCCGACCGCCATTATTTTATCGCCGGCAATGGCCACCATTTCCCCGGTGGGGAAGCCGGCGTCCATGGTGAGGACGTTAGCGTTTTTCAGAATAACATCGGCAGGCATAGCAACCCTTTGACGGGGCGGTTTTTTAGCCAGTATACTACTGATAACCTTACCCTGCCAAGGAGGAAATAATGGACGCGGAAAGCCAGGCCAATAGACTTGTAGCCTGGATAAAGGAAAAAGTGGCGGAAGCCGGACTCCGGGGCGTGGTGCTGGGGTTGAGCGGCGGGCTGGACTCCTCGGTGCTGGGCGTGCTCTGTTTCCGGGCCTTCCCTCAAGACACCCTCGGCGTCATCATGCCCTGCCACAGCCTCCCGGAAGACGGCGCCCATGCCCGGGCCCTGGCGGACCGCTTCAATATTCCCACCGCCGAGGTGCCCCTGGATAATATCTACGATACCCTGCTCGACACCCTCCCCGATTACCAGCCGGAGGCCGGAATTGCCCGGCTGGCCCGCGCCAACCTCAAGGCGAGGCTGCGCATGGTCACCCTTTATTACATCGCCAACCAGCGCCAGTACCTGGTAGCCGGCTCCGGCAACCGCGCCGAGACGACCATCGGCTACTTCACCAAGTACGGCGACGGCGGCGTGGATATCCTGCCGCTGGGCAACCTGGTCAAGGAGCAGGTGAGAGAGCTGGCCCGCCACCTGGATATCCCCCGGGAAATCATCGCCAAGCCGCCCTCCGCCGGACTGTGGGAGGGCCAGACCGACGAGGCGGAGATGGGCCTCAGCTACGATTCCCTCGACCGCTATATCCTCACCGGGGACGCCCCGGAGGAGCTTAAAAATCGGATTGAGACCCTGAAGGACGCCAGCCGCCACAAGCGCGCCCAGCCACCCACCGCCGAATAATACGGGGGAAAGCTATAAAATTCCGGTAATTGGTTAATCCCGTGGTCACCTGTCCGCCACTTGTTTTGACAAAACTCTTGTGCTATTATCAGGACGAGGCGAGATATGACCACGGAGAGAGAAAAAGCGTTA
>MGNX01000021.1:2735-9406 GCA_001796935.1 Chloroflexi bacterium RBG_16_60_22
GCGTTAGAGCTGGCTATTGGCCAGATTGAAAAGCGGTTTGGCAAGGGCTCCATCATGAAGCTCGGGGTATCCACCACGCTGCCGCCAATAGAAGCTATACCCACCGGCTCCCTGGCTCTGGACCTGGCCCTGGGCATCGGAGGCATACCCCGGGGCCGCATCACGGAGATATTCGGGCAAGAATCATCTGGCAAGACTACCTTAGCACAGCATATTATCGCCGAAGCGCAAAAAAAAGGAGGAACGGTTGCCTATATAGATGCCGAGCATGCCCTGGACCCCTCTTACGCCGCCAACTGCGGCGTCAAAGTTGATGAACTGCTCATCTCCCAGCCCGATACGGGCGAGCAGGCCCTGGAAATTACGGAAGCGCTGGTGAGGAGCAGCGCCGTCGATGCCATTATCATCGATAGCGTCGCCGCGCTGGTCCCCCGGGCGGAAATCGAGGGGGATATGGGCGACCCCCAGATGGGCCTCCAGGCCCGCCTGATGTCCCAGGCCCTGCGGAAGCTCGCCGCCGCCATCGGCCGGTCCGGGACCGCGGTCGTCTTCATCAACCAGCTCCGGGAGAAGGTCGGCATCGTCTTCGGTAACCCCGAGGTTACCACCGGCGGCCGGGCGCTCAAGTTCTACAGCTCCACCCGCATCGAGCTGCGCCGCGCCGAGACCATCAAACAGGGAAACGAAGCCATAGGCAGTCATATCCGGGCTAAGGTAGTTAAGAATAAGGTTGCCCCTCCGTTCCGCAGTGCCGAGTTCGACATCATGTTCGACCACGGTATCAGCAAAGAGGGTAACCTCCTCGATATCGGTTTAGAGCTGGGGCTGGTAAGCAAAGCCGGCGCCTTTTTCTCCTACGGTGATACCCGCCTCGGGCAGGGCAGGGAGAGCGCCAAGCAGTACCTCAAGCAGAATCCTGACCTCGCCCGGGAAATTGAAGAGCGGATTAGAGCCTCAGCCAGCACCATTCATCACGAATCGCCGGAAGAAGAGTAAGGGCGCAGGGCTGGAAAAGCCCGGCCGACCGGTGGAAAGTGTTAAGGCTGAGGCACGGGCGTCAGCCTTTTGTGTTTTTTACGGTGGCCGTTAATGAGTAAGATAACCAGACTGGTGGCGGGAAAAGGAAGGGAGAAACGGGTGAACGTCTTCCTTGACGGCCGGTTCACCCTGAGCCTGCTGGCGGAGGTGGCCCTCAAGGAGGGACTCAAGGTGGGCCAGGAGCTGACCGAAGAGCGCCGGGAGGCGCTGACCGGGACGGACCGCTACCAGCGGTGCCTTAACACGGCCATCCGCTTCCTGGGGCACCGCCCCCGCAGCGAGGCCGAGGTACGGCAGCGGCTCCTCAAGCACGGCTTTGACGGCAGCGGCACGGAGAAAGCCCTTGCCAGGCTGAAGGAGCAGGGCCTGGTGGACGATATCGCCTTCGCCCGTTTCTGGAAAGAGAACCGGGAGACCTTCAGCCCGCGGAGCCGGCGGCTCACCCGCCTGGAACTGCAGCGGAAGGGACTGGACAGCGACATCATCGAGCAGGTCGTCGGGGAGCTGGACGATGGCGATTGCGCCTACCGGGCTGCCCTGCGCCAGGCCCGGCGTCTCTCCCCGGCCGATTACCCGGTCTTCCGCCGCCGGCTGGGGGCATACCTCGGCCGCCGCGGCTTCGGCTACGATGTCATCAGCGATACCGTAGCCAGGGTCTGGCAGGAGGTCGGGGCGTCCGGACAGCTGCCCGCATAATATGATTACGCACCCGCTCCAGGGAAAAGGGGGCGGGGTTACCGAAAACAGTAAAAATATCCATTTATTAAAGAAAGGGGGGAGGTAGAGATGATAACGCTAGGCACCATTGAATTAGTTGCCCTCTTCTTCATCTTAATCATCGGCGTGGTGCTCGGCGGCATGGCCGCCTTTCTCTCCCGGCGTCTGGTCTTCAACCGCCAGTTACGCATCGCCGAGAGGAAAGCCGCCAAGATGGTCGCCGAAGCCAGGAACGAGTCCAAGAACATCCTCCAGGAATCCCAGGAAGAAGGCAAGCGCATCAAGGCCTCGGCCGATGCCGACTACCGTGAACGGCGCGTCGAGCTGCAGCGGCAGGAAAACCGCCTCAACCAGAAGAATGAGACCCTGGACCGCAAGATGGAAGGCGTCGAGCAGCGTGAGCGCAACCTGACCAACAAAGAAAAGGAAATTGAAAATACCCGCGGCCAGCTCGGCGACCTCAAGGACAAGCAGCTCAAGCAGCTTGAGCTTATCTCCGGCATGTCCAGCACGGAGGCGAGACAGACCCTGCTCGACGCCATGGAGGTCGAGCTCCAGCACGAAGCCTCGCGCCGTCTCCGCCAGTGGGAGGCCAAGCTGAAAGAGGAGTCCGACGAGAAAGCCCAGGGAATCCTGGCCCTGGCCATCCAGCGCAGCGCCTCGGACGCGGTGGCCGAGACCACCGTCTCGGTGGTCCCCCTCCCCAACGACGAGATGAAGGGGAGACTCATCGGGCGCGAGGGCCGCAACATCCGCGCCCTGGAGCAGGCCACCGGTGTTGACCTGATTATCGACGATACCCCGGAGGCGGTGACGATATCCAGCTTCGACCCCGTCCGGCGGGAGATTGCCCGCGTCGCCCTGAACCGGCTTATCCTCGACGGCCGCATTCACCCGGCACGCATCGAGGAGATGGCCAACAAGGCCAGGGAGGAGGTCGAGGCCGATATCCAGAACGCCGGCGAGCAGGCGGCCATGCAGCTGGGGGTCCAGCTCCACCCGGAGCTCGTCAGGCTGCTGGGCCGGCTCAAGTACCGCACCAGCTACGGGCAGAACGCCCTGGAGCACAGCATGGAGGTAGCCTACCTGGCCGGCATGATTGCCTCGGAGCTGGGGGCCAACGTCAACACCGCCAAGAAGGCCGGCCTGCTCCATGACATCGGCAAGGCGGTGGACCGCGAGGTGGAGGGCACCCACGCCGCCATCGGCGCCGACCTCGTCAAGCAGTGGGAGAAATCGACGGAGGTCCTCGCCGGCGTCGCCGAGCACCACATGGAGACGCCGTCCGTGAGCGTCTGGGGGTACATCGCCTCGGCGGCCGACGCCATCAGCAGCGCCCGCCCCGGCGCCCGGCGCGAGTCCCTGGAGAACTACCTCAAGCGACTCCGGGCGCTGGAAGACATCGCCGACAGCTTCAAGGGCGTCGAGAAGTCCTACGCCATCCAGGCCGGGCGCGAGGTGCGCATCCTGGTCAAGCCGGAGGCCATCGACGACCTGGGAGCGATGCGGCTGGCGCGGGACATCGTAAAGAAGGTGGAAGAGACCCTGGACTACCCGGGGCAGATAAAGGTCACCGTCATCCGGGAGACCCGTGCGGTGGACTACGCCAAGTAGGGAGTAAAGAGGGGCTCCCCCGTAATGTCATTCCAGCGCCGGCTGGAATCCAGGGGAGGGGACAAGGAGCGGCTGGATTCTGGCTTTCGCCAGGATGACGAAAAAGGGTTGTCATTGCGAGGAGCCCTTCCTTGAAGGGCGACGCGGCAATCTCGCATGGGCCAAGGGATTGCTTCGCTTCGCTGGCAATGACGGGGTTAGAAAGATGAATATACTGGCTATCGGCGATATCATTGGCCGGCCGGGACGGCAGGCCGTGCACCATTTTCTGGGCGGCCTGCGCAAGCAGTACCGGGCCAGCCTGGTTATTGCTAACGGCGAGAACGTGGCCGGCGGCTTCGGCCTCACCGAGGGCACGGCCCGGGAATTGCTGGATGACGGCGTTGACGTCATCACCTCCGGCAACCATATCTGGGCCCAGAAAGAGATTATCCCCTACCTTGGCAGCAATATGCCCATCCTGCGCCCGCTGAACTATCCCGCCGGCGTACCGGGAAGGGGCTACCTGGTGGCCGGCCGCGCCCTGGTGGTGAACCTCATCGGCCGCACCTTCATGAACAGCTACGACTGCCCTTTCCGGGCCATGGACGAACTGCTGGAAGGGCTGGACCCCAGGCCGCCGGTAATCATCGTGGACTTCCATGCCGAGGCAACCTCGGAGAAGGTGGCCCTGGGGCGCTACCTGGACGGCCGGGTCAGCGCCGTTCTCGGCACCCATACCCATGTCGGTACCATCGATACGCGGATACTGCCCGAAGGCACCGCCTACGTCACCGATATCGGCATGACGGGGCCGGAAGACTCGGTCATCGGCGACGAAGTGGGGTCGGTCATCCAGCGTTTTCTCACCATGATGCCCCATCGCCTCTCGGTGGGCGGTGGGAAGCCGCTGCTCAACGCCGTTATGGTGGCGGTGGACGAAAATACCGGCCGGGCCACCGCCATCGAGCGTATCTACCGGGAGATGGAAGCGCCGTGAGCCGGTTCGACCTGCACCTCCACTCCACCGCCTCGGACGGCCGGCTCACCCCGGAGGAGCTGGTGGCCAGGGCGGCCGGGCTGGGCATGAGGGTCATCGCCCTGACCGACCACGATTCCGTGGATGGCGTGGCTCCCGCCCTGAAAGCCGCGGCGGCCTTTCCCCGGCTCCGGCTCATCCCCGGCGTGGAAATCAGCACCGACCTTGCCGACGGCGAGGCCCATGTCCTGGGGTACTTCATCGACTACACCAGCGACATGCTGAAGGCGGCGCTGGAGAAGTTCCGCCACTCCCGGCTGGGCCGGGGGAGGGGGATGGTCGCTAAGCTGGCCGGCCTGGGAATCGATATCGACTGGTCCCGGGTGCAGGAAATCGCCGGCGACGGCTCCATCGGCCGACCCCACATCGCCCTGGCGATGCTGGAGAAGGGCTATATCAGCACCTTCGAGGAGGCCTTCGATAAGTACATCGGGCACGGCGGCCCGGCCTACGTCGAGCGCGAGAAGATGACACCGGCGGAAGCGGTCGAGCTCGTCGTGAAGTCAGGGGGACTGCCCGTGCTGGCCCACCCCTTCACCGTCGGCGAGCCGGAGCCCATGATTGCGGCGCTGAAAAAGTCCGGCCTGGTGGGCATCGAAGCCTACTACAAGGAGCAGACCGCCGAGCAGACGGAGGCCATGCTCGAGCTCGCCGGGAGGTACGGACTCATCGCCACCGGCGGCAGCGACTACCACGGCATCGACGACAGCCGCGATGCCATGGTCGGCAGCGTGGACGTGCCCCGGGAGGCGGCCGATAAGCTCATCGCCCTGGCCGAAGCGCGGTCGCTGAAACCGGCCGGCCCTTAAAGGAGCTTGATGACTATCTGGATTGTCTTAATCATCATCGCCTACCTGCTCGGCTCGGCGCCGACGGCCCACCTGGTCGCCCGGTCGCGCGGCATCGACCTCCGCAAGGAGGGCACCCGCCAGGTGGGCGGGGGCAACCTGTGGCGGACCACCTCCCGGAAGCTCGGGCTGGCCGTGGGCATCTGGGACTTCCTCAAGGGCATGATGATGGTCGGGATTGCCCAGACACAGGGACTGGACGTCGGGCAGCAGCTGGTGGTGGGCCTGGCGGCCATCGTCGGGCATAACTGGCCGGTCTTTCTGCGCTTTCACGGTGGGAGGGGCATCGCCACCCTGCTGGGCATCGTCATTATCCTCCCCGCCATCAACGATATATCACCGTGGCCCTCGGTTATCGCCGTCGGCGCGGTAATCGTGGTCACCCTTTTTATCCGCACCACCCCCCTGCCGGTCTTTTTCAGCGTTACCTCGCTGCCCATTATGAGCTGGGTATTCCACCGGCAGGCGGCCGTCTCCCTGGCCTTCCTGGCTATCTTCCTGGTGGTCGTCATCAAGCGGCTCACCGCCCAGCCGTCCGGCGGGGTCACCGCGGTCAGCCGGGGCCGCCTGTTCTTTAACCGGCTCCTCTTCGACCGCGATATCCGTGACCGTAAGGCGTGGATGTCCAAGCCACCCGCCACCCCGGAGGAACTCTGGGAAGAATCGGAATAGGCCGATGAAGTGCGCAACTCACCCGGACGTTGAGACGAACCTGTGCTGCGGCAAGTGCGGCAAGCCGATTTGCCCGCGGTGCATGGTACAGACCCCGGTGGGGGCCCGCTGCCGGGAATGCGCCAGGCTCTACAGGCTGCCCACCTTCCGCGTCTCCGGTACGTATTACCTCCGGGCCGGCGGCGCGGCACTGGGGAGCGCCGTGGTTACCGGGCTCATCTGGGGAGTGCTGGGCGGCATTCTGCACTTCTTTTTACTGAACCTGGTGCTGGCCGCTGCCGTGGGCTACGCCGTCGGTGAGGCGGTCTCCTTCTCCGCCAACCGCAAGCGGGGCCGCTGGCTGGCGGTGGTGGGGGGCGTGGGTGTGGTCGTCAGCTATGTGGTTAGCATCTTCTCCTTCGGCGGCCTCCCCTCCGGCGCTTTCGAGCTCATCTTCGACCTCGTCGGCATTGGCATTGGCATCTACGTGGCCGTCAGCCGGCTCCGGTAGCAGGGCCTGTTCCGGTCTTTTTTACCCCTCTCCTTTAATTAACCGCAACTATTGTCATTCCCGCGAAAGCGGGAATCCAGATTCTACCTCACCCCCTGTGTTCCCCTCTCCGCTTTGCCTTAAAAGTACTTCATTTATGTCACCCTGAGCGCAGCGAAGGGTCCAGGGGCGGTGGGGATTCTTGCGTCGCTGCGTTCCTCAGAATGACATTTAGGGCAAAGCCAGGTGTCAAAGGAGCGGGGGAAGAATTGAAAGAGGGGTTTCACCCCTCTTA
>MGNX01000022.1 GCA_001796935.1 Chloroflexi bacterium RBG_16_60_22
GCTGGGGGAGGCGGACAGCATCCTCACCTTTTTCACCCCCTCCCTCGGGAAAATCCAGGGCTTCGCCAGGAGCCTGCGCAAGCCAAAGTCCAAAATGGCCGGCCACCTGGAGCTCCTCACCCACAGCCAGGTCTCCTTCGCCCGCGGCCGCAACCTGGATACCATCACCGGCGGCCAGACCATCGACAGCTTCCTCCCCCTCAAGAGCGACCTCTGGCTGACCTCCTGCGGGCTCTACGTCGCCGAGCTGGTCAACCAGTTCGCCGCCGAGCACCAGGAGAACCTTCCCCTCTTCCAGCTGACGCTGGATACCCTGCAACGCCTCTGCGACGAGGACAACAAAGACCTCGTCCTGCGCTACTTCGAGTTGCGCCTCCTCGATACCGCCGGCTACCGTCCCCAGCTCCGCCAGTGCGTCGCCTGCCACAGACTTTTAGAGCCGGTCGTCAATTCATTCAGCCCGTCCGCCGGCGGGATGCTCTGCCCGGACTGCGCCCCGAGTGTGCCCTTCGCCCGGCCCGTCCCGGTCAACACGCTGAAGGTGCTGCGCCTCCTCCAGGGCAGCGACTTCGCCACGGCCGGCCGGGTGAAAATCGATGCCGAGCTTAACCGGCAGCTGGAGGGCCTCATCGGCGACTACCTCAAGCACCTCCTGGAAAAAGAGGTGAAGTCCGCCGTCTGGCTGGAGACGCTGAGGGAGCAGTACCGCCCCTCACTTTAACCACCCTCGCGTCATTGCGAGCGAAGCGAAGCAATCCCGAACGCCGCTTAGCAGATTGCTTCGTCGCTAACGCTCCTCGCAATGACAACATTCTCCCCTTTACCCTGACCCCCCGATAACCTATAATAAAGTGGGCTTTGAGCCACTCTTAATTCGCGGGGGTTTTAGATGCCGTCCCGGTTAGACAACATCAACGAGCAGCGCCGGCAGAAGCTGGAAAGGCTCCGGGCCAGGGGCATCGACCCTTACCCCCACCGCTTCCGGCAGACCCATACCACGCGGGAGGCCATCGCCGCGCTGGAAGCCGCCGAGGCACCGGGGGCCGCCACGCAGGCCAGGAGCCGCGGCTTCGGGCAGGAAAAAGAAGAAATCAGCCTGGCCGGGCGGATTACGGCCATCCGGCGGATGGGGAAAAGCTCCTTCGCCGACCTCCGTGACGGCGCCGGTAAAATTCAGCTGCTCTTCCAGAACACCGACCAGTTCGAGGAGGAGAAGCGGGAGCTTTTCAAGGACCTTGACATCGGCGACATTATCGGCGCCGGGGGCGCCCTGCTGCGCACCCGCACCGGCGAGCCGACCCTGGCCGTCCACGATTTCTCCCTGCTGGCGAAGTCGCTCCAGCCCCTGCCGGAGAAGTGGCACGGCCTGGCCGACACCGAAAAGCGCTACCGCCAGCGCTACCTCGACCTCATCGCCAACAGCGAGGTCAGGGAGGTCTTCCTGGCGCGGAGCCAGATTATCAGCGCCGTCCGGCAGTTCATGGACCGCCGCGGCTTCATCGAGGTGGAAACGCCGGTGCTCCAGCCCTCGGCCGGGGGCGCCCTGGCCGCGCCTTTCATCACCCACCACAACGCCCTCGACCGCGACTTCTACCTGCGCATCGCCCTGGAGCTCCACCACAAGCGCCTCATCGTCGGGGGCTTTGATAAAATCTACGAAATTGGCACCGTCTTCCGTAATGAGGGCATCTCCACCACCCACAACCCGGAATACACCCTCCTGGAAAGCTACGAGGCCTACGCCGACTACACCGACGTGATGGTGATGCTGGAGGAGATGGTGGCCTGGGTCAGCCGGCAGGTGCTCGGCGCCACCGCCATCAAGTACGGCGAACATGATATCGAACTGAAGCCGCCGTGGCGGCGCGTCACCCTGCGGGACGCCGTCAGGGAGCACAGCGGCATCGACTTCGTGAAGTACCCCACCGCCTCCGGCCTGCGGGAAAGGATGCGCTCCCTGAAGGTCGATACCGACCCCGATAAGAACTGGGCCAGGCTGGTCGATGAGCTTTACAAGACCTTCGCCCGCCCCAGGCTCATCCAGCCCACCTTCCTCATCGACTACCCCGTATCGATGTCCCCGCTGGCCAAGAACAAGCCGGGGGAAGAGCGGGTGGCGGAGCGCTTCCAGGCCGTGGTCGGCGGTCTGGAAATTGCCAACGCCTACTCCGAGCTCAACGACCCCCTCGAGCAGCGGGAGCGCTTCGCGGAGCAGATGAAGGAGCGCCACGGCAGCGACGAAGAGCAGTGGACCATCGACGAGGACTACCTGCTGGCGCTGGAGTACGGCATGCCCCCCACCGGCGGCCTCGGCGTCGGCATCGACCGGCTGGTCATGCTCCTCACCGACCAGCCGTCTATCAGAGAGGTGATTTTATTCCCCCAGCTGAGGGAGAAACAGTAAAGGGGATGTCCAAGAGGGGCGCAGCCCCTCTTCCCAATACCTCCCCCTCTCCTTGATAGGAGAGGGGGACCGAGGGGGTGAGGTAGACAAAGATTATGCTCGACCTTAAATTAATCAGGGAAGACCCGGAGCTGGTACGGCAGGCGCTGACCAACCGCCGGGAAGACACCGCCATACTGGATGAAGTCCTGCAGCTAGACACGGAACGCCGCCGCAAGGTCGGCCGGCTGGACGGCCTGCGCCAGCAGCGCAAGGAGATTTCCAAAGAGAGAGAAAAGGCCCAGGAAAAAGGGCGTGCCCTCCGTGCCGAGATACAGGGCCTGGAGGAGGAAGTCAGGGGCATCGACGAGAAGCTGGGGGAGCTGCTTTTACAGGTCCCCAATATCCCCCGCCCGGACGTACCGGTCGGGAAGGACTCCGGGGACAACGTCACGGTGCGCAACTGGGGCGAGCCCAGGACCTTCGCCTTCGAGGCCGCCCCCCACTGGAAGCTGGGGGAGGACCTCGGCATCATCGACTTCGAGCGGGGGGTGAAGATTTCGGGGAGCCGGTTCTACGTGCTCCAGGGGCCCGGCGCCCGCCTCCAGCGTTCTCTCATCAACTTCATGCTCAACCTCCACGTCACCGAGCACGGCTACCGGGAGATATACCCTCCCTTCATGGTCAAGCGCGAGTGCATGGTGGGCTCCGGCCAGCTCCCCAAGTTCGTCGATAATATCTACCACGACGTCGAGGACGACCTCTGGTTCGTGGGCACGGCGGAAATCCCGCTGACCAACCTCCACCGCGATGAAATCCTGGCCAGGGAGGACCTTCCCCGCCACTACGTCGCCTATACTGCCTGCTTCCGCCGCGAGAAGATGTCCGCCGGCAAGGACACGCGTGGCATCAAGCGCGGCCACCAGTTCGACAAGGTGGAGCTTTACAAGTTCACCGAGCCGGAGAAGTCCGACGACGAGCTGGAGAAGATGCTGGCCAACGCCGAGGAGGTCTGCCGCCGGCTGGGACTGCCCTACCGCATTTTGCAGCTCTGCACCGGTGACCTCGGGTTTGCCGCCGTCAAGTCCTACGACATCGAGGTCTGGGCGCCCGGCTGCCGCGAGTGGCTGGAGGTCAGCTCCTGCTCCAACTGCGCCGATTTCCAGGCGCGGCGCGCCAATATCCGCTACCGCCCCGCCCCGGATGCCCGGCCCCAGTACGTGCACACGCTCAACGGCTCCGGCCTGGCCCTGCCCCGCATCCTCATCGCCGTGCTGGAGAACTACCAGAACGCCGACGGCTCTATAAACGTGCCGGAGGTCTTGCGGCCTTACATGGCCACCGAGGTGATAAAGTAGCGTGAAAACCCAAAGGTACATCGTCACCATCAAGCTGGTGGGCAACCGGAACCCCTGCCACATCGGCCATAAAATCGGCGACGAGTGGGTCTTCGACTACCGGACGCCGGAGGGCATGTGCTCCCTGGCCTTCAACGCCATGTACCCCGTCCTCATGGGCTTCCGCTACGGGGCCACCTTCCCCTGGCAGGACGAGCCGGACGTCGTCACCATGGCCTGCCCGGACGCCGGGGTCAATAATGTCTTCGAGCTGAGGCGGCGGCCGAAGGAATAGCCGCGCCCGGGGAGGTTAATGTATGAACTTCAAGATGACCGAAGAGCAAATCTACGAAGAGGCCAAGAAACGCGTCGAGGAAAAGAGGGGATTTTACGGCCACCTCGCCGCCTATATCATCGTCAATGCCATCCTGATACTGATATGGGCCTACGCCTCCGGCCGGGGGTTCCCCTGGTTCCTCTTTCCGCTGGGCGGCTGGGGCATCGGCCTCATCTTCCACTTCCTGGGAGTGTTCGTCTTCCCGGGGATGTCCAGCTCGGAAGCCATCGCCAAAGAAGCGGAGAAGATAAGAAAGCGGCAGGGCTAGCCGCCGGCACCGCCGCAGAATTGGTGCTGGCCTGAGCCAAAAATGAGGGTAAACCCGCTATTCCCCCGATGGTCAATACGATAATATTTAGAGGGTTCCCATCGTAACACGACTACGGGGGGTAGCGGCGTGAGGACCAAAGCCGAAGAGACTACCGGGATTGTAGCCGTCGAGACGGTCGCCGTGGAGAGCGATGGCTGCGCTGCCTGCCAGGGCGCCACCGTCTTCCAGGAGGACAGGAAGCTCGGCTTCTACAAGCTCTGCGTCAACTGCGGTCACATCGAGTATCTCCACCGCCGGTTCCTGAGACTCGACCGTGAATCGCGGCAGTGGGAGTAACCGTCAGGACACCGTGACCGGCGGCATCGTGGTCAACCAGTGGTAAATATCCGCGTTTGACGGCCGTTTAGTACACGGACGCCGCCGGCTCCCCCGTTACCCGCCTTCTCAGGAGCACCGTGATGATGAGCGTGTTCCGCGAGACGGTGACGTTGTGGGAATTCACTTCCCAGCCCTCGGGGATGGACTCCGGCAGGTGCTGGAATACATCGTTCAATGTCCTCGTCAGGCCTTCCTGGTCTTCGATATGAGTGAAGTGGGGAAACTGCCCCGCCTCCCGGGGACTGACATACTCCACCAGCAACCGGTACTCGTAAGAATGACTCGTCATGGCCGACCCTCCGCAGGCAGGTGATTTTTTCTCTCCCCCGCCCGAAGATTTTCACCCCAGTTATACCCCCCGTAAACGCAATTGTCAAGGCGGGCAACCCACCCCACCCCCCGGTTGTTATCTATTCCCACCCGAGCCACCCTCGCGGCGTCCGCGGCTTAGCCCGCTGAGAAATCCCTCTTACTCTCCCTTTACGAAAGGGAGACGACCCATTGTTCTGGAAGCATTGTCTCCCTTTATTTAAGTGAGAAGCCCCGCCCCATCTCCGGATTCTCACGTCGTCCCGATTCATCGGGACTCCTCAGAATGACGGTTATGGGGTGTCTAAGAGGGGCCACCGCCCCTCTTTCTTTTTTATCCCCCTCTCCGACCAAATGATTTAGCGGGTTGGAAGTATGAACCTGGCTGGAGAGGGGTACACAGGGGGTGAGGTGAAACCTGGATTCTGGCCTTCGCCAGAGTGACGGGAGGGGGAGGAAAAGGGGTGAGGTAATTAAGAAGTCAGGCTATAAAACACGCCAGGCGTAGAATTTTGCCCGGCTTCAGGGTATAATACTCTGTAGCCTTTTTCCGCGCGGAGGGGTGTCCGAGTGGCCTATGGTGACGGTCTTGAAAACCGTTGTTCCCGCAAGGGGACCGTGGGTTCGAATCCCACCCCCTCCGCCACCTTAGTCTTTGGTGATTTTCACCTTGTTCAGCTGGGCGAGGCCCATCGGGTTGAGCTGGTAGCCCTGCACGTAAGGCTTGACCAGGTAGTAGTTCTGCCCGAACCACAGCGGCAGGCAGGCGGCATCGTCCACCAGCCGCTGCTCCGCCTCCCGGTAAATCTCCAGGGAGAGGTCGCTTTCCGCCTCCACCGCCGCTTTATCCAGCAGGTCGTCCACCGCGGTGCTGCCGTACTCGCCGAAGTTGTTCTCGGCGGCGGTGCGGAACAGCACGTCCAGGAAGTCCTGCGGATGAGGGTAATCGGCCACCCAGCCCATGGCGAACATATCGTCCTTCTCTTTCTTGAGATTATAGAGGAACCTCTCCGGCTCGAGCTGGCGCACGCTGACGTCCACCCCCAGGTTGTCCCGCCACTGGGTGATGATGGCCTCCAGGTCCTGCGATATCAGCCCCCCGTAGCCGGAGGTGGTGATGGTGATGGGGGGGAGGTTGGCCACGGTACCGTAGCTCGACATGGCAATCAGCTCCCGGGCCTTTTCAACATCGTAGTCCAGGCCGGCCAGGTTCTCGTTGAAGCCGGGGAGGCCGGGGGGCAGAATGCCGTCGGCCCGCCGCACCAGGTTACGGAATACCAGCGCGATTATCCTGTCCTTGTCAATGGCCAGGGTGAATGCCCTCCGCACATTGGCGTCATTAAAGGGCGGGCGGGTAGCGTTGAAACCGATGAAGCCGAAGCTCAGCTCGGGCTCCACCTTGAGCTGGTCGTAGAAGGGGCCGCTCCTATCGGTAACGCGGTCGATATAGGACGCGGAAACGCCGGTAACATCGATATCGCCGGTCTCGTACATCCGCATCGGCACGCCGCTCCAGAGCTGAAAGTCGGCCGACTCTATCCCGGCTACCTGGCCATAGTAATCCTGGTTCCTCTCCAGCACCAGCCGGTTTTCCTTCTCCCATTCCCGGAGTTTGAACGGCCCGGTGCCGTTGGGGTGCCGCCACCACTCCCGACCCCCGGCCACGTTGTTCCTGTCCACCACGTAGCTGGTGGGATAGGTCATCTTGGACAGGAAGTAAGACTTGGGGGCGTCGATGGTAACCTCCAGGACATAATCGCCGACCACCCTGACGCCGCTGATTTCTCTGGCACGGCCCGCCAGGACATCCTTAACCCCGACGATATCCCCCAGGTAGGTGCCGGCGACGTTCGACCCCGTAGCGGGGTCGCAGGCACGCTCCCAGGAGTACTTGAAGTCAGCGGCGGTCACGCCCCGCCCATCCTGAAAGCGGACGTCATCCCGGAGGTGAAAGGTATAGGTACGGCCGTCCCGGCTCACATCCCACCGCGCGGCGATGTCCGGCGCCGGTTCCAGTTTATCGTCGAGCCGCAGCAGCCCGCCGAATATCTGGGAGATGTACTCGTGGGAGGTCGCCTCGGCGGCCACGGCCGGGTCAAGCGTAATGGGGTCGATGCCGTACAGCTTGAGAACGCCGTTCCCGATGGCGGCCGGGGCCGTTTGCGGTGCCGCGCAGCCGGCCAGCGGCATACTGGACAGCAGTAAAAATACCAGGAATACCCACAGGAATCTTTTCACGGCACGACCCGGCACGGCGGACTACCTTTCTAATCTCAATATAACATAAACCCCTCCCCGGTGCACGATAGACCCGCCAAGCTGATACGTATTATAATAACATGGATTGAAAAAGAGGTGAGTGCGAAGATGCCCGGGAAAATTCCGGCCTACCTGAAACGGCGCTGGATGAAAATATACGGGGCATTCCCGGTACTCTGGAAGAACTACCTTTACCAGAGCTTCATCGCGGCCATCGTCGTTTTTATCGTCCTGTTGCTCCTGAACCTGGAACATGTAGTTGTCATCGCGTCAATCGGTTCTACCGCCTTTATAGTCTGCACCATGCCACGGAATATCACCGCCATGCCGCGCCGGGTTATCGGCGGGCATATCATCGGGTTAGTTTCCGGCTCCCTGTGCGCATTAATTCCCCAATCTTCACCCCTGGCCTATATAGGCATCCTGGCCCTGGCCGTGGGAATTTCCATCTGCCTGATGGTGGCGTTGAACTTCGAGCATCCCCCCGCCAGCGGCACCGCCCTGGGCGTGGCCGCGACCGGATTTTCCCCCGGCGTGATGATTGCCGTAATCTCCAGCAGCATCGTCCTTTCTCTGGCCCATTATTTTGCCCGCCGGTTCCTCAAGGACCTGACCTAGCCCGATAAAAACCCCCCTCAAAACAAACACCGATGAGCATTAGCTAAATTAAAGTTGACATTTGTCACTTTTTATGCTATTGTATGTCTTATGACACTTAAGTAGAGGAGAATTAACATGCTGCCCAGCGAAATGATAATACTCATGGCTATCGTCGTGAACAAAAAATCGGGGAAAAAACTGCTGACCCGTCCCATGGACATCACCGGCGAGTACATCGGCTACCTGTACAACTCCCTGGCAAACCGCGGCTACCTTAAAGGACATAATTCAACCGGTTTTGAGCTCACGCCGCTTGGCAGGGAGACAATCTATGAATTCATCAAGCAAAACAGGACAAAATCTAAAGATGTGGTAAAAAGATTGCAGCTGCTGGGTATCGAGATAAAACCGGAGCTTGAACAGAAGATAGATAAACTCAGCCGGGAGGCGATTAATTTGAAATAGAGCGGTAACCGCCCACACCCTTCAATAGCACACAGGAGAGGGGCTGGCCTGTGTGACCTCCTTTATTATAGTGAGCTATGCGTTTCCCACCCGGAGTGCATAGCTCACAATTTATATTTCAGAACAGCCCTTCTCTCTTCAGGCTGACGTGGCTCCGGCCGCCGATGATAATGTGGTCGAGGACGTCGATGCCGACAATCTCCCCCGCCTCTGCCAGGCGCTTGGTCAGGTTCACATCGTCCGGGGAAGCCTCGGTATCCCCGGAGGGGTGGTTGTGGACGAAGATGACCGAGGCCGCGCTGGCGGATATCGCCTCTTTAAACACCTCCCGGGGGTGAACGATACTGCTGTCCAGGCTGCCGACGGAGACCTCGGCCACCCTTATCAGGCGGTTCCGGGTATCGAGCAGTATCGCCAGGAAATACTCCTTCTTCTTGTCCCTGAGCCGGCCCCGCACCAGGGAGGCCACGTCCTCCGGCGTCTGGACAACAGTCTTGCCGGTCGATTCCGAATAGCCGTCGATGCGGGTGGAAAGCTCCACGGCCGCCTTTATCTGGGCCGCCTTGGCGATGCCGATGCCGCGCACCGTGGCCAGCTGCTCGAGGGAGGCCGCGGCCACTCCCTTGAGACTGCCGAACTCGCTGAGGAGCCGCTGCGCGGTCACCATCACCGATTCCCCGGAGATGCCCCTCCCCAGAATCAGGGCGAGGAGCTCCTGGGCGGACATGGCCTCCGCCCCGAGCCGCTGCAGCCTCTCCCGGGGCCGGTCGGCCACGGGGAGGTCGTGGATGGTCATATGGTCGCTCTTTGTCCGCCTGGCCTTGGCCATGTCAGCCCAGTCTAGCACTTAGCTCATCGACATATCAAGATAACGGGGTAGCGCCCGGAAACTCCCGCAACTTGCAAGGCGACCGCAAAAAATCATAATATGCATAGTAAGAATTTCTACGTGAATGGAGAATGATTGTGGTAAATGGCAAGAGAGATTCCTTTGAAATAGAGCCTCCCCCCGTGCCGGCGGAGGAAATCAGGGAAACGTTCACCGCGGACGTGGTGGTGGTGGGCGCGGGGACATCCGGGAAGGCCGCGGCCCTGTCCGCCGCCGAGGCGGGCGCCAGGGTAATCCAGATTGACAAGCACACCACCTACCGGTGGAGCGGCGGCATCATCGCCGCCATCGATAGCCGGCTGCAGAAACAACTGGGTATCGAGGTCGATAAGGACGAGGTCATCCTGGAGCTGATGAAGTGGGGAGGCAACAAGCCCGACCAGCGCTTAATCAGGCTGTGGGCCGACCACAGCGGGGCCGTGATGGACTGGCTGATGGACATGACCGAACCGGAAGGCGTCCGGACGGTGATGTACCAGTGGCCGCGCCCGGCCGCCTTCGATTTGAAGACGGAATACTACAAGGAGTTCCCGGTCGGCCACTGGCATACGGACGGCCGAAACAAGACCCTCGAACACAAGCTGGCCCTTGACTGCGCGGAGAAACGTGCCCTGAAGCTCGGCGTGGATATCCGCTACCGGACCCGGGCGGTGCGACTCCTCCGACGGGGTAAGGGCCGGGTGACCGGGGTCATCGCCCGGGACAAAGACGGCCACAAGGTGCAAATCAACGCCCGCCGGGCGGTGGTGCTGTGTACCGGGGACTACGGGAGCAATCCCGCCATGATGCAGAAATACTGCCCCACTGCGGCGGAAGTGGCCCGGAAGAACAATATCTACATGGTACGCAACGAGGACCTCAGGCGGGCGCCGGAACCGCTGAACGTGGGGGATGGGCACCTGATGGGCATGTGGATCGGGGCGGTGATGGAGCCGGGCCCCCATGCGCCGATGTCCCATGCCTCGGTGGGGCCGGCGGGTTCCACACCCTTCCTCCGCGTCAACACCGAGGGCTCGCGGTATGAAAACGAAGACGTGCCCGGCCAGAACATCGCCAATTCACTCGTCCGCCAGCCCGGCCAGCGGGTCTGGCAGGTCTTCGACGCCAGGTGGACGGAAGAGCTGCCCCGGATGGGCATCGGCCTGGGCCGGTTCTACGAGGTGACTGATTTTATCCGGGGGCGTTTTAACGATTTCGCGATACAGGCGGACACGCTGAAAGAGCTGGCGGGTAAGATGGGGGTATCCTACGGGGCGCTACGGGCCACGGTGGACCGTTACAACGAGCTGGCCAGGCTGGGGAAAGACCTGGACTTCGGCAAGCGGCCCGACCGGCTGACCACCATCGAAGAACCCCCGTTCTACGCCGGCTTGGTCGTGCAGGAGTTCCTGGTCGTCCTCGGCGGACTGAACACCAACCCCGGGTTGCAGCCGCTGGACGAAGACCGGAAGGTCATCCCGGGGATATACCTGGCCGGGAATACCGTCGGCAACCGTTACGCGGTTGACTATCCCACGATGTGCGCCGGCCTCAGCCACGGCATGGCCTGGACGACGGGTCGACTGGCCGGGTTGAGCGCCGCCGCCGAGAAGGCAACAGGTTAGATAATCGAGCACCGCCGGGCATGGAAGCTCACGGCTTCCGTCAGGCGGCTATCAGCCGCAATACAGCGGCGCGGAGCCGGCCGCGGTTATCCGGTGAATATGTGCCGCCCCGCAGGCGGGGCAGGTTATTTCCTTCTCCTTTGAAGGGCTGGCGGGTACCGGCAGTTTGAAGACATGGCGGCACGACTGACATTCGTATTCCCACTCGAGCGGAGCTTCACTTAAAACAAGGCCGGCCGGCGCCCAGGAGGGTAATTCCGTAATTCGGGCACTGCCGCACCGCGGGCATATTGACTCTTTCTCCAGCCCGCGGAGCCTGAACACGTTCCCGCATTGCTGGCAAAAACACGTCTGCTCATCCATCAGCTTTCCCCTCCCCTCCCCGGTCCCGTTCCGGCCGATTCAATACATAAATCGATGAAAACAAAGTCGCTGCGAACCCGGTAGTGGCTGAGGTTTGACCGCTGAAGGATTTCCCTTACCTCCGGTACGGTGTAGCTGGCCAGGATAGCTTTCGGCCAGTTTTCACGGTGCCGCCGGTTCATGAACCTGGACATG
>MGNX01000023.1 GCA_001796935.1 Chloroflexi bacterium RBG_16_60_22
TGGGCGACCCCGTCCTTCATCTCGATGGCGCTGACGGGGCACTCCCCGACGCATAGCTGGCAGCCGATACACTTGTCCGGGATAATCTCGGCGATATCCCGGCCCTGGCTGTTCTTGGGCATGGCTATCCTTTATCCTTGAGCGGCAGCTCTTCCAGCAGCTTTCCTTCCTGTTTGAAGAAAGCGTCCAGGAAGTCGGTTACCGCCTTACCCTTATCCCCGGAGATATCGAAGACCGGGCCGCCGGTGCGGACGGGCGGGGCGAAGATTTCCCTGACGGAGGTGGGCGAGCCTTTCAGACCGAGCCGTTCCGGTGCGATGTCCAGGTCCGCGGCGCCCCAGGTCTTCACCTCCTGCCTCAGTGAGCGCAGCAGCTCCGGGAACGAGGCGTAGCGAGGGACGGCCAGCGTAAGCTCCACGGTCAGCAGCGCCGGCAGCCGCCCCTCGATAATCTCGCTGCCCCCCTCCACCTCGCGCCTCACCCGGATAATCTTCTTCTCCGGGTCGAGGCTGATAATTTCGGAAACGTAGGTAAACAGGGTATAGCCGAGCCGGGTGGCCGTGCCGGGGCCGGTCTGGGCGGTATCGCCGTCGATGGCCTGCTTGCCGCACATCACCAGGTCGACCGGCTCCGCCGCCGCAATCTTCTCGATGGCCCTGGCCAGCGTGTAGCCGGTGGCCAGGGTATCCGCCCCGGCAAAGGCGCGGTCGGCCAGGAGGAAGGCTTGCTTCGCCCCCAGGGCCAGGCACTCCCGCAGGGCAGCATCCGCCTGGGGCGGTCCCATGGAAACGACCGTCACCTGCCCCCCGTGTTTTTCCGTGAGCCGCACCGCCGCCTCCACCGCCACGAGGTCGTAAGGGTTGCCGATTGACTCCACCCCGGAGCGGACCAGGGTGTTGGTATGCGGGTCAATCTTGACCTGGGCGGTATCCGGGACCTGCTTGACGCAGCAGACGATATGCATCTTTAGTAAATGATAACAAGATTGCGTTCTTCTGACAACAACGGCGATTTTTTAATCCGTCTGGCTTTTTAACATATATGCCTTTCTGACCCACCCGAGTTGTTGTATAATATTTAAAGCTGGACGATTGACACGGGAATACCCGGAGGAAGCAGATGGGTGAAATTAAGACCGCCGCCGAAATAGCCCGGGAAAAGCTGGCGCAGATCGGCGAGGCGACCGAAGAAGAGAAGCTCGGCTGGAAGTACGGGCCGGAGGGCGAGAAGCTGGCCGCCCGCTACCTGAGGGAGAACTCTAACCTCGTCAGCGAGGTGGCCAGGTACGATGAAAAGGCCCGGAAACACGTCGCCGCCGCCGTGAACGGTATCCTCATCAGGAATATTTCCCTGCCCCGCAATGACGCCGCCCGCAAGAACAACAAAAAGGCCATGGAAGGGCTGAAAGCCCTGAAAAACGACAGGGTGGCCGTGGAGAACGTCTTCAGCCGGATAAGGAATATCCTCGACCACTATACCCAGCAGGGCACCCAGCAGAAGAAGCAGGCTTACGAATCGCTTAAGGCCGAGTTCCGGGCCAGGATAAAGCAGGCCATCCGGCAGCAGACGGGCGTTGACGCCAATGTGAACATCGACGTGGAAAAACAGCCCCAGTTCCTCGATGAATGGCAGCGGGTGCAGGCCCAGCTGGAGGCGCAATACCTGAAGCTGCTCGGTGAGTACAAGCAGGAGCTTGCCGCTATCGATTGATAACTATGGATAAAGACAGCGAGAGAATCGCCCAGGCGGCCCGCCACACCGAGATTTTGCGGCCGCCCCGGCAGCACCTGGAGACCTTCGGCATCACCAATATCAACTACTACCTGGTGACCGAGCCCACCTACTCCGAGCTGGTTAAAGAAGCCAACGAGACGGTGATACGGGAGGGGCGGGTCATCGCCGAGAGGCCCAAGATTATCACGCCCTATTACCTCACCCGGCTGGAGGGTTTCAGCTATGACGCCCGGCAATACTTCGATATGCTGCTAAGGATGCACGGCGCGGACACGCCCGGCCTGTTCTATACCTACAAGAACGAGCCCGGGAACCTTAACATCGTCTCGGACAACTGGCCGGTCGTGGTGGACCGGCTCAATGCCGAGATTGACAAGAAGGGCGACCCCCTGGCGTCCATTATCAAGGGGCAGGATGACCTCTGGGACGTCTCCCTGCTGAAGTTTATCTACGAAATTACCAGTCGCTCCCTCCAGAGCAATATCGCCCAGCTCGGCTCGAGGGGACTGCTCGGCATGAGCCACGGCGGCCTTCCGGTCGGTGCCCGGCGAAACATTGAAGAGATGTTCGGGCAGCTGGCCCGCGGCGAAATACCGGCCCACGCGCTGGAGGAGGAGCTGCACCGCTGGGGCGCCTTTGAGGAGTACCAGGACCGCTTCTTCGACATCGTCAAAGGCAGGAAATAATAATTTCACGTCATTTCAGAAAGGAATGCTAATGGAAATTTCAAATATACCGGCACGCGATCTTTCTGAGGCCTGGTTCCTGTGCCTACGTGAAATATTAACTAAAGGGCGCGAATATACAATAACGCGTGGAAGTTATGTTGGGCAAACTCGGAAGGAACTTGATTTCGTTATTGTTCAGGTTAAAAAACCAGGAACTAAGCCCTTGGTTCCTGACGTACCACAGGGAGTACCTGCACCAAGCACCATGGAGTACGTTGAAAATTATTTGCCCTACCTCATGACATCTCATAGAAAAAAGGGGGAGCAGTATACCTACGGACAATACTTAGAAAAGCAAATCGCAGAAGTCATCAATATGTATAAAAAGGACGGCTATAACACAAATCAGGCATATATGTTGGTAGGTGATGAAAAATCAATTACTTTAAATGACCCCCCTTGTCTTAGAGGTATTGATACACGAATCCAAGACGGAAGGCTACACTTTTTCGTATATTTTAGGTCTTGGGATTTGTGGGCTGGTTTTCCCTCAAATCTAGCTGCAATTCAAATGCTTAAAGAATACATGGCCGATGAGATAGGGGTCGATGATGGAGAGATTATTGCAATGAGTAAAGGTTTGCACCTTTATAAATACTCATGGGAACAGGCCAGAGCCGGTGCCAGGATGGATAAACTCAGAACAGGACAACTTGAATTTCCATTATTGCTCGATTGGAATGGGGAAAAGAAGGATTTATCTTCATAATAATCCAACTTAGATTCTATTTTAATAAGATAACTATCGGGAGGGCAAAGATGGACGATATCGAATCCGTGGCAGAGATGATTATCAACGCCAGGAAAATCGTGGTGTTTACCGGGGCCGGTTTCAGCACCGAGTCCGGCGTCCCTGATTTCCGCAGTCCTGGCGGCGTCTGGGATCGGTTCGACCCCGGCGAGCTGAACTACCCCAACTTCTTGCGGCGCGAGGACGTGCGTGAAAAGTACTGGCGGATGCACAAGATGATGTGGGAGACCATCCGGGAAGCCCGGCCCAATGCCGGCCACCACGCCATCGCCGATATCCACCAGATGGGCAAGCTGGACTGCGTTATCACCCAGAACACGGACGGCCTTCACCAGAAGGCCGGGGTGCCGGACGATATCGTCTTTGAGATACACGGCACCATGCAGTCGGTTTACTGCCTCGACTGCGGGCAGAAGTACCCCCGGGCCCACGCCCACGATAAGATGCTCGCCGGGGAGGTGGTCCCCCGCTGTGACGCCTGTAACGGCCTCTTGAAGCCTTCGACGATAGCCTTCGGGCAGGCCATGCCGGAAAGAGAGACACGGGAGTCGGAAGAAAGGTCGGCCGGCTGCGACCTTTTCCTGGCGGCTGGTTCGTCGCTGGTGGTCTATCCGGCGGCACAGATGCCCGTCATCGCCAAGCGCGGCGGCGCCCGACTGGTCATCCTCAACCTCACGGAGACCCCTCATGACCACCACGCCGATGTCGTTATCAGGGAAAAGACGGGCCAGGCCCTCTCCAGGATAGTGGCCCGCATTAAAGAGAAGCTCCACCGGTAGCCTTGACATCTCCGCCTCCGCCCGGTGCCGGGGACGTCCCAGGGGATTGAATTGTTAAACTCCCGTTTCAGGTTCGGGCTGCTGATGGCAGCCTCGCTCATGGTTTTTCTTTCCGGGAGCGGCTGCGCCCGCGGCCCGGACTTCGATGACCACCTGCGTGAGGTCACCGCTCCTTACCGCTTTGATGTCAGCCGGTGGGAGTTCGGCGCCTTCTTACGGGAGCTCGGCAGGCTGGGCCGCGGCACGCCCGGGAGCACCGGAAACGCCACGGCGGTGGTCGCCGAGTACTTCGAGAACGCGGCGCGGGTGGGAAGGCTGGAGGCAAGAGCGGAGGCCATCGCGGCCGGGGGCACACCGGGCGACCTTTCAGCGGTGGAAAAGGAGCTCGCCGAACTGCGGGAGCGCAACGCGGCCATGGCCGCTGCCGTGGAAAGGCAGCTGGAAGGGCAGATAAGGGAGGCCCTTTCTGGCCAGGGTATCTTCAACCCCATCGGCGGGAAAATACCTTTCCCCCCGGTTAATTTCCACCTGGGGATGCCGCCCCACCTGCTGGTGATTTCCCCGCGCGACCGCATCGAGAGTATCCGGAGGGTCACCCTTCTTCCGGGTATGACCCGCGAGGATATGGAGAGCATCGAGGCGGAGATTGACCGCCACGGTGTTTCTTCCCTAGTGGTGGACCTCGGCGGGCTGGCCACCTACCCGAGCTACGTTACCGACGCGGCCGACCTCCGCTTTGTGCTGGATACCGCCCACGAGGAGTGGCTGCACCAGTACCTGGCCTTCACGCCGCTGGGGTTTCTCTACCTGCTGGACCTGGCCGGAATCCGTCCCGACTACGAAATTGCCACCATGAACGAGACCCTGGCCAGCATGGTCAGCAAGGAGCTCGGCGGGCTTATCTACGAGCAGTATTACAACGGGGACAGGGAAACCCCGGGGGAGGGAACGCCGCCGTCCGGCTTTGATTTCAACCGGGAGATGAGGGAAATCCGGCGGACCGTGGACGGCTACCTGGCACGGGGTGAAATTGAACCGGCGGAACGGTTCATGGAAATGAAGCGACAGTACCTGGCCACCCGGGGTTATCACCTCCGCAAGCTAAACCAGGCTTACTTCGCCTTTCACGGCACCTACGCCGATAGTCCTACCTCCATCAGCCCCATCGGGGTGGAGATGAAGCAGCTGCGGAGCGGGAGCGACTCTCTCCGGGATTTCCTGGATACCGTCTCCGTCATGACCAGCCGGCAGGACCTGGCCGAGAGCCTCAGGTAACCATTACTTCTTTCCCAGGGACGAATGTTTATAAAATGTTTAGTTTTTCTTCCTCAAAGTTTATGGCCGTGTTACCTGGCAATTGTCACAATTAGGGAAAAGGGGAAAAGCGCCAATCTCGTAAACCAGAACCAAAGCGAGAAGAAAATGGCCAGGTTAAGCAAATTAGTACAGGTCAAATTGAACCCGAGTAACATGCCGAGGGTGCAGCGACTCCATTCCCGGGCGATACCGGCTAAAAGTAACGCCAGAAGGGTCGATGTATCACCCAAGCCTGGCACCGCCCTGACCCCACCCAAGACCCATTCCAGCTTCATACCGCCCGAGCCTGCCGCGACCCCTGTTAAAGTCCCCGAGGCCCCGGCCGACAGGACCGAACGGGCATCGCAGGTCTACGCCCGGCTCACACACGGCGCCAGGTCGAGGAATGACCTCCTCGACAAAATCTGGGGGCGGGTCAGGTCCGAGGAGAAAGATGACTCACTGATGGCCTCCATCATGCGTTTGACCCACGACGCCGTCGACGCCGAGGCAAGTTCGCTGCTCCTCCTCGACGATAATACCCAGGAGCTCTTTTTTCGCTTCGCTGACGGCCCGGTGGGGCAGCAGCTGAAACGACTCCACATCAACCGGCAGTCCGGTATCGCCGGCTGGATAGTGCGTAACGGCAAGCCCCTGCTGGTTAACGACCCCGAGAGAAACAAGAACTTTTACCGGAACATCGACGAGGCCACCGGCTTCAAGACGCGGGCCATCATCGGCGTGCCGATTATACTCAACAAGAAGGTCGTCGGCGTTATCGAAGTGCTAAACCGGCGGGACGGCAAGGACTTTAGCCGGCACGACCTGAAAACGATGACGGACGTGGCGGCTACCACCGCCATCGCCATTGAGAACTCCAAGATGAATGCCCACCTGCTGAATTCTTACAAGAGCACCGTCAAGGCGGTCGTATCGCTGGCGGACGCCAAAGAGACCAGCGGCGGCGGTCACTCGCGGCGGGTATCGGAGTACGGCCTCATCGCCGCCATTGAGTTCGGGCTTTCCAGGGAAGAAAAGCAGATTATCGAATATGCGTCCATCCTCCATGACGTCGGGAAACTGACCATTTCCGATAATTTACTCAACAAGACGCAGGAGCTCACCGAAGATGATTGGGAGCTTATTAAAAAGCACCCGGTGACCGGGTTTAACCTGCTCAAGGATATCCCCTTCCTCCGGGAAGCCAGCCGCCTCATCCTGTACCACCACGAGCGCTACGACGGCCGCGGCTACCCCGAACACCTGGTAGGGGAGGATATACCCCTCGGCGCCCGGATTATCGCTGTGGCCGATGCCTTTGACAATATGACCACGGCTCACCCCTACCGCGCCGCGATAAGTCGGCAGCTTGCCTTCAACGAGCTGCACAAGTGCGCCGGCACCCAGTTCTGCCCGGTGGCCGTGAAGGCCTTCAACGCCGGCTTTGTCAAAACGCGGTTATCCCGCAAGTAAACTCCCCCCTTGAGCCACCAAGACCGTCAATCCAGGCATTGCCGCCGGCCTCCGTGTTCGCCAAACCACGGGCCATGTGTTATTATTTTTAGGGTGAGACACACATGATACCGGAGCTGGTGAGCTTTGTAACCCGGCGCGAGGGCCGCAAGTTTCGCCGTCTCAACCCCACCGTGGACGACTCCTTTATTAGCGGGGAGAAGCTGGGGGGCGGGGCCGGTATCTCCCTCTATGTGCACATACCCTTCTGCCGCTCCCTTTGCCCTTTCTGCTGCTTCAACCGCTACCTCTTCCGGGAAGACCTGGCCCGCCGCTATTTCACCGACCTCAAGAAGGAGCTGGACCTGTACATCGGGCGCGGCTTCGATTTCTCCAGCATCTACTTCGGGGGCGGCACGCCCACCGTGCTCATGGACGAGCTGGCCGGTTTCATCGGGTACCTGCGCGCCCGGTTCAACGTGAGGGAAATCTCCCTGGAGACGACGCCGCGGGAGCTGACCGCGGAGAACATCGGGCTTCTGCAGCAGGCGGGCGTCAACCGACTTTCGGTAGGTGTTCAGAGCTTCGAAGAGCCGGTCCTCAAGACGATGGGGCGGGTAAACGGCCCCGCCGACGAGGTCAAGGGCCGCCTGCTGGCCGCCGAGGGCCGGTTCGATACCCTGAACGTCGATTTCGTCTTCAACTTCCCCGGCCAGACGGTCGCCCAGTTCGAGGCGGACGTGGCCGCCTTCAAGGTGCTGGGCATCGACCAGGCCACCTTCTATCCCCTGATGGCTTCACCCCACAAGCAGGACGCGCTGGAGCGGCGCTTCAACCGGGTGGACAACTCCCGCGAGAGACAGTTCTACGATGTTATCCTCCGGGAGCTTTACCACGGCGGCTATAAGGCATCAACGGCCTGGTGCTTTTCCCGCGGCCAGCACATGATTGACGAATACATCATCGAGTACGACGACTACATCGGCATCGGGGCCGGCTCGGTGAGCATCGTGCGCGGTAACTTCTACGTCAATTCCTTCTCCCTGGACCGCTACCACGATTTGACCGGCGCCGGACGGCTGCCGATAATCGGCTGGCGGCGTCTCTCCGAGAAAGAAAACCTGCGCTACTATCTCCTCACCAAGCTCTTCGGCATGAAGCTGGACACCGCGGAGTTCCACCGCCGCTTCGGCAACGGCCCGGGCAAGCTGTGGGCGGAGATGGCGTTCCTCAAGACCTTCGGGATTGTCTCCGGAGACGGCACGCTGCGCGTCACCGATAAGGGGATGTACCCGGTCAGCGTCATGATGCGCGACTTCTTTGCGGCGCTTAACACCCTGCGCGAGTACTGCATCGAGCAGCAGATTTAGCCCTACCGGGAGGCCGCGTGTATCCCGGCCGCCCCGAAGAGCAGGGGACGGTAGCTGACCGCGCTGAAGCCGGCCGCCAGCAGCATCTCCCGGACCTCGGCCGGGTTGTAGTAACGCGTGGCCGACTCCGCCAGGTAGCGGTAGGCACCCCGGTTGCCGGAGAGGGCCGTCCCCACCGGCCCCACGAAGGCTTTCAGATAGAGATGGAAGGCCGCCCTGATAAGCCGGTTCTCCGGCTGGCTCGATTCCACGATAACGTAGCGCCCCCCCGGTTTCAGGACACGGAGCACCTCGGCGAGGTGGGGCAAACGTACCGGGTTCTTCCAGGTCAGGTTGCGGAAGGCGAAGGATATCCCCACGCCGTCGAGGCTGGCGTCGGGGAAAGGCAATTCTATAGCGTCGCCGTGCAGGAACTCCGTCCTCTCCCCCACCCCGGCGGCCGCCGCCTTTTCCCGGGCCCGCTCCAGCATGGGCAGGCTGTAGTCCAACCCGGTGACCTTCACGCTTTCCCCCGCCAGCAAGGCGATGTTGATGGCGAGGTCGCCGGTGCCGCAGCCCAGGTCGAGGATATGCCGCGGTCTCCCGTCCAGGCACGTCTCGGCCGCGCTGCGCCGCCAGCGCCAGTCCAGCCCGAGAGTGATGATGTGGTTTATCAGGTCGTACCGCGGCGGCACCGCCGTGAACATACCGTGCAGCGTCCGGGTCTGCTGGGGAAGGTCGGTATCTACCATGGCGTTAAAAAGCGCCGGCCAGGATATAGCCGATGCCCATGAGTAACTGCGTGAGCAGCACCATCATGACGTTGGCCGCCATGCCCGGCATCAGCTTGGAAGGGTCCTGGCTGTGGCGGGCGCCGTTGATGGCCCGGATGGCAAAGGGCAGGGTAAGCAGGGCCAGCAGCGTCCAGACCGGCATCGCCCCTGCCGCCACCCAGGCGATTATCCAGACGTAAACGCCCAGGGCCACCACCGAGTAGAAGATGGCGGCCCCCCTCCGGCCGATGGTGATGGGCAGGGTCTTACGGTTGGCCAGCGCGTCCGCTTCGACGTCGGGGAACTCGTTGAGCAGGAGGAGGTTGTGCACCAGGAAGGCGGAGGGAATGGAGGCGACCACGGTGGTATAGGGGTAGCTGCCGGCCAGCGCGAAGTACATCCCCAGAATCGGCAATGCGCCCAGTCCCGCCCCCGCCGCCCATTCCGGCCAGGGGCGCTTGAGGATATAGGGACTGTAAACCAGGATGAAGAAGCCCGCCACGATGAGCAGCGGCAGGAGCTGCCAGCCTTGCAGCAGCGTATAGTAGATGCCGATGACCACGGCGATGAGGAGACAGACCGTCCCCAGCCAGAACACCTGCCGGGGTGTCAGCAGGCCGCCCGGCAGGATACCGCTGCCGCCGCTGAAGGGAGTGCGGCGGGTAGCCAGGTCGATGCCGCTGCGGAAATCAAAATAGTCGTTGAAGATGTTCACGGCGGCGTGGGCCAGCACCAGCCCGATGCCGGCCAGCAGGGCGTGCCAGATACTGAAATAGCCGTCGTACCAGGCGATGGTGCTTCCCAGAAAGGCCAGAATCACGGATAACGTCAGAAACTGCGGGCGGGACTCCAGGAACCAGACTTTCACACCACTCAACTCATGCCTCTTTCTGCGGAGAGGGGTTCTCCGGGACTCAGCGAGTATTTTCGGCTTCAGACTTATTTTACCATATTCCGCAATGTATTTTAAAAATGGGAGCAGGCAGCTCCCCGGGGAGCGCGGGCGGAACAGCCTGTTTCTTAAACCGTCATCTACCCGCCGTGCTTGAGGAGCCAGTACTCGAGCCCATCGGCCAGAGCCAGCCAGCTGGCTTCGATGATATTGGTGGAGCCGCCCACCGTCCGCCACTCATCCACGCCGTCGCTGGACTCGATAAGCACGCGCACCTGCGACTCCGTTCCCGTGCTCTCCTCCAGGATGCGTACCTTGTAGTCGGTGAGCTTGACCTGGGACAGGCTGGGGTAATACTGGAGCAGCGCCTTGCGCAGCGCCCGGTCCAGCGCGTTAACGGGGCCGTCGCCTTCCGCCGCGGTGTGGATGACCTCCTTGCCCACCTTCACCTTGACCATCGCCTCGGAGAGCATCTCCTCCTCCCCTTTACGCGTCGATGGGCGCCGCCGGCTCTCCACCACCACCATGAAGTCGACCAGCTCAAAGGGCTGCCGGTATTCCGGACGGGCCCGGTGCAGCAGCAGCTCGAAGGACGCCTCGGCGTTATCGTACTGGAAGCCGCGACTTTCCAGCAGCTTGATGCGCTGTAAAAGTTCCTGCGTCTCCCTGGCGTCGGCCTCAATGTCCACGCCCAGCTCTTTGGCCTTGGCGATGATGTTGCGCTTACCGGACTGGTCGGAGACTACCGTCCGCTGCCGGTTGCCTACCTTATCCGGGTCGATATGCTGGTAGGCGTCCGGCCACTTGGTAATCCCGTCCAGGTGATAGCCGGCCTTGTGACTGAAAGCGCTGGTGCCGACATAGGGGTCAAAAGGGCCCGGGACCAGGTTGGCGGCTTCGCTGACAAAACGGGAGACCTCGGTCAGCCTGGCGAGCTGCTCATCGGTGACGCAGTCTATCCCCATCTTGAGCTTCAGGGCGGGGATGACGGCGCAGAGGTTGGCGTTGCCGCAGCGCTCGCCGTAGCCGTTGATGGTGCCCTGGACCTGGGTAACGCCCGCCCGGACCGCCGCCAGGGTATTGGCTACCGCCAGGCCGCCGTCGTTATGGACGTGAATCCCCAGGGGTACGCCGGTAGCTTTGGCGGCGGCTTTCACCGCCCGGGTTATTTCTTCCGGCAGCGCCCCGCCGTTGGTATCGCAGAGCACCAGGCAGTCCGCCCCGGCCCCGGCGGCGGCCTCCAGCGTCTTCAGGGCGTATTGATGGTCGGACTTATAGCCGTCGAAGAAGTGCTCGGAGTCCAGGAAGACGGTCAGGCCCTTCGACTTCAGGTATTTTACGGAATCGGCAATCATGGCCAGGTTCTCTTCCAGCGTGGTCTTGAGGACGCGGGTGACCTGGGGCGCCGAACCCTTCCCGACGATGGTGGCCGCCTTAACCCCGGCCTCGACAAGCATCGTCAGATTTTTATCCTCTTCCGCCTTGATACCGCGTCGCCGCGTGCTCCCGAAGACGACCACCCGGGCATGCTTCAGGGAAAGGTCTTTGACCTTCTCGAAAAACTCGGCGTCCTTGGGATTGGAGCCCGGCCAGCCGCCTTCCACATAACTGGCACCGAGCTCATCGAGCTTCTGGGTGATATGCAGCTTGTCCACGACGGAGAAGGATATCCCTTCGCTCTGGGCGCCGTCGCGCAGCGTCGTGTCGTAAAGCTCAACCATTGCCAATTACTTTCCTCCAGATTATCAACCATATGTAATGTCATTGCGAGACCATTCCCGAAGGGAAGGCGAAGCAATCTCACACTCTCGGAATAGAGATTGCCACGGGCTTCGCCCTCGCAATGACATCCTGATGTATAATTACTTGCCTCCCGCCTTCCCGGCGATCAAGTCCCCCATCTCCTTCGTCCCCACCCGTTTTTTGCCTTCACTCATTATATCATAGGTGCGGAAGCCTTCATTCAGCACGTCCTCGACGGCCTTTTCCACCACCGCCGCTTCCCTCGCCAGAGCCAAGGAGTAGCGCAGCATCATGGCGGCGCTGAGGATGCTGGCGATGGGGTTGACCATGTTCAACCCGGCGCGCCGCGGCGCGCTGCCGTGGATGGGCTCGTAGAGGCCGAATATCCGGGTGCCTTCCCGCGGGACGCCGGCCAGGCTGGCCGAGGGCAGCATCCCCATCGAGCCGGCCAGCATCGAGGCCTCGTCGGTGAGGATATCCCCGAAGGTATTTTCCGTGACCAGCACGTCCAGGTAGCGTGGGTTCTGGATGAGCCGCATCGAGCAGGCGTCCACCAGCATGTGCTCCAGCCCGACGTCCGGGTAATTTTTTGAGACCTCCACCGCCACCAGCCGCCAGAGTCGGGAAGACTCCAGCACGTTGGCCTTGTCCACCGATATCAGTTTCTTTTTGCGGGCGCGCGCCAGCTCGAAGCCGACCCTGACGATGCGCTCGATTTCCTGCTCCGAGTAGGCCATGGAATCGATGGCCCTTCTTCCGCGCGACGTCGTCCACCGGCGCTTGGGCTTCCCGTAATAGAGCCCGCCGGTTAGCTCGCGGACAAAGACGAAGTCGACGTCCCGGACCACCTCCGGCTTGAGGTTGGTGGAGTTCACCAGCACCGGGAAGACCTTGACCGGGCGCAGGTTGGCAAAGAGTCTCAGGGCTTTGCGCAGCCCCAGCAGGCCATCTTCGGGCCTGACCCTGGACAATGGGTCTTCCCACTTGGGGCCACCCACCGCCCCCAGCAGGACGGCATCGGACTTCTTGCACATCTTCAAGGTTTCCCGGGACACGCCCGCTCCTTCCGCGTCGATGGCCGCCCCGCCGACGAGCCGGTGGTTCAGGATAAAATTATGCCGGTGTTTTTTCCCCACCGCCTGCAATA
>MGNX01000024.1:0-936 GCA_001796935.1 Chloroflexi bacterium RBG_16_60_22
CACCTCGTCGCTGTCCGCCCCGTCGAAGTTCATGGCGGCCCCCCAGGGCGTGTGATAGCGGTCGGTGAAATACGGCCCGTAACCGCCCAGGCAGTTCCCCTCCGGCCCGAGGTGGTTATAGACCACGTCCAGCACGACGGCCAGCCCCGCTCTATGGCAGGCATCAACCAGCCGGCGGAGGCCGTCCGGACCGCCGTAGGAGTCCTGCGCCGCGTAGAGGAAAACGCCGTCATAGCCCCAGTTGCGACCCCCCGGGAACTGGTTGACCGGCATCAGCTCCACGGCGGTAATACCCAGCGCCTTGAGCTCGTCAAGATGGCCGATAACGGCATCGAAGGTGCCTTCCGGGGTGAAGGTACCCACGTGCAGCTCATAGATGATATAGTCTTGCAGCTCAATCCCGGACCAGCCGGCGTCTTCCCAGGGGAAGTCCGGGGGTATTACCTGCGACGGGCCGTGGACCCCCTGCGGCTGGGAGCGCGAGGCGGGGTCGGGGAACTCCTGCTTCCCGTCCAGGACATACCGGTACAGGCTCCCCGGCGGCACGTCGTCAATCACGCCGGTAAAGTAGCCGTTCTGGCTTTTCTCCAGCGGCAGCGTACGCTCCCGGGGTTCCATGACGTGCACGGACACCGCTCCCGAGAAAGGCGCCCAGACGCGGAACACCGTTTTCCCTTCGCCGAGGTAAGCGGCACCGGGCGGACTTTCAGGACTCATCGGCTTTCTCTCCCTTCCGTAACCGGTTAACGCGTTCCAGTGTATTGCGTACCTCCGGCATCCGGCCAAGCTCTTCGAGGCTGTAGCGCGCCTTGTGCTGCCAGTTAGGGTACCTGTTCCCGGTGCCGGGGACGTTCTGCGACCTCGTTTCCAGCCAGAGGTCTTCCAGATTTACCAGGACGACGCGGCAACGCCCGGCGCTCAATAAATCAAGGCAGG
>MGNX01000024.1:977-8276 GCA_001796935.1 Chloroflexi bacterium RBG_16_60_22
AGGCCCCGGCCTCGCAACAATTTGGAAAGGGCTTTTTTCATGGCTTTATGTTCCCGGTTTTCTTTCCGGGCGCCCTTCTCGTCCACCAGCCCGACCTTCAGCCGCTCGTTGATGTCGTTGCCCTGCCAGAAGGCGGCGAAGGGCGGCATATCGTGGGTGTTCAGACTGGCCACGGCCTGCCGCGGCATCCTGCCGGGGGTGCTCGAAGCGTCAGCCAGCTCGTAATACAGCACGTACATCCGGTGCAGTCCGTGCCGGCCCATCGCCGCGCGAATGTACCCCGGTACGGTGCCCAGGTCTTCGCCGACTATAATGTTCTTGTAACGATGCGATTCAATGGCCAGTATGGCATACAGCTCATCGGCCCGGTAGCGCACATAGACTCCCTGGCTGGCTTTCATACCTGCCGGAATCCAGTACCGGCGGTGAAGCCCCATAACATGGTCAATACGGAGCAAGCGAGCAAGGCGCAGGTGATGGCGCAGGTAAGCAATCACGTACGAGTATCCCTGCTCCCTTATCTTCTCGGGATGCAGTGGCGGAAAACCCCAGTCCTGCCCCATGGGAAAGCCCGGGTCCGGCGCTGCCCCTACTGACGCCTCTCGAGAGAATATATCGCGCTTATACCATACATCGTAGCCCTCTGAATGTACCCCCAGCGGCAGGTCAAAATACAGCATAACCCCTCTATCACCGGCCGTCCGGGACAGGGCCTCTATCTGCTCGTGCGCCAGCCATTGTGCGTACAAATGGTAGCGCCGGTTTGATTCGTCATAGTCCCGTTCTTTCACGATGCCGTCACGCAGCGACGGCGGCCAGTCCGGCCACGCTTTTTTTTGCCGTTCCATGACCGCCCGGAAGACGGCGTATTTTTCAACGACGGGATTCTCCCCGGCGAACCGCTGCAAGTCGTCAAGGCGGCGCGACCCCCCACCGGTAAGGTACCGCGAGAGTTCTTCCATGACCCGGCGCTTAAGCTCCATCACCCGGCGATAGTCCACCAGCGACGATTGGCGCAGTCCTGAGATTTCACCTGTAAAATTCGATGATTGCAATAGCTGTCGGGCTGTCTCGCAGTTAGCCAGCTCCGGCACCCTGTTTATATCAATATAGAACTCGTTCCAGAGCAGACGGCTGATTGGTGCGTAAGGACTCGGGTCAAAAGATTCATTTAAAAAAGCCGGCAGCAGCGGCAGGGTCGCCACCACGTTTCCTCCCAGCCCGGCCGTCCACTCGGCCAGGTCGGCCAGAGCGGAGTAGTCGCCGCTGCCCCAGCCATCGTCGGTCTTCAGGGCGTACAGCGGTAAAAAATTGCCCCACCTTCTCCCCTCCTCCCCTTCCGGCGGTGAGTAAGTCCGGCGGGGCGCTGCCATTATCAGCGTTTCCGCCGTGGCGCCACCCCCCTCCAGGTAAAAACGGTGGTATCCCGGCGGCAGCTTTCCCGGCAGGGCTGCTTCTTTCACGGCGTACCGTATCCCCTCAACGTCATGGCTATCGACCTCCACCGATTCCCCCGCCGACCATTTCCAGTCGGAGCTTTCTCCTGATTCCAGGGTAAGCCGCGCGGTAAAAGACACGCCAGCCAGACTCGCCGGCAGGCAGACCCTGACGACCGGCCGCTGGCCGTCCCAGACCACCGTAACCGGCTCCATCATGCGGCGATGGAGTGACTGCCTTCGCGAGCGTAAGGCGGACGGGACATCGGCAAGGCGCGCCACCGGCGCCCCCAGCGCCCGCAGCACCGCCAGCAGGCTGTCCACCTTGGCCCTCTGCCACCGGTGGTTAGCGCCGTAATAGGCCGTCTGCACGTTGTACCGGTGGGCCAATCGATAAAGCTGGCCGGTCAGTCTGTCGTTCGTCATTTACCACCCGGAGTTATTTATAGCTATTGTATGATAATCGGCCGCCCTTTATCCATCCCCCAGTGATGTGGTGAAGCCTGCTCCCCGTAAAATGTTTTTTGTCCTGATACATCTTGGGGCTATTGACAAAACAAATGGACTAATTTATGATTATCAATAGTAGGGTGGTCATGATACAGAAGTTCTATACCGTGACTAAGAGGTGCTGATGCCGCACATATCTGCCGGAGAGCGGAGGCACAACCAATCGGCCAGTAGCAGAAAAAGCGGCGAGTAGAATAAAAAAGGCGTTGCTTGTTATCAAGTGGCGTCTTTTTCTTTTAGGTTTACCAAGCTCGTAATTATAGCCAAAGGAGGTTATTAATATGGTTACGAAGCGCAAGACGCATGAGGAGAGGCCTGGAGAAACACCGGAAATAATGACCAAGCCGCTTCCGCAGATTCTCGACGAGATGGAAGCGAATATCAAAGCGGCCGCCGCAGCCGCCCGGAGGGCCGAGGATGCCGCCAAGGCTGCCCGGGGCGCGGCCGGAGCCGCCACCACGGCATCACTGGAAGCCGCCAAGAGGGCCGAGGAAGCCCGCGAGGCCGGTGAGACTGCCGCCGATGAGGCCACCCGCGCCGCCCAGGAAGCCGCCGCCAAGGCCGAGGCTACCGCCAAGACCGCCCGCGAAGCGGCCGAGGAAGCCATCCGCAAGGCGGAGGAGGCTGACCGGGGAGCGAGGGCCAGTGCCGCCGCATTTCAGAAAGCCGCCGAGGCGGCGGCCAAAGCTTCACACGACGCAGCCGCCAAGGCTACCAAAGAAGCTGAAGCGGCCATAAAAGCCGCCAGAGAAGCCTCCAAAGCCGCCAGAGAAGCCTCCGAGGAGGCCGCCCGGCGAGCCGAAGAGGCCAGTAAACTGGCCACGAAAGCCGCGGATTCAGCCGTGGCGGCCGCCCAGGAGGCAGCCCGCCGCGCTGAAGAGGCTGCCAAGAACGCGGAACGGACGGCCAACGAGGCCAAGTTTGCCGCCGAGGAAGCCACCCAGAAGGCCGAAGAGGTAAGCCTGGCCGCCAGAGAAGCAGCGGCCCTCGCCGTCCAGGCGGCAGAAGAAGCCGCAGCCCGGGCCGAGGCGATGGCCGTAGCCGCCAAGAAGGCGGTTGAAGACGCCATTGAAGAAGCCAAGAAGGCCGGTAAGGAAGCTGATGAGAGCGCCCGCGCCGCCGGAGAGGCCCGTGCCGAACTGGCCCGGCAGCTCACCCCGGAAACGGCCACCCGGTCCGACGAGGCGGGCCGGAAGGCCAAGAGAGCGGCGGCCGCCGCTTACCAGGCCGCCGAGGAGACCGACCGCAAAGCCGAGGCAGCTGCCCTGGCCGGAGACGATGCCATCGGGGCGGCCACCAGGATAACCGGACTGCTGGCCGGCAGGGTTGACGAGGCCGGCCGGGAGGCCAAGCAAGCCGCAGCCAACGGCTTTATCACCGCCGACCGTATCCGCAAGAAGGCCGCCGCGGCGGACATCGCCGGCGATGAAGCCATGGCAGATGCCGCCAAGGCCCTCCACCAGTTGGTGCTCCGCGCCGAGGCGCTGGCCAAGGCAGCCGAGGCAGCCTCGGATGCAGCCACCCGGGCGTCGGAGTCTGCCAGACTGGCTGCCGAAGCCGCCATGCGGGCCGCCGGCGAGGAAGCCGCCGCCAAGGCCGAGGAGGCCAAGAGAGCGGCTGAAGAAGCCGGGCTCAGGGCGGAAACCGCTGCCCGCCAGGCCAGCCAGGCGGCCGAGGCCGCCATGAGGTCGGCAGGGGAGGAAGCCGCCGCCAAGGCCGAGGAGGCCAAGAAGGCCGCCCAGGAAGCCGGCCTCAAGGCGGAAACCGCTGCCAAGAAAGCTATCGAAGCGGCCGAGGCCGCCATGAGGTCGGCGGGGGAGGAAGCCGCCGCCAAGGCCGAGGAGGCCAAGAAGGCTGCCCAGGAAGCCGGCTACAAGGCGGAGATTGCCGCCAAGCAGGCTAAAGAAGCCGCCGAGGCCGCGACCCATGCCGCCAAGGAAGAGGTCGTTACCAAGGCGGAAGAGATAAAGAAGGTCGCCGAGGAAGCGGTGCGGCAGGTCAAAGAGATAAGCACCGGCGTCTCCGCGGTCACCGAGGCGGACGCCATCCGGGCGGAGAAAATCGCCAGGCTGGCCCAGAAAGCGGTTGACGACGCCATCAAGGAAGCTATTTCCGCCGGCAAACAGGCTGATAAGGCCGCCGAGACCGCCATCGCAGCCCGCGACGAGACCACGCAGACACCCTCCGTGAGCACCGCCGAGAAGGCCGACAAGGCCGGCGAGAAAGCCAAGACCGCCGCCGCGGCCGCCTACCGCGCCACGGACGAGCTGGCCAGAAAGTCCGAGACAGCCGCCATAGCCGCCGAGGAAGCCAAGGATGCGGCCGGCCGGCTGACCGGTGTCGTCGCTGACAAGGTCAAGGTGACCGGTGACAAGACCGCCGAGACGGCCAAAGCCGGCCTGGAGACAGCCGAGGAAACACGCCGCAAGGCCGAGGCCGCCGATACCGCCGGCGATGGCGCCATCGAGGCCGCCACCCGGACCCTGCACAAGCTGGTAAGCCAGGCCGAAGAGATGTCCCGTAAAGCCGGGGAAGCGGCGGGTATGGCTGAAAAGGCCGCCGCGCAGGCCAAGCAGGCCGCCGAAGAGGCCGGGAGAACCTCGCTCAAGGCCTCCCAGCAGGCTGAAGAAGCCGCCCGCGGGGCGAGGTCACTGGCCGCCGATGCCCTCCGCAAAGTCGAGGAAACGGCTAACCGGCTTGATAAGGCTCACCAGAATACCGTCGCCGAGATGAATGCCCTTTCGGCCAGGGTTGACGAGGCCCTCGGCATGGCCAAGGACGCCCTGGATAAAATCAAGGGCCTCTCCCGGAAGCTCTTTACCGAGTGGGAGTTTGGGATAATCATCATCGCCGTAACTGCCGCCGCCATCATGATTGGTTTCGGCCTCGCGGCCGTGTTAATACCCTAGACCGGGTTGATAAGGAGACGGCATGGGTTTGCTGTACGGCCTGCTGGCTCTGGGCATCGTTTTGCTGGCGGCAGGCCTGATACTGCTGCTGACGTGGTAGCATAAATATTGAAACGAGAGGAGGACTCGCCGGCGACCTTCCGTGAAGGTCAATGCCGTGACGGGTCCTCCCTGTTTTTCCGGGTGCCGGCTTTAGCCCTCAGGCCTGGCTTCCGACGACTTTTTCCACGGCGGCCCGGATTTTAGCCCGGTCCGGGATGACGTAGTCCTCCATGGGCGGGCTGTACGGTATGGGGACATCCAGCCCGCAGACGCGCCGGGGGGTAGATTTCAGCTTGCGGAAAATATCCTCGTCCTCGGTGACCCGTGCCAGGATTTCCGCCGCCGCCCCGCAGGTGCGGCAGGCCTCGTCCACCACCACGAAGCGGCCTGTTTTAGCCACCGACTTTTTAATGGTGTTGATGTCCAGAGGCACCAGAGAGCGCGGGTCGATAACCTCCACGGAGACCCCCCGCTTTTCCATCTCCCCGGCCACCGCCAGGGCGTCGTGGAGCATCTTGGAAATGGCCACGATGGTAACGTCGCTACCTTTCCTTTTAACGTCCGCCTCGCCCAGCGGCAGGGTATACTCGCCGTCCGGCACTTCCCCTTCCAGCGGCGCCAGCAGAGAGTGCTCGAAACATATAACGGGGTTGGGGTCCCGGACCGCCGTTTTCAGCAGCCCCTTGATGTCATAGGGGGTGGCGGGGGTGATAATTTTCAGGCCGGGGACGTTCATGTACATGGCGTAGGGGCTGATGGAGTGCTGGGCCGCCATGTGGATGCCCGCGCCGATGGACATGCGCAGCAGCACCGGGAACCTGGCCTGACCGCCGAACATGTAGGTAATCTTGGCCAGCTGGTTCACCATCTGGTCCATGGCCACGAAGCCGAAGGTGGCCATGCGCAGGTCCACCACCGAGATAAACCCGGAGCCGGCCGCGCCGGTGGCCGCCCCCACGAAGGCCGATTCCGCTATCGGCGTCAGCCTGACCCTCTCCTCCCCGAACTCTTCCCGCAGCTCCGGGGGGATATCATTGGACATATGGATAACCCTCTTGTCCCGCCGGAACTCCTCCTGCAGGGCTTCCAGGGTTGCCTGGGCGTAGGTTATTTTCCTCATCTGTTAAAATTCCTCCTGCGATTAGCTGATACCCTGGGTGGAGTACACGTCCTCGAGGGCGTCTTCCGGCCGGGGGAGGGGGCTCTCGACGGCGTATTTCACGGCTTCGTCGATTCTCCCCAGCACCTCCTCGTTGATGGCCTCCAGCTCTCTTGCGGTGGCCACCCCCTCCTTCAGCAGCCTCTTTGCCAACCGTTTTATCGGGTCTTTCTTCTTCCAGGCCGCAATCTCCTCCCTGGGACGGAGGTCGGGGATGGCATCGGACTCGAAGTGCGGGTACCAGCGGTAGGTCTTGAATTCTAAAAAGTACGGCCCCACGTGGGTCCGCGTCCGGGCTACTACCTCTCTGGCCGCCTCGTAAACCGCCACGACGTCGTTGCCGTCGACGGTGCGGACGGGCAGATTATAGGCTCTCGCCCGCCTGGGGATACTCCCCCCGGCGATGGCGTACTGGTAATGCGTGTTGACCCCGTACTGGTTGTTCTCGCAGACGAAGATGATGGGTAGCTTCCAGATGGAAGCCAGGTTCAGCGATTCCTGGAATTCACCCTCCTGGCAGGCCCCGTCCCCGAAGAACACCGCCGCAATGCGGTCGCCGCCCTCCAGGTGGGCCGCCAGGGCTGCCCCCGTGGCGATGGGAAGCCCGGCCGCCACGATGCCGTTGGCCCCCAGGATACCGATGCTGAAATCGGCGATGTGCATCGAGCCCCCCTTCCCCTTGCAGTAGCCGGTCCTCTTGCCGTAGATTTCAGCCATCATGCGCCGGATATCGGCCCCCTTGGAGATGAGGTGCCCGTGACCCCGGTGATTGCTCACCATGCGGTCGTCCTTCCGCAGGTTGAAGCAGACCCCCACGGCGATGGCCTCCTGCCCGATGTAGGAATGTACCAGGCCGGGCACGCTGCCACCCCGGAACTCCTTGGAGGCCCTCTCTTCAAAGCGCCGGATGGTCAGCATGGTCCGGTACATCCTGATAAGTTCTGCGTTGTCTATGGCCACTCTCCCGCTCCTTTCCGTGAACATTTACCCGTCATGATAATATAACCCAATAACCGGGGACAGTTCAATTGCCGCCGCCGAAATCAGCCGGAGAAAACATTTCCGGATAAACTCCTTCATGACGTGCTATAATGGTGGCGGAAACCTGATATGGCGGAGTTCACCCAAAAACAGGTCGAGGCCGGCATCGCTCTCTATTCCCGCTTCTTCCTCTCCATCTATGACTGGTTTGCCCTGGGGCTGGGCCTGAATTTTCTCTGGGCCTGCCCCGCGCGCCACATGC
>MGNX01000024.1:8384-8460 GCA_001796935.1 Chloroflexi bacterium RBG_16_60_22
TCATGGACCTCAACACCAACTCGCTGGAGGCCGCCAGCCGGCGACTGGCCCGCTACCACCCCGAGGTCCGGCACCG
>MGNX01000025.1 GCA_001796935.1 Chloroflexi bacterium RBG_16_60_22
CGTGAGGATGGGATCGATGGTCAGCGAGCCGTTGCCGGCGGCCAGCCCCATGGTCATCGACTACGCCACCCGGTACCGCAGCGATTTCATGGATATCTTCCTGGGCGCGAAGTGCTATTTCTACATCGGCGACCAGAGCGGCCTCGACGCGATACCCGGGATTTTCCGGAGGCCGGTGGCCACGGTGAACCTGAGCCAGTTCCAGCGGGCCAGGACCTGGGGCCCGGACGACCTGTTCGTCACCAAGAAGCTCTGGCTGCGGAAGGAACGCCGGCTGGTGACCTTCCGCGAGATATTCGACTGGCATATCGACGACGTCCGGCGAGGAGAAGAGTACGGGCGGATTGATATCGAGGTGGTCGAGAACACCCCGGAGGAAATTACCGCCCTGGCGGTAGAGATGGACGAGCGACTTAAAAGAACGTGGCAGCCGGCCGCCGAGGACGAGGAGCTGCAGCGGCGCTTCTGGTCGATATACAAAGCGGATAAGCTCTTCCACGGGGAAATATTATCGCGCGTCGGCGCCGATTTCCTGCGCCGGAACCGGGAACTGCTCGACTAGACCGGGCGGTCGGAGAGGGCAACGGAGAGGAATAGCGATGAAGTTTGGGGCCATCGTCCAGGCGCGTATGACCTCGGAGAGGTTCCCCGGTAAGGTCCTTTACGAGGTGGGCGGGAAACCGATGCTGCAGTACCTGCTGGAAAGACTGGAGCACTGCGGCGGCCTCGATGGCATCGTGGTGGCCACCTCGGCGGAGGCCAGCGACGACCCCCTGGCCGCTTTTTGCCGGCGTTATGGCGTCGCCGGCTACCGCGGCGATTTGGAGGACGTCGCCAGCCGCTTCAATGACGTGGTGCGGGAGTATCATTTCAACGCCTTTGTTCGCATCAACGGCGATAGCCCCCTTCTCGACCAGCGGCTCATCGAAAAAGGGCTGAAAATATTCCGGGGCGGGGACTATGACCTGGTGACCAACGTCATGCCGCGCACCTATCCGCGGGGTCAGTCCGTCGAGGTCCTGCTGGCGGATACCTACCGGGACGCCTGCGTCCGCATGAGGGAAGCGGCAGACCGGGAGCACATCACCCGGTACTATTACCGGCACCCGGGAGACTTCCGCATCAGGAACTTTTCCTCCCGCCGTGACCTCAGCGGTATCACGCTCTGCGTGGATACGCCGGAGGACATGGACAACTTTGCCGCCGCCGTCGCCCGCCTGAACCGGCCCCACTGGGAGTACCGCCTCGGGGATATCCTGCGGATTTACCGTCGGCTGCCGTAATGTTAGAATAGTGTAACCATGAAGAAGCTGAGAGCGGGTATCATCGGGCTGGGGGTGGGGGAGAAGCACATCGCCGGATACCGGAGCCACCCCGATTGCCGGGTGGTTGCCCTGTGCGACTTCTCTGACGAGAAGCTCGAAGCCGCCGGGAAAAAGTATCCCGGGGTCAGGCTGTTCAGTCGGGCTGAAGAGCTGCTCGATGACCCCGGAATAGACGTCGTTTCCATCGCCAGCTATGACAACTACCACCACGAGCAAATCGTGCGGGCCATAAGCCGTAACAAGCACGTCTTCGTGGAAAAGCCGCTCTGCCTCTACCGTGACCAGGCGGTGGAGATAAAACGTCTCCTCGGGGAAAGACCGGATATTAAGCTATCGTCCAACCTGGTGCTGCGCGCCGAGCCCCGTTTCCGCGAGCTGCGCCGGATGATTGCCGCCGGCGAAATGGGGCAGCTCTTCTATGTCGAGGGCGACTACAACTACGGGCGGCTGAACAAGATAACCGAAGGCTGGCGGGGTAAGATTGACTTTTACTCGGTGGTCTACGGCGGCGGCGTGCATATGGTTGACCTGCTTCTCTGGCTGAGCGGTGACCGCGTGGCGGAGGTGGCCGCTTACGGCAATAATATCGCGTCGCAGGGCAACTTCCGCTACAACGACATGGTAGTGTCCATACTGAAGTTCCGGAGCGGCCTGGCGGGCAAGGTAGCCGTGAACTTCGGGTGCGTGGCGCCGCACTTTCACGGTTTGCGCGTTTACGGCACCCGGGCCACTTTTACCAACGGGTACGACCATGCTACCCTGTGGGAGACGCGTGACCCCGCCCGGCCCGCCCGGCAAATCACCACCCCGTATCCCGCCGCCGAAAAGGGCGCCCTGATTTACAGTTTCGTGGAATCGATTCTGCATGACTCTCCGGCGGAAGTCACCCCGGAAGACGTCTTCGCGGCAATGTCGGTCTGCTTTGCCATCGAAGAAGCCGCGCAACAGACCGGCCCGGTTGTAGTACAATACGTTTAAGGAATTAGCATGCGCGATATACCCTTCGGCAAGCCGATAATCGGGGACGAGGAGAGGCAGGCCGTCGGCCGGGTGCTTGCCGGGACGACGCTGACCCACGGGCCGCTGGTCAAGGAGTTCGAGGCTGTCTTTGCCCGCTATACCGGCGCCGGTTACGCCGTAGCCGTCTCGTCCTGCACGGCGGCGCTGCACCTGGCCTATTTCTATCTCGGCGTGGGGCCGGGGGACGAGGTCATCGTCCCGGCGGAGACGCACGTGGCGACGGCCCACGCCGTGGAGCTGGTCGGCGCCCGGCCGGTATTCGTTGACTCCGAAAAGGTGACGGGCAATATCGACATCGACCGGATTGAGGCGGCTATCAGCCCGAAGACTCGGGCGATATCCGTGGTGCACTACCTTGGCATGCCGGTCGATATGCGCCGGGTCGTGAAAATCGCCCGGAAGTATAAATTGTTCGTGGTTGAAGACTGCGCCCTGGCGCTGGGAACGTACCTGGGCGGCGTCCACGCCGGGCTCCTCGGGGACGTGGGCTGCTTTTCCTTCTACCCGGTGAAGCACATCACCACCGCCGAGGGCGGCATGGTCGTAACCGGCATTAAGGACATCGCCGAGAAAATTTCCCGGCAGCGGGCCTTCGGCATCGACCGCAACATCGTCAGCGAGCGGCCCGTCCCCGGTGTCTATGACGTGGTTGAGCTGGGGCTGAACTACCGTCTCAACGAGATTGGCGCCGCCCTGGGCATCGCGCAGATGAAACGCCTCGACGGCTTTCTCGAAAAGCGCCGGGAGAACTACGCGGCGCTCACGGACGGACTCCAGGGTATCGACGGCATCGAGCTGCTACGGTCCAGTCACGACGAGTACCGGAGTAGCTGCTACTGCCAGGCGGCCATCCTGGAGGACTCGCTGGCCGGGAAACGTTTTGAAATCGTGCGCTACCTCAAGGAGCGCGGGGTGGGCACCAGCGTCTATTATCCCCACCCGGTCCCGCACCTGGAGTATTATAAGCGTAAATACGGTTATAATGCTTCGAGTTTTCCGGTGGCCGCCCGCATCAGCGGCAGTTCGATAGCCCTGCCCGTCGGGCCCCACGTCGGCCGTGAAGACATCGACTACATGGTAAAGACAGTCAAGGAAGCCATTGAGGAGGTCAGCCGAAATGAGTAGATTCTCGGGTCGGCGTATAGCCCTGGTCGGTGGTGCCGGTTTCATCGGGCATCACCTGGCGCTGAAGCTCAAGGAGCTGGGGGCCGAGGTCTTCGTTATCGATAGCCTGGTGGTGAACAACTACTACCACTTCCGGGAGAAGAAAGACCTCATCCCCAACGCCGACCTGTATCTGGAGATTATCCAGCAGCGCCTGGCCCTGCTGCACACCGGGGATATACCCCTGTGCGAAGTCGACGCCCGTGACTACCACAAGTTGAGCGAGACCCTCACCAGGCTCGATGTTGACGCCATCGTCCACCTGGCCGCGGTGGCCCACGCCGATACCTCCAACAAGGACCCCTTCAGCACCTTCGACCACAGCCTGAGGACCCTGGAAAACGCCCTGGATAACGCCCGCTCGCCGATGCTGCGCGTCAGGCACTTCGTTTACTTCTCCTCCAGCATGGTCTATGGTAATTTCCCCGGCGGTCACGTCACCGAGGATACGCCCTGCGACCCGCTGGGGATTTACGGGGCGCTGAAGTTCGCCGGGGAAAAGATGGTGATAGCCTATAACCAGGTCTTCAACCTCCCCTATACCATCCTCCGGCCCTCCGCTCTGTACGGGCCGCGCTGCGTCAGCCGCAGGGTCGGCCAGGTCTTCATCGAGAACGCCCTCCAGGGTCTGGACATCTCCATCCAGGGGGACGGCTCCGGTCGGCTCGATTTCACCTATATCGACGACCTCGTTTCCGGCGTCGTCAACGTGCTGGAGAATGAAAGCTCCCGGAACGAGATATTCAACATGACCTACGGCGATTCCCGCTCCGTCGCCCAGATGGCGGAAATCCTCACCGAGCACTTCCCCGGCGTGAAGATACACTACGTGCCCAAGGATAAACTGACGCCGGACCGCGGTACCCTCGCGGTGGACAAGGCGAGAAAAATGATTGGCTATAACCCCCGGTACCCGCTCGAAAGGGGTTTCGTCGAGTATATCAACTGGTACAAGTCGATTTGGGAATCGATATCGGCGGCGGCACCCCAGTGAGGCGGTCCGCCTGCCGGACGGGCTAATGGAAAAACAGGACGATTTTGTTTACGATGCCTGGCTGGCCGGCCTGCTCGGGCGCGATGTCTACCGGATATCGGCCGACGATAAATTCATTAACAAGGCCGGGAGGTCGTCATCGCCGGCCGGCCGCCGACTGAAAGAGCTGCAGGCCAGCAAGGTCTTCATGTACGCCAAGGTGCCGGTCGCCAACCCGGGGGCGGTCGGTTTCTTTGAAGGGCATGGTTTCAGATTGGTTGACACCAATATCTCCCTGGAAAAACCGGTAGCGAAGGGGAGTAAGGTTGAGGGTTGTGCCTCCCTGCGTTTGGTGGTGCCGGCGGACCGGGGACCGGTAGCGGCGCTGGCGGGCCGGAGCTTCACCTATTCCCGTTTTCACCAGGACGGCAGCTTCCCCGCCGGGTTCGCGGAGAAGACCCGGACGGAATGGGTGAACGGCTACTTCAACGGCAGCCGGGGCGATGCCATGGTAGTGGCGGTTGATGGTGACGAGATTATCGGGTTTCTGCTGCTGATTTATGGTCAGGATGGCCGGTTGATTATTGACCTGATTGCCGTGGCAGAGAGTCACCGCCGCCGTGGGGTGGCCGGAGACATGATAAGGTACGCCGAGACGGAGTGCCGGGGGTTCACTGGTATCCGCGTGGGGACCCAGCTGGCTAACCTGCCATCCCTGCGACTCTACGAGGGGATGGGGTTTAAAATTACGGCAGCGCAATATACCTTCCATTATCACCACGGGTAATTGAGATAATATGAAAATCGGCGATTGGGACCTGGACAAAGAAATCTTAATCGTGGCGGAAATCGGCAACAACCATGAAGGGAGCTACGCGCTGGCGGAGAAGATGATAAAGCTGGCGGCCGGGGCCGGCGCCGGAGCGGTGAAGTTCCAGACGTTCAAGACGGAGCACTACGTCAGCCGCCGTGATAAGGCGCGCTTCGAGCGCCTGAAGTCCTTCGAGCTGACGGAGGCCGAGTTCCGCCGCTTAAACGTAGCGGCTCGTGATGCCGGGCTGCTCTTTCTCTCCACACCCTTCGATATCGGTAGCGCCCGTTTCCTGGACAGTCTCGTCCCGGCGTTCAAGGTATCCTCCGGAGACAATAATTTCTGGCCGCTGCTGGAGGTGGTGGCGCTGACCGGCAAGCCGATTATCCTTTCGGCGGGCCTGATGGACATGGAGCAAATCACGGTCGCGCGCGACTTTATCCGAAATATCTGGCGTGATGGGAACATCAAGCAGGAAATGGCGGTGCTGCACTGCGTCGCCAGCTATCCCGTTGCGCCGGCGGAGGCCAACCTGCTGGCCATCAACCAGCTAAAAGAGCTCGGCGTGACCGTCGGTTACTCCGACCATACCCTGGGCATCGAGGCCGCCGTCCTCTCCGCCGCGCTGGGGGCGCGCATCATCGAGAAGCATTTCACCCTGGATAAAAACTACTCCGAATTCCGTGACCACCAGCTCTCCGCCGACCCGGAGGAGATGGCCCGGCTGGTGGAAAGGGTGAGAGAGGTTACCTTACTGCTCGGCACCGGAGAGAAAGTGCCGCAGCCCGGCGAGAAAGCGGTGGCAAGCCAGGTGCGCCGTGCTATCGTCGCCGGGCGTGATTTGCCCGGGAAGACGGTCATCAGCCGGGAAGACATTACCTGGGTACGTCCGGCCAGCGGTCTGCCCCCCGGGGAGGAAGACCGGATTATCGGCAAGCCCTTAAAACGGGCGGTCAGGATGGGTGAGCCGATTCTGCCGGAAATGCTCGGCGAGGAAGGTGAGCCATGAAGATTGCGGTCTTGACCAGCCAGACGCTGCACCATACCTATTTCATCCGTGAACTGTCCCGCGCCTATACCGTGGCGGGAGTCATCGTGGAGAGCCAGGCGGCGGCCGCCCCGTTCGAGACGCACCATCCCTTTGAAGACCGGCGGGAAAGCTACGAGCGCCGGGTGTTCTTTCAGGGTAAAGACGTGCCGTTAGCGGACGTTGCCCCAACGGTGGAGGTCGATTCGGTCAACGCGACGGAATCGGTCAAACGCCTCCGGGAAATCGGGCCGGACGTGATAATCGTTTTTGGGACGGGCCGGGTCGGGCCGGAGGTTATCGGGACATGTCCCGCAGGGATTATCAATCTCCACGGCGGCGACCCGGAAGAGTACCGGGGCCTGGATACCCACCTCTGGGCGATATATCACCGGGACTTCGGCGGACTGGTCACCACGCTGCACCGTCTCAACGAGACGATTGATGATGGCCCCGTTATCCTCCAGGCGGCGCTCCACCTGAGCAAGGGCATGGAGCTCCACGAGCTGCGCCGCTACAATACCGAGGCCTGCGTACGGATGAGCGTCTCGGCCCTGGACATGTTCCAGCGCTGGGGGCGCTTCATCAGCCGACCGCAGCGCCGGCGGGGGCGCTACTATTCGTTGATGCCGGCCGAATTGAAAGAGATTTGCCGGGTTCGCTTCAGGGAATATACCGACGGACTATCATGAACTACAGGGACAGGCTTACCGAGACCGGACTGGCTATCTTTCTGCTGCACGGCGTCATCGAAGAGTCCCGTTACGCGGTGCGTAACTACACCCGGAAGCACCTCCCGAAGGACTATTTTCGCCGTTTCCTGCTCGATGTCAGGGAAGCGGGGCATCCGCTCTCCATGGATGACGTCGTCCGGCACCATCGGGAGCGCCGGCCCTTCCCGCCGCGTTCTTTCGCCGTTACTTTCGACGACGGTTTTGAAAACAACTTTTCCGTAGCGGCCCCCGTCCTGGAGGAGCTGGAAATACCGGCTACCTTCTACCTGACCACCCGGTTCATCGACGAGAACGGCATGTCCTGGATCGACCGCATCGAATATTGTCTGGAGAGAGCGCCGGCCGCCCGGCTGTCTTTTTCCTGGGACGCCGGCCCGCGTACGCTCCGCACCGCGGACGACAGGATAAAGTTCCTGGAGTACCTGCGCTCCCGTGTCAAGCAGGACAACTCCATCGACCCCGACGGGCTGGTAAGCAGCGTTTTTCAGCAGTGCGGGCTCGATGAGGTGACCAGCAGCGGTGACCCGCTCGACCTCAAAATGAGCTGGGCGCAGGTGAAGAAGATGGCCGCCAGCGGGCTGTTCACCATCGGCGGCCATTCCCACCGTCACGTCAACCTGTGCTTCCTGGCCCCGGACGAGCTTGAAAGGGAAATCGCCGTCAGTATTCGTCTTTTAAAAGAGAAGGCGGGGATACGGCCGTGGCATTATTCCTACCCGGAGGGCCTGGAATATTGCTATTCGGACAACGTTATCAAAGTTCTCCGGAAACATGGTATTGTTTGTTCGCCCACGGCCATCGATGGCACCAATGACCTGGACACCGGGCTCTTCCACCTGAAACGGATTATGGTCACCTGAAAGGATATTGGATAGTTAATGTGCGGTATCGCCGGCTACATCGGCCGGGCCAGGATTGATGAGGACAGGATACGCCGGACCCTCGACCTGATGCGGAACCGGGGGCCCGATTACCGGGACCACGTGTCCTTACGTGACGGCGACCTCAACATGCTGCTGCTGCACTCACGACTCAGCATCATCGACCTCGACCCGAGGTCGAACCAGCCCTTTACCATCGGCGATGCCACCGTCATCTTCAACGGTGAAATCTACAACTACCTCGAGCTCCGCCAGCAGCTGGAGAAAGATGGCGTCTCTTTTAGGACGGAATCGGATACCGAGGTGCTCCTGCAAAGCTACCTCCGCTGGGGTGAAGCGTGCGTGAAGCGGTTCGAGGGGATGTGGAGCTTCGCCATCTACGACCGGAAGAAGGGCCGCCTCTTCCTCTCCCGGGACCGCTTCGCGGAAAAGCCACTCTACTACTTCCCCACCCCGGACGGCATTTTCTTCGCCTCCGAGGTCAAGTTCATCCGGTCGCTGATGGGCAGCCGGCTCACCGTCAACCGGCAACAGCTGCTCCGCTACCTGGTCAATGGCTACAAGGCGCTTTACAAGACCGCGGATACCTTCTTCGAGGGACTGAAAGAGCTGCCCTATGCCGGCAACATGGTCATCGGCCGCGACCTGAAACCGCGGATTACCCGCTACTGGACCCCGGCCTGGACACCCCGGGAGATGTCCCTGGAAAAGGCCATCGGGGAGTTCAAACAGCGCCTGCTGCACGGCATTCAAATCCGCCTGCGCGCCGATGTCCCCCTGGCTTTCTGCCTGAGCGGCGGCATCGATTCGGCGTCGATTACCTCCATCGCCGCCAGGGTCTTCAATTACGACGTGGCCACCTTCTCCATCATCGACCCCGACGCGCGCTACAACGAGTACGATAATATCCGCGCTACCATCGACGACCTTGGATGTAAGCACACCCTCATCGAGCTGAAACCGGGCAGTCCCTTCCGGCGCCTCGAGGAGCTCGTCCGGTACCACGATGCCCCGGTATACACCATAACCTATTACATCCACTCCCTTCTTTCGGAAGCTATTGCGAAAAACGGCTTCCGCGTCGCCTGCTCCGGGACCGCCGCCGACGAACTGGTGACCGGCTATTACGACCATTTTAACCTGTACCTTTACGAGATGCGTTTCTCCCCCGACTATCCCCGGTACCTGGAGGAATGGCGCCGGCACTTGGGACACATCGTCCGTAACCCTTACCTCAAAGACCCGGAGCTTTATCTTAACCGGCCGGACTTCCGCGGGCACATCTATCTGGACAACGACGAGTTCGCGGCCATGCTCAAGGACGACTTCCATGAAGAATTTACCGAGATTGTTTACGCCGACTCCCTGCTGCGCAGCCGGATGATGAACGAGCTCTTCCACGAGAGTATCCCGGTCATCCTCCATGAGGATGATTTAAACTCCATGCTCTACTCAATAGAGAACCGGAGCCCCTTCCTGGACTCGAAGCTCTTCGAGATTGCCTACTCCATCCCCAACGAATACCTCATCCGGGACGGCTATGCCAAGTACGTGCTGCGAGAAGCGGTGAAGGGCATCCTGAACGAAAAGGTGCGCGGGGATAGGAAAAAGGTGGGCTTCAACGCCTCTTTCAACTCGCTGGTGGACCTGGACGACAGGGACAACCGCGACTACTTGCTGGAAGACGGCAAAATCTTTGAGATTGTCGACCGGGAGAAAATTGAACCGCTGCTTTCCCTCAACCCGTTCCCGGACAGCTACAACAAGTTTATGTTTAGCTTCCTTAATGCTAAAATATTCCTGGAGTTGAACGGGTGAAGGAAAAAGGATTGAACAGCAGGCCCGGTCCCGCTGGGCTGACGGTTGAAGAGCAGCTGACGGCGCTGGTCTACGGGGATACCTTCTCGATGTATGACGAGAAGGCCTACGACGCGTTCATCGAGCCGTTCCGCACCCGGCTCAAGACCAACGCTATTCCCCTGGATATCTTCAAGGGCAAGCGCTGCCTCGATGCCGGCTGCGGGGGAGGTCGCGGCTCAATCCTCATGGCGGAGAACGGCGCCAGCGAGGTCATCGCCTTCGACCTGAGCGAAAAGAACATCGCCACGACGCGCCGGTGGGCCCGGCGCAAGGGTCTGAATAGCATCAAGGTCCGGCAGGGGTCGCTGATGGAACTGCCCTTTGCCGACGAAGAGTTTGACATAATCTGGTGCAACGGCGTCCTCCACCACTCCAACGAGCCCGACCGCGGCCTGCAGGAGATAACCCGGGTGCTGAAAACCGGCGGCAACCTCTGGCTCTACCTCTACGGGTC
>MGNX01000026.1 GCA_001796935.1 Chloroflexi bacterium RBG_16_60_22
CCACCGAACGGGCTTTCAAAGAACGCCCCGGGTATGGCGCCGAACTCCTGCCTGGTGGAAATAGAGCGCCGGGATGGGTAACTCTAGGGGGCTAAGCCGCTGATGCTGCTGGGCGGCCTGGGTGGGAATAGATGACAACCGAGGGACGGGGAGGGATTCTCACGTCGCTATGCTCCTCAGAATGACAAAGGGGGGGTGAGCAAAAGAAGTGGAGCGGAAGACGAGATTCGAACTCGCGACCTCCTCCTTGGCAAGGAGGCGTTCTAGCCGCTGAACTACTTCCGCCCGCCCGTTTCATGGTGCCGAGGCCCAGAATCGAACTGGGGACACGCGGATTTTCAGTCCGCTGCTCTACCATCTGAGCTACCTCGGCGGAGGGATGCAAACAGCTATATTTTACTGGAGATTTAGATAGCAGTCAAGAAATCCCACCGCTATTCCAGCACCACGTTGTCGATGAGTCGCACCCGGCCGATTTTTACCGCCAGGGATACCAGCGCCGGGGTCCTGATGCGGTGCAGTTCCTTCAGCGTATTTACCTCGCCGATGCTGATATAGTCGATATCGGCCAGGGGCTCCCTCCCGATGAGGTCGGTCATCTCGTGGCGGATGGTCCCGGCGTCATTCTCCCCCTGCTGCCAGAGCTCACGTGCCAGCGTCAGCGACCGGTAGAGGACGGCGGCCGCCCTCCGTTGCTCCGCGTTGAGGTAGGTGTTACGACTGCTCATCGCCAGGCCGTCCGGCTCGCGCACGGTGGGGCAGGCTATTATTTGAAGGTCCATATTGAGGTCGGCCACCATCTTGCGGATGACGGCCAGCTGCTGGGCGTCCTTCTGCCCGAAGTAGGCCCGTGCGGGCCGGACGATGTTGAACAGCTTGGCGACGACGGTAGCCACCCCGCGGAAGTGGCCGGGGCGGGCCGCCCCTTCCAGCCTTTCGGTGATACCGCCCACCTCCACCCAGGTATCGTACTTTTCCGGGTACATATCGGCGGCGGAGGGCATGAAGACCACATCAGTCAGCGGCTCTAAAAGGGCGAGGTCACGTTTGGTATCACGGGGATAGCTCTTGAAGTCCTCCCTCGGCCCGAACTGGGTGGGGTTGACGAAGATGCTGACCACCACCACGGCGTTTTCCTCCCTGGCCCGCCGCACCAGCGATACGTGTCCTTCGTGGAGATAGCCCATCGTCGGCACCAGGCCGACCGCCCCTTCCGTCTCGCGGCGCCGCCCGCGCATCGCCACCACCGTCTCGATGACCTTCATGAAACCATCCGTCCTTTAACGGGGAAAAAGTGACACTTACCGGCCGGCAGGGATGAGCCGATCAGTCGAGGCCGTCCAGCACGCTTTCGTCCATGGGGAAGCTCTGCGCGTCGGTGGGGAACTCGCCGGCCTTCACCTCTTTATGGTACTCGGCTACGGCGGTTGACATAATATCGACCAGCTTCGCGTACTGCTTGGCGTGCTTGGGAACGAAGTCCGTATAAGAGCCGAGGATGTCGTTAATCACCTGCACCTGGCCGTCGCAGCCGGCGCCGGCGCCGATGCCGATGGTGGGGATGCCGATTTTCCGGGTAATCAGGGCGGCGAGGGGGGCGGGCACCGTCTCCAGGACCACGGCGAAAGCTCCGGCCTTCTCCAGGGCTAAGGCATCCTCCAGGAGTCGGCGGGCGGCCTCCGGGGTCTTGCCCTGGATTTTATGGCCTCCGAACTGGTGAATCGACTGCGGGGTGAGGCCGATATGGCCCATGACCGGGATGCCGCAGTCCACGATTCTCCTGACCTTCTCGGCCACGGTGACGCCGCCCTCCAGCTTGACTGCCTGGCAGCCGGCGTCCTGGATGAAACGGGCCGCGTTGCGCAAAGCGTCCTCGACGCTGACGTGGTAAGTCATGAAGGGCATGTCCCCGATGACGAGGGCCTTTTTAGCGCCCCTGACCACCGCTTTAGCGTGGTGCAGCATCTCTTCGATTTTGACCGGGATGGTGGACTCGAACCCCAGGACGACCATCCCCAGGCTGTCCCCGACCAGTATCAGGGGCACGCCCGCCTCGTCGACGATTCTGGCGGTGACGTAGTCGTAGGCGGTGAGCATCGTGATTTTCTCACCCCTGGACTTCATCTCTTTTATCTGGTTAATGGTGACTCTCACGGTTTTTCCCAGGCGAAGATTGATTGGTCGATTTTGGCGGAAATCTCGTTTCTATCGTTGACGTGCACTATCTTCGGGGTGTGGTTCCTGGCTGCCTCGTCGCTGACCTCGGTGTAGGTCAGGATGATGACGAGGTCGCCCCGGACGGCGAGTCGGGCGGCGGCGCCGTTGAGGCAGATATCGCCGCGGCCCGGCTCCCCTTCGATGGCGTAGGTGGTAAAGCGGGCGCCGTTATTGATGTTGAGCACATGTACCTGCTCGTAGGGGAGGATATCGGCGGCTTCCATGAGCTTCTTATCGATGGTGATGCTGCCCTCGTAGTTGATATTGGCGTCGGTGACGCGGGCCCGGTGGATTTTGCTCTTAAGCATGTTCCTCATTGGACTTCCCCCTCAACTTGTAACGGTCGTTAGCTTAAAATGGCCTTCAGCTCTCTGGCCTGTTTTTCATTGATTCGGCCCCTGGCCAGGGCGATGGGAACGGTCTGCCGGCCCAGTTCGCGGTAGGTGGAGAGCAGGGCGGGAGCTTTCTCGCGCAGGGCCTTGAGGTGCTTGTTGACGGTGCCGGTATCGCCGCGGGCGATAGGCCCGGTAAGGCAGTTGGGTATGCCGATGGTTTCGATGTTGTGGAGCGTACCGCGAATCAGGGGGAGGAGGGCCAGGGTGGCCTGGTCGGTGGGGACGGAGAAGGTCTGCCAGAGGTCGGTGGACATCTTCACCAGCGTCACCAGGTAATTACAGGCGAAGACGGCGGCGGCGTGGTAAGCCACCTTGTCGCTGGCCCTCAGCTTTATCCAGTTCCCGTCCAGGGCACCGGCCATGTCCTTGAGGTCGGCCAGCAGCGGCTCCTCGGCCTCGATGGCGAAGGTGGAACCGGGGATGTTTTCCACCGCCTGTTTTACACCGGCGAAGGTCTGCAGCGGGTGGAAACCTCCCACGGCGGCGCCGGCCTGCCGGGCCGGTTCCAGGATATCGGTGGAATCGGCGCCGCTACAATGGACGGCGCTCTGGCCGCGGCGCCACCTGACCTGGGAAGCGACGATGCCGATGGTATCGTCCGGGGTGGTGATAAAAACGAGGTCGGAGGCGTCAGCCACCTCCTGGCTGCTCATGATGCGGCAGCCGGGAATCTCCCCGGCCAGTCTCTCCGCGGAGGTCCGGCTCCGACTCGACACGCCGGTAACCTGGTAGCCCCGCCGACTCAGCAGAATCGCCAGGGCGCTGCCCACGGTCCCGGCCCCGATAAATCCCACTTTGAGCATCGTACCCCTAAAAACAAAACCCTCCCGGATTTTTCCGAGAGGGCATAGTTCAAGGTCTCCCTTATGGCCGTCTCGGTCGTTTCCGATCCAAGCGACTTATCTTGTTAAGGTCTTCCGCTCTGGGCTCACCGCCGTAAAGGTCGATGGCATTATCATTCTAATTCATTCCGGCTGTTTTGTCAATCGGGGGAGGGGTCTTATTTGTATTGGTCGATTAGACTGTCATTCTGAGGAGCGTAGCGACGAAGCAATCTGAAAACATTTATTGAGATTGCTTCGCCTTCGGCTCGCAATGACGTGACGAATTGTCTAATTCAAGGCGCAGGTGCTATAATTTCCCCGTAATCTCTGTCGGAGTGAGGCCCGAGATAGAAATCATACCGGCCATAGACCTGAGGGACGGCAGGTGCGTCCGTCTCTACCAGGGCGATTATAACCGGGAGACGGTCTTCTCCGAGGACCCGCTGGACGTGGCCCTGAAATGGCAATCGATGGGCGCGCCCCGCCTCCACATTGTCGACCTCGATGGGGCGGCAGCCGGGGAAATCCGCAACCTGGACATCATCCGGGACATCGCCCGGGCGGCGCTGATTCCCGTCCAGCTGGGCGGCGGCATCCGCGACCTGGCGACGGTGGAGACGCTGTTGAAGGCGGGCATCGAGCGGGTGATACTGGGCACCGCCGCCGTGGAGGACCCGCGCCTGGTCAGCGAGGCCTGCCGCTACTTTCGCGACTCCGTCATCGTCGGGATTGATGCCCGCGAGGGCTATGCGGCCACCCATGGCTGGGTGACCGATACCGGGCGCACGGCTCTGGACCTGGCCAGAGCGATGGCGGCGCTGGGGGTACGGCGGTTCATCTATACCGATATCGGCCGCGACGGCACCCTCACCGAGCCCAATTTCGCGGCGGTGGCCGGGATGGTCGAGGCGCTGCGCCTCCCCGTTATCGCCGCCGGAGGCATTACCACGGCGGGCCACCTCAAGATGCTCGCTAAACTCGGCGCCGAGGGGGCCATCGTCGGCAAGGCTTTGTACACCGGGAACATCGACCTCAAGCAGGCGCTCGCCGAGGTCGACCGGATGTAATATCCGAACGCTTAAGTCTGGAAAGGTGAATACCGTTGAGCAATATGAAATACAACGATAAGGGACTTATCCCGGCCATCGTCCAGGACGCGGATACCGGGGAGGTGCTGATGCTGGGCTACATGAACGAGGAGTCCATCCGGCGTACCCTGGACAGCGGGGAGGTCTGGTTTTTCAGCCGGAGCCGGCAGGAGCTCTGGCACAAGGGCGAGACATCCGGGAACAAAATCCTGGTGAGGGAGCTCTGGCGGGACTGCGATAGCGATACCATACTGGTCAAGGCCCACCCCACCGGCCCCGTCTGCCACACCGGCAACCGTAACTGCTTCTTCCAGGAGCTGACCGGGACCGACCTCTAGAGCCGTTACGGGGTCCGGGGCGCTTCCGTCGCGTCCATTTCCACCGCCCGGTTCATGGCCGCGATGGCCACTTCCATCTGGCGGTCGTCGGGTTCACCCGTGGTCAGCGACTGCAGCAGGAGGCCGGGGGCCAGGATAATCTTCACCAGCCAGTTGTGCGTGTGCCGGGCGCTAAAGTAAGTGACCTCGTAGCCGAGGGCGGCGATAACCGGGATGAGCACCACGCGCGAGAGCACCATCAGCCAGAGGGCCTGGCGCCCCACGAAGGCGAACACCACGATGGCGATTATCAGCACCATGAAGAGGAAGCTGGTGCCGCAGCGCACATGAGCGGTGCTGTGAGTCCTGATGGCCTCAACCTCCATCGGCACGCCGGCCTCGAAGGCGTTGACCGTCTTGTGCTCGGCGCCATGATAGGTGAAGACACGCTTGATATCCGGCATCAGCGATATTACCTTGAGGTAAGCGACGAAGATAGCCAGGCGTATCGCGCCTTCTACGACGTGGAATACCAGTGAGTTGGGGATATAGGGGTTAGCCAGCTTGGTAAGGAAAAGGGGGGCGATAAAGAAAAGCACCACCACCAGTACCGCCGCCGAGCCCATCATGCCCCAGATGGCCCTGGTGGTAATCTCCTCCTCCTCTTCCTCCATGGCGATGTTGGCGGAGTAGAGCAGGCTCTTGATGCCCAGCACCATGGCCTCGATGAGGACGATGATACCCCGGAGCAAGGGCGTGCGCCGCATCCGGCCAGTGGTGAAAGACAGCGGCGGCCGGGAATCAATGGCGATATCGCCGCCGGGGCGGCGCACCGCGGTCACCACCGATTGGCGGCCCCGTATCATCACCCCTTCGATGACAGCCTGGCCGCCGTAGTTGAATTTCTTTTTTTCTTCCACCATCTTGCCTAAAGAAAAAGGAGCGGTGTTGCTGTCCCGCTCCTGCTTCCCGCCTGACTGTTAGCTAACCCTCGAGCTTGTAGCGCTTCTTGAACCGCTCCACGCGCCCGGTGGTATCCAGCATGCGCCGCTCCCCCGTGAAGAAGGGGTGGCAGGCGCTGCAAACCTCTACTTTAAGCTGTTTCTTAGTCGAACCCGTGGTAAACTTATTGCCGCAGGAGCAGACTACCTCGGCATCGGCATAGTACTTGGGGTGAATCTTTTCCTTCATAATACTCAGCCGGCGTAAACGCTGACTTTCCTCCGGTTGTCGCTGGTCGGCTCGAACTTGACGATGCCGTCGATGAGGGAATAGATGGTATGGTCTCTACCGACGCCCACGTTATTGCCGGGGTGAATACGGGTGCCCCGCTGGCGGACGATAATCGTGCCGGCGTTGACCGCCTGCCCGGCGAATCTCTTGACGCCGAGTCGCTGTCCCTGGCTGTCCCGGCCGTTACGGCTGGTGCCGCCTCCCTTTTTATGCGCCATCTTCCGTCACCTCTTTTTTCTTACGGCGGGTAGCCGTCTTCTTCGCCGGCCGGGGTGCCTCCGCGCCGGGCGGCAGTATATGGTCAATGCTCAGGCGGGTGAAATGCTGGCGGTGCCCGTTCTTGCGGCGGTAGCGGACCTTGGCCTTGTACTTGAAGACGATGACCTTAGCCGCGCGGCCGTTCTCTTTGGCCGTGGCCAGCACCTTAGCCCCCTCGATGACCGGCTGTCCGACCGTGACCTTATCGCCGTCGGCGATGAGCAGCACCCTGTCGAGCTCGACAGGGACGCCCTCGGTCGTTTCCAGCAACTCGACGTCGAGGGTCTGTCCCTCGGTTACCTTGTACTGTTTGCCGCCTGTTTCAATAATCGCGTAAATTTTGGGCCTCCAAATACAATATTGTACCAGTTTGATAGCTGAGAGTCAACTATCGCTTCTGGCGATTAACTGGTGCCAGAGCACCACCACCCTCGCCTTGAGCTCCTGGAGGGTGCCGGTGGTATCGATAACGACGTCAGCCTGTTTAACCCGCTCGTCGCTGGAAAGCTGGGAGCGGATGCGCGCCCTGGACTCTTCTTCGGAGTAACCGGACCTTTCGGCGAGCCGCTCCAGCACAGCGTCCTCTGGGGCCACGGTTACCCAGACCTCGTCGACGTCCCCCGCCCGTCCCGCCTCCAGCATCGCCGCCGCCTCCAGCACCACCACCGGGTAGTTCTGGCGGCGGTACTCTTCGAGCCTGGCGCGTACCAGGTTATCGATAAACGGGTGGACGATGTGGTTGAGGCGCCGCAGCGCCGCTTTATCCTTGAAGACCACCTCGGCGAGCCGGGAGCGGTCGATTTCCCCGTTAACATCGAGGATGCCCTTGCCGAAGGCGTTCACCACCCCCTGCCAGGCCTCCGTCCCGGGCTTGATGGCTTCGTGGCCCACCCTGTCCAGGTCGATGACCGCCGCCCCCAGCTCCCCCAGGAACTGCGCCACGGTGCTCTTGCCGCTGCCGATGCCGCCGGTAAGCCCGATTACCCTCATTCTCCCGCCCGCCGCCGGAAAGTAATTCCCATGATAACGCTATTTATTATATTATAGCTGATAGTACCGCTGGCAACACCCGGGATATGCTGTCATTGCGAGGAGCCCGCCTGGGGCGGGCGACGAAGCAATCTTAATACATTTAAAGAGATTGCTTCGCCTACGGCTCGCAATGACATTACCGCATAAGATGTTTTCAGGAGTTGCTTTATAATGCTGCTATTCGGTCATACGGGGATAACCCTGGGCGCCGCGGCGCTGGTGGCCGGGGTGGTGAAAAGCCGTGGGGTCAGCGGGCAATCGTGGTTCGTCAGGCTCTCGCAATATATGGATATCCGGCTGCTGCTGGTCGGCTCGCTGTTGCCGGACATCATCGATAAGCCCGTGGGACAGCTCTTCTTCCGCGAGGCCCTCAGCAGCGGGCGGATATATGCTCACACGCTGCTGTTCCTGGTGGTGGTGGCTGCTGCCGGGCTCTTTCTTTTCAAGCGCTGCCGCCAGGTATGGCTGCTGACGCTGGCGGCCGGTTCCCTGATGCACCATATCCTTGACGCCATGTGGAGTTCGCCAGCCGTCCTGCTCTGGCCGCTGCTGGGCTTTGAGTTCTCCAGAATCAACGTCGATTTATGGCTGTCGAACATGTGGCACGTTCTGTTCAACGAGCCCTCGGTGTATGTACCGGAGATAATCGGGCTGGCGGTGCTGGCGTGGTACGGGGTAACCCTGGTGAGAGGCAAAAGGGTGGGAGCCTTCGTCAGGTACGGGAAGGCTTAATCGCCCGTTATTGCCGTGTCCCGACCACGATGGGTATCTGCATCCGGGTTGTGCCGCGCATTACCTCGAGCGTAGCGTCGTCGCCGGGGCTCTTGAACTCCCCGAGATAAGAGGTAAGGTCGGACGTGTTCCTCACCTGGAAGCCGTCGAAGGCCACGATGATATCCCCGTTCTGAATACCGGCCGCCTGGGCGGGACCGCCGCTGAAGACAACGTCTACCAGTGCCCCGTTGGCCGTTTCCAGGGCCCGGTCCACGACCACCTGCGGCGTGAGGTCGGTGACGCCCACGCCGATCCAGGGGTAAGGGAAGCTGCCGGTAGCCAGTATTGAATCGACGACGCGCTTCACCTTGTTGGCGGATACCGCGTAGTAGATGCCGTCGCCTTCGGTGGGGAAGATACGGGCTATCACCAGTCCGATTATCTCGCCGCTGGCGTTGGCCAGCGGGCAACCGGAGTTGCCGGCGTTTACCGCCGCGTCGAACTGGAGCAGGTTGGGCACCCGGCGGGTCCCCGAATCATAGGTTATTTCCGTAAACCGGTTGACCTGGCTGATAATACCCGCCGTCAGTGTGTCCGTCAGGTCGAATGGGCTGCCGACGGCGATGACCGGCTCCCCGATTTTTATCTGACCGGAGTCGGCCAGCGGCAGCGGCTCGATGCCCGGATTGTCGTCCATTTGCAGCACGGCCACGTCGCTGATATCGCTGAAACCAACCACGGTAGCGCGGGAGACCCGGCCATCGTGCGTCGTAACGTATATCGAGGAGAGGCCGTCGATGACGTGGTGGGCGGTGACCACGCGGCCCCCGGTATCCAGGATAAAGCCGGAGCCGACCGTGCTCTGCCCGTTGCTGATACGCACGGTGACCCGGCTGACCATCTGGTAGACCTGGTTGGCATCAATCATGGTGGCCGATAGCCTGGACTCGGCGCCGGCGATGCGGTCGCCGAGAGTTTCCAGATGCGATGCCAGGCCGCCGATTTCACCCTCCACGCCGGAAATACGCTCCCCGGCGGCGTTCAGACCTGACTGGAGAACATCTAAGTCATCCCGGGACGCCGCCACCTGGCCTTCCAGCGAATCGAGGCCCTGCCGCGTTTCCGTGCGCAGGCCGGCGAGGTCGTTGCTGACGGAGGCCACCCGGGCCGTCTGCTCCGCCTCGAAGGCTCCCAGACCGGCATGGAGCAGGTCAATCTGCTGGTTAAGGGTATACGAGTAGTAACCGATACCTCCGGTGATAATCAACAGCAGTACCAGTATGACGATGATAACCTTGTTAGCCATGAACAACTCCTTATCGGCCGCCGGGCCTTTACAACTCAAAAGTGTACTATCGCTTTACCCGGGTGAGGGTCACCGGGCAGGACCTCCAGACCCCCTGGGCATCCGGCGTGCCAAGGACGATGCCCCAGAGGTCGCCGCTGCCGCTGCGGGCGAAGTGCCACCAGTGGGTAAACAGGCTGGGGATTCCCTTGGTGCGGAAGACTATTTCCTCCGTCGGGCCGAAGGTCTGCACGGCCAGGCCGGGCCACTCGGAGATAATGCCCGGGGCCTCGTCGATGTGCACATTGA
>MGNX01000027.1 GCA_001796935.1 Chloroflexi bacterium RBG_16_60_22
CGGGCATTCCCTGGCCACGCGCCTCATGTGGGCGGCCGTCTCTTCCGGCAGCGCCGTGCTGATGGAGATGCCGGACCCTATCTCAAAGCCGGCGATTGTCCCCAACCTCGGGATTATCCTGATGTGCCAGTGGTAGTAAGGGTCATCCTCGTCGGCCGTCGTCGTGCTGTCGATAATCAGGTTATAGGCCGGATTATCCAGCCCCTTGTAAAGGCAGAAGAGGACATCCTTGAGCACCTTGGCCAGCTCGCCCAGCTGCCCCCGCGGGAACTTGCCGAAGGACGAGCAGTGCATCTTGGGGAAAATCCAGGTCTCGTAGGGGGCGTGCGAGGCATAGGGGTGCACCACTACAAAGCCGTCCGTATCCGCCACCACCCTCTTTTCCGCCTGCCCCAGGTCCCAGGCGATGAGGTCGCAGTACAGGCAGCGCCCCAGGTCGGCAAAATAGTCGTGGGCCACGTCGAACTTGCGGTGAAAGTAGGGCGCCATGATGGGCGTCCCCACCAGCTGCGAGTGGGGGTGCACCAGGGACGTCCCCGCCGCCCAGCCGGCGTTCTTGAAGATGATGATATGCCGGATTTGCTTGTTTTTCTTCAGCGCGTTATAGCGGTCCTGGAAGGTTATCAGCACCTTCTCCAGGTGCTCGTAGGGGAGCAGGGCCGGCGGTATGTTGTGGGAGGGGCTGTCGATGATAACCTCGTGGACGCCGTAGCCGCCCATCTTGCGGAAGAACGGCCCCTCCTCCGTCCGGGTGGGGTCCGCCTCCGGGGTCAGCGCCGCGAAGCGGTTGGGCACCACTCTCACCTCCCAGGCCGAGGGTTCGCCTGATTCCGGTATCCGGCAGACTTCGTCCGGAGTCTCGGCTTCGTTGCCGGGGCAGAAGGGGCAGGTCGAGTCCCAGCTCGGCAGCTCCCCGGCGCGCGCCGGTTTCACCTTCGGCTGCTGCTGTGGGCGCTTACCCCTCTCCGGGGCCAGGATGACCCACTCCCTGGTGGTTGCGTCCTGTCTCAGTTCAGACATAGGCTGGTTCTTCCCGGTGCCGGGGTGGTGGTCCCGGCCGGGCTGCCGGCGGGGTCAGGCCCGTATCCGTATCGGCCGGTGCTTCGGCCGTACCGTCTCGCCGCTCTTGATTTCGGAGTCGGGGAAGTCCCCCCCGACGACGTTGTCGTAGATGATGCAGTTGCGGCCGATGCGGTAGCCGGACGGGATGACCGACCGCTTGCCGATGATGGTCAGTCCGGTATTCAACACCTTGGGGCTGCCGCGGTTGATGCGGAAGTCGTCGCCGCTGCCCACGTGGGCGCCGGGCTCGATGATGACCTCCTTGTCCAGTATGGCGCGGTCGACAACGCTTTCCCGGCCGATATGAGAGTTGTCCATGATGATGGAGTCCTTGACGACGGCGCCTTCGGCCACCTGGACTCCCGGCGACAGGACCGAGTGCTCGACGCAGCCATCGATATGGCAGCCGTTGGATATCAGGCTGTTGACCACCGTGGCCTTCTCACCGACCCTGGTCGGCGGCCCCTCCACCTCCTTGGTATATATCGGCCAGTCGATGTCGGCCAGGAACGACTGCGCCGAGCCGAGCACCTCCATGTTCGACTGCCAGTAGCTCTCCACGGTACCGATATCGCGCCAGTAGCCGTCGAAGATGAAGGCGAACATCCGGCCCTTGTTGACCATCCTGGGGAAGACGTTCCGGCCGAAGTCGTGCCCCGTCCTCGCGTCCAGCCAATCGCGGAGGATATTGACGTTGAAGATATAGACGCCCATGGAGACGAGGTTGCTCGGCGGGCTTTTGACCTTTTCCTGGAAGCGCACGATGTGCCCCGTTTCGTCGGTGATAACCGTGCCGAAGCGGTAAAGCTCTTCCTCCGGCATGCGCGTGGCCGCCAGCGTAACGTCCGCACCGTTTTCCCGGTGGGACTCCAGCATGCCGGAATAATCCATCTTATAGACGTGGTCGCCGCTGAGGACGAGCACCTCCCGGACGTCCTCCCCCTCGATGCGGTTGAGGTTCTGGTACACGGCGTCCGCCGTGCCCTTGTACCAGTCGCGGCCCTCCTCGCGGGCCAGGTATGGCTGGAGCAACCTGATGCTCCGGTCGGGCGGCACCAGGCCCCACGGCGCCCCGATGCCGATATGCTCGGTCAGGGAAACGGGCTGGTACTGGGTGAGGACGATGATGTTGTAGACCCCGGAGTTGACGCAGTTGCTGAGGGCGAAGTCGATGATGCGGTACTTCCCGGCGAAGGGGACGGCCGGCTTGGCGCGCCCCTGAGACAGGATGCTCAAGCGCTCCCCCATACCACCCGCCAGAATAACAGCTAGCACTCTATGCATAATTTTCCCCTGTCAGCTATCAGTTACTCCGGATAAGGCGTGTCTGCCGGTAAATGCTTCCAGCTAACTCTAAACCCGTTACCGCATTTTGCCTTATGTCAGATACCCCGTCTTTTTCCCTCGCGTTCGCTAACCATGTTATACATATTGGCAAAAAGATGTCAACCTGAAAGAAATCTAAAATCCAAAAAATCGCTAAAGATTTATCTCCACTCGCCGGGGGGAAACGTCCCGGAGCGGCCCGGGTTTCCCTGACCGTGAAGTTGTAATATAATTAAGCTATACCGGAAAAAAGGAGAAACGATGCCGAGCTTGCGAGCTTTTTTCACCAATATGTCCGCGCCGATGCCCCTGCGCCGCAAGCTCTACCTGGTCTTCCGCAATCAGTTTATCAGGATATGGAAGCGGCAGAGCTGTTGCGGTCATCCCGGCGAGCCCGGCTGCTGAGAAGCCGAGCACCATCACCCCGTCGGGGTGAATGAAGGAGGTCACTAAAATGGCAGTAGAGAAGGTCGGGGAGAAGTACCGCTGTAATGTCTGCGGCAACGAGGTCAGCGTTACCAGTGTGGGTGGCGGCACCCTCGTCTGCTGCGGCGAAGATATGGAGAAAATAGGGTAGTGGTGTTTTAAACCGACCGTGTATTACTTCGCTTACGCTACCAACCTGAGTAAAAAGCAGATGCGGGAGCGCTGCCCGGACAGCCAGCCGAAGTTCCCCGCCACCCTGCCCAACTATAAGATGGTCTTCACCGGCTGGTCGAGAAAGTGGCGCGGCGGCATGGCCAGCCTCATTGCCTTCCGGGGCGGGAAAATCCACGGCGCCATCTATGAGGTCGGCGAGGCCTGCCTGCGCCAGCTCGACAGGCACGAGGCCGGCTACACCCGCCTGAACATCACCGTCTTCGATGAGGACAACGCGCCGCATCAGGCTGTCACTTATATCAAGTCCGGACAGCTGGAAGATTCCCTCCCCTCCAGGGAGTACGCGGCGGTGGTGCGGCAGGGCTACCTGGACTGGGGAATCGGCTAACCGGGTGACAGCTGTCCAAAAAAGCGTTTGAAATCTTACCCCATATAGGGTATCATGGTTTATTAACACCTTTGGCGGGAAGGAGTATCAAATGGCCTCCACCAGCTATGACGTCCGGGACATGTCCCTGGCGGAAACCGGCCGGCAGCGCATTGACTGGGCTTTCCGCGAGATGCCGGTCATCGGCATTATCAGGGAAAGGTTCGCCGCCGGGAAGCCCTTAAAGGGCATCCGTATCTCCGGTTGTCTCCACGTCACCACGGAGACGGCCAACCTGGCCCTGGCCCTCCAGGCGGGCGGCGCCGGGGTCGTTCTTTGCGCCTCCAATCCCCTCAGCACCCAGGACGACGTGGCGGCGGCGCTGGTGGAGTACGGCATTCCCACCAGTGCCATCAAGGGTGAGGACGAGGCCACGTACTACCGGCATATCAACAACGCCCTGGACTTCAAACCGAATATCACCATCGACGACGGCGCCGACCTCGTGACCACGATTCATACTAAAAGGACCGACCTTATTAAGGGGATAATCGGCGGCGCGGAGGAGACCACCACCGGCATTATCCGCCTGCACAGCATGCACCGGGCCGGCCGGCTCAAGTACCCCATGATTGCCGTCAACGATGCCCAGACCAAGCATCTCTTCGATAACCGCTACGGTACCGGCCAGAGCACCATCGATGGCATTACCCGCGCCACCAACATCCTCTGGGCGGGCAAGAAGGTGGTGGTCTGCGGCTACGGCTGGACGGGACGCGGCGTCACCATGCGGGCGCGGGGGCTGGGGGCCCACGTCATCGTCGTCGAGGTGGAGCCGGTGCGCGCCCTGGAGGCGGTCATGGAGGGCTACCAGGTCATGCCCCTGCTGGAGGCCGCCCGGGTGGGCGATATCTTCATCACCGTTACCGGCGACAAGAATGTCATCGATAAAGCCCATTTCCGGGTGATGAAGGACGGCGCTATCCTGGCCAACAGCGGCCATTTCAACGCGGAGATTAATATCCCGGCCCTGGAAGGGCTGGCCAAGAATAAGCGTACCATCCGGAACTTCGTGGAAGAGTATGCCCTCAAGGACGGGCGCCGCCTGTACCTGCTGGGGGAAGGGCGGCTCATCAACCTGGCGGCGGCCGAGGGACACCCGGCCAGTGTCATGGACATGAGCTTCGCCAACCAGGCGCTCTGCGCCGAATACATGGTAAAAAACCGGGGGAAGCTGGAAATCAAGGTGCACCAGGTGCCGGAGGAAATCGATAAAGAGGTGGCCCGGCTGAAGCTCCGGGCGATGGGCATCGCCATCGATACCCTCACCGCGGAGCAGCGGAAATACCTGGCCAGCTGGGAGGAAGGGACCTAGCCGAATAACGGGCCGGAGATTATCCGGCCCTCTGAGAACGGAGGAACAACATGTCTGACAGTTTTGCCAACTCACCGAACTACATGATGACGTCGGAATCGGTTACCGAGGGTCACCCGGACAAGATGTGCGACCAGATTTCGGACGCCATCCTGGACGCCATCATGGCTAAAGACCCCTACGGGCGGGTGGCCTGCGAGGTCGCCACCACCACCGGCCTGGTGGTCGTGTTGGGAGAGATTACCACCTCCTGCTACGTCGATGTCCCCAGGGTGGTCAGGAAGGTCGTCCATGATATCGGCTACGTCAAGCCGGAGTACGGCTTCGATTACCAGTCCTGCGGCGTGATGGTCTCCATCAAGGAGCAGTCCACCGATATCGACCTGGGGGTGAGCAAGTCGCTGGAGGCCAAGGAGAGCACCGGGGTCAGCCACCTCGACGAGCTGGGCGCCGGCGACCAGGGTATGATGGTGGGCTATGCCTGCCGCGAGACGCCGGAGCTGATGCCCCTCCCCATCTCCCTGGCCCATAAGCTCTGCCGCCGCCTGGCCCAGGTCAGGAAGGATAAAACCCTCAAGTACCTCCGCCCGGACGGCAAGAGCCAGGTGACCGTGGAGTACAATAAGGGCGTGCCGAAGAGGGTCGTCAACGTCGTTATCGGCGCCCAGCACGACGAAAATGTCACCCATGACCAGATTGAGAGGGATATCATCAAGCACGTCATCGGGGAGGTCGTCCCGGCTTCCCTGATAAACGGCGATACCAAATACTATATCAACGGCACCGGTCGGTTCGTCATCGGCGGGCCGGTATCGGACACCGGGTTTACGGGACGCAAGATTATCGTCGATACCTACGGCGGCGTCGCCCGGCACGGCGGCGGGGCCTTCTCCGGCAAGGACTGCACCAAGGTCGACCGCTCCGCGTCCTACATGGCGCGGTACATCGCCAAGAACATGGTGGCCGCCGGACTCGCCGACCGCTTCGAGATACAGGTGGCCTACGTCATCGGGGTGGCCCACCCGCTCTCCGTCTCCATCGAGTCCTTCGGCACCGGCAAGGTGGAAAACCAGGTCATCAAGGACCTGATTCACAAGCACTTCGACCTCCGCCCCGGGGCGATTATCCAGGACTTCAACCTGCGCCGTCCCATCTACCGCCAGACGGCCGCCTACGGGCACTTCGGCCGCGACGACCTCGACCTCCCCTGGGAGAAGACGGACAAGGCCGAGATT
>MGNX01000028.1 GCA_001796935.1 Chloroflexi bacterium RBG_16_60_22
GGAAAAGGGCCGGCTGTCCCCGCCGGACAGGGAGTCCGTGCTGGCCCGTATTAAAGGCACCACCAGGACCGGGGACTTCGCCGGGTGCGACCTGGTAATAGAGGCCGCTACGGAAAACATCGACCTGAAGAAGAAGATATTTGCCGAACTGGACGGGGTCTGCTCCAGGGATACCATCCTGGCGACGAATACCTCGGTCCTGTCCATCATCGATATGGCGGTGGTGACCTCCCGGCCGGACAAGGTGCTGGGGCTGCACTTTTTTAACCCGGCGCCGGTGATGAAGCTCGTCGAGGTGGTCAGGACTATCGCCACCAGTGACGAGACCGTGGAAATCGGGGTGGCCTTCACCAATTCACTGGGAAAGAGGGCGGTGATTGCCCCGGACACCCCGGGATTTCTGGTGAACCGTATGTTGACGCCTTTTTTGCTCAACGCCGTCCGAACGCTTGAAGCCGGCGTCGCTACCCGGGAAGACATCGATGCGGCCATAAATTTAGGGATGAATCTCCCGATGGGCCCGCTGGCTTTATTAGACCTTATCGGCCTTGACACCGTTTTCGCCGGCGCCTGCGCCCTGTACGAGGAGGCTAAAGACCCCCAGTTCGCGCCACCTGTCCTGATAAGGAAGATGGTTACCGCCGGCTGGCTGGGGCGCAAGACTGGAAAGGGGTTTTACGAGTATAATAAATAGGGGAATGTGCATCCAAGGCGTGACTAAATGGTAAAGGAGGAAAATTGAGAGAGGTAGCTATCGCCGGAGTTGGCATGACCAAATTCGGGGTCTCGGAAATTACCCAGGTGGAGATGTTTGCCGAGGCCGCTATGGACGCCATCGCGGCGTCGAATATCAAGCCGGAGGCCATCCAGGCGGTCTACGTGGGAAATGCCGATGGCAATGTCGAGGAAGGACAGGCGGTAATGGCCCCGATGTGCGCCTCCGAAATCGGACTTAAAGGGCTCCCGGCTACCAGTTTCCAGGCGGCCTGCTCTTCGGGTACGCTGGCCATCATCAATGCCTTTGTCTGGGTATCTCTGGGCCTCTACGACGTGGTGCTGGCCGGCGGCACGGAGAGGCAGAGGACGATGAGCACGCCCCTGGCGACGCGGGTGATGGGTTTCGGGGTCCATGCCAAGTACGAGACCCCGACGGGGCTGAGCTTTCCGGGCATTTTTGCCATGATGGCCCACCTGTACGCGAGGAAATACAACCTGCCCCTGTCTGAACTTAAGGAAGCCATGGCCAGGGTATCTTTCAAAGCCCACAAGTGGGGCAGCATCAACCCCAAGGCGCAGTTCTTCGGGAAAGAAGTCACCATGGAAAAGATTTACGCCAGTGACATGGTGGCCTCCCCTTTACAGGTCTATGACTGCTGCCCGATATCCGATGGCGGCGCCGCCGTCGTCGTCGCCTCGATGGATGTGGCCAGGAAGCTGACCGATAAGCCGGTGCAGATTATCGGCGTCGGCCAGGGTTCTTCGGGGGCGGTCTGCAGCCAGAAAGACATCACCAGGATTCCGGCCCGCGAGCTGTCGTCTCAGCGTGCCTACAAGATGGCGGGACTCAAACCGTCTGACATTGATGTTTGCGAGCTTCATGATTGCTTCACCATCGCGGAGATAGTGGCCAGTGAAGGCCTGGGATTCTTTAAGCCCGGTGACGGGTACAAAGCGGTGATGCGGGGTGACACCGATATGGGCGGCAAGATACCGATTAACATGTCCGGAGGCATCAAGGCCAAGGGGCATCCGGTAGGGGCTACCGGTGCCGCCCAGGTCTACGAGATAGTAAATCAGCTGAGGGGAGAATGCGGCGCCAGGCAGGTCGAGGGGGTGAAGGTGGGCATGACGGATACCATGGGAGGCAGCTTTGCCTCAATCGCGCACATAATAATGAGGAGAGGTTGGTAAGGAAATGAAATACGTGTTAACCGCCGATAAGTACGCCGACGCTCTCAGGGGGGGTAAGTTTTTAGGCTTGAAATGTCATCAGTGCGGGGGATATACGGTGCCGCCGCAGAAGGTATGTTCCGGGTGCCGTAGTGAAGACATGGAAGTGGTCGAACTCAGCCGTAACGGCGAGGTCCGGAGCTTCACCGTAATCTACACCCCGGCCGAGGGATTTCAGCCGCCCTACATCGTGGGCCTGATAGAACTGGAAGAAGGGCCATGGGTCACGGCCAACATTATTGAGTATGCCCCGGAGAAAGCCACCATGGAGGAGCTAATGGGGCGAAAAGGCAGGATAGATTACCAGGAGGTCCCGGCCGATATGTTCTCCGGCGGCCCGCGCATCGCGCTGGCCTTTAAGGTGGCGGACTGAATGCGGCGGGCTTACCGTTGGCAACCCCGGGGCCGTCGTTTGCGCTCCGGCGGAGGACTGTAATATTATAGCTTTAACGCGCTAAAGGAGGAAACTTGGATAAGAAGGAATTGAAAGAGCTGACGGTCTCCGTTTATGACAGGCTTAACCAGGCCATCATGGATGGGGACAATGAAAAAGCCATCGCGATGATTAAAGAGATGGAGCGCAACAAGCGCGACTTTGACGATTCTTACCGGGAATGGGTCGACCTGATGCTCACCTACATCGCCGACAAGCTGGGCGAAGACGCGGTGTACGAGGTGCACCGGATGAACGGCGAACGCTCGCTGTGGCCCCGCCTGGGGTGGATATTCGGGCCGATGAGTATCGAGGACAAGGTCAGGAAGAGAGCGTACACCTGGACAAACTGGCACATGGCCAACATCGACGAGATTATCGAGGACGATGAGAAATTTGCCTTTAAGTTGAAGACATGTCACTCCGGCGGCCGAATCAGGAAATGGCCGAACCACGGCAGGACAAAAGAAGCACACCCCTGGGCCTGGGGGCAGAAAGGGGTCTGCTACTATTGCAGCCACTGCTCCGTGGTCCTGGAAACCATGGGGATAGAGAAAGCCGGATACCCCGCCTGGATTGCATATTCGGGCCGATGAGTATCGAGGACAAGGTCAGGAAGAGAGCGTACACCTGGACGAACTGGCACATGGCCAACATCGACGAGATTATCGAGGACGATGAGAAATTTGCCTTTAAGTTGAAGACATGTCACTCCGGCGGCCGAATCAGGAAATGGCCGAACCACGGCAGGACAAAAGAAGCACACCCCTGGGCCTGGGGGCAGAAAGGGGTCTGCTACTATTGCAGCCACTGCTCCGTGGTCCTGGAAACCATGGGGATAGAGAAAGCCGGATACCCCGCCTGGATTGCCGAGCAGCAGCCGGATGGCGGCTGCATTCAGTACCTGTATAAGGACCCGGAGAAGATACCCGAGAAGTATTATAAACGCCTCGGACTGCAAAAGAAGAAAAAGTCCGGGTGAGGCGGCCAAAGTATAAAGATGACGTTGCCGGTATAAGCCGTCCCGGACTGCAGGAGTGAGTATATGGACAAGCGGGAATTGAAAGAGTTGACCGTCTCTATTTATGATAAGCTCATCCGGGCTATCAAGGAAGGGGACAAGGAAAAAGCCGGGGCATTGGTCGATGAAATAAAGCGCAATAAGTACGACTTTGACAATTCCTACCGGGAATGGATTGACATGATGCTTACCTATGTTGCCGACAGGTTGGGCGAGGAAGCGCTGTACGAGATTCACCGGATGAATGCCGAACGCGCTCTCTGGCCGCGTTTTGGCTGGGTATTCGGTCCCATGAGCGTCGAGGACAAGGTCAGAAAAAGGGCTTATGCCTGGACGAACTGGCACGGCATCAACATCGATGAGATAGTTGAGGATGATGAGAAGTTCAGCATTAAGTATAAATGTCCTTCCGGCGGGACAGTCAGGATGTGGCCGCACCACGGCAAGACCAGGAAAGCGTACCCCTGGAGCTGGGGGGAGAAGGGAATCAGCTATTACTGCCTTCACTGCCCCATTGTCTACGATATCATGGCCATAGAGAAACACGGGCATCAGCCGTGGATTACCCTGCAGCACCCGGAAGGCCATTGTGAACTGCAGATATACAAGGACCCGGAAAAGATACCCGAGAAGTATTATCGGCGCGTCGGCTTGAAAAAGAAGAAAAAGTCCGGGTGAAGCCTGAGGCGGCTTCAGTCAGCCAGGGCGTTTTTAAAGGGGTAATGGACGACCGATAGCGGTGTTGCCATTACCCCTGCCATTTTCTTTTCCCAAAGCGGATGCTCAGTCCATTTTCTCCGGGGGAGGTATCTGCGGTGGTCTCCCCTGCTTTGTCTGGAGGGGCTTGCAGATAATCTCGGTGATATGGAGGTCGCCGAGGCGCGTGGAAGGTGCGGCCAGGGCCACCACCGCCGTATCCGCCCCCCACCTCGTCCCGGACACGACGACCACCTCCTCGCCTGTGGCCACGTGTCCGCCGTCCGCGGCCATGAGAATAATCTCCACGCAGACCTTCATCCCCTGGCAGAAGGTGCGCAGCAGATTGGCCATGACTCTTGGAGTATCCGTGCCGAAGAGGCGCTCGGTGTGGAAGAGCATGGTGCCGAAGTGGACGGCATGCCCCTGCCCGCGCAGCTCCTCGACCAGCTCGGGCGGGAACCGCTGGCCGGCCATAAAACCGTACTGGTGGGGTACCACCACCATTTTGACGCCGCTGCCGGCCCAGGCGGCGGCGGCCTGGCGCGCCGTATCGCCCCGCGTCGAGGCGAGGATTATTTTATTGATGCCGCGGGCTCTGGCCCGCTCCAGGGCGAGGCGCAGGGTGTCCCCGGTATTTTCCGCGCCCGGCTCCTCGAAATAGACGATTTTTTCTTCCAAGTCATACCTCCCGATGTCTGCCCGGCGCCGGCGGCCGTCTGACTGATTTTACATTTCCGGCTCCGGCCGTGTCCACTTTTTAACCCGCCTCCCCCCGAATTTTTTAAAATAGGCGCCTCCGGCGCGCCAGATAATTATTTACGCATAGTTTAGATACTTTACGGCGATTTTTATGGTCTGTTTATGACTTTAGTACCATCATATTTGGTGGAAAACCAGCCCGGAATATAGTCACGAGGATGATGAACGCTTAAAAAATAACGTAAGTACAGCATGAACCTGAAGAAAAAGATGGGTATCAGACTCCGCAAAGCCAAAAACAAGAGTCAAGAGTCTCTGGCGGGCACGGAAAGCAGCATCGAGCGCAAGGAATACGAGGCCAGGCTGGAGTTTCTTTACGACGTCGCCCAGCGGGCCAGCTCGGCGGCCGAGGTGTACGACCTCCTCAAAGAAATCCCGGCCGTTATCCAGAAGATTGTGAAGGCCCGGGCGTCGTCATTGTTCATGATTGACGACACCCAGAAGATACTCTGCCTCCAGGCGGCCGGCCACGATAAGTCCTCCATGCTCAAGCACATCAAGCTCGGCCTGGACACGGGGGTCGTCGGGTGGGTGGCCCGCAACGGCCAGCCCGTGATGGTCAACGATGCTTCCGAGGACAGGCGCTTCGACAAGGAGGTGGACGAGGCCACCGGCTTCGTCACGAAGTCGATAATCGCCGCCCCGATGAAGCGGCGGCAGAAGGTCATCGGCGTCGTCGAGATGATAAACAGGGTGGACGGCAGCCCCTTCACCGACCGGGACCTGGGGCTCATCACCGAGTTCGCCTCGATGGAAGCGCTCACCCTGCTGGTATCCATGGCGGGGACGCTCATCAACAACTTCAAGCAGTGTCAGATGCTGCAGGACGAGTACAGGAGCACCATCGAGACCCTGGTAACGGCGGCCGATGCCAAGGACCCCTACGCTCACGGCCATTCCCGCCGCGTCAGGGAGTACACCATGATGGCGGCCCGCTGCCTGAAGCTGACGCCGCCGGAACTGAAGCTCATCGAGTTCGGCGCCCTGCTGCACGACATCGGGAAAATCGGCATCGACGACCACATACTGCGCAAGGCCGGCCCCCTCACCGCTGAGGAAGCGTATATCATCCGCAAGCATGCCCTCAAGGGCGCCAACATCGTCGGGGCCATTCCCAACCTGGAAAAGGCGACCGACCTTATTCTGTATCACCACGAGCGGTTTGACGGCAAGGGGTATCCGGAGGGGCTCAAGGGAGAACAAATCCCGCTCGGCGCCCGACTGATTGCCGTGGCCGACGCCTTCGACACCATGACCACCGACCATGCTTACCGCGATGCGCTGAGCACCGAGGAGGCCATCGGCGAGCTGATTGAATGCGGGGGGACGCAGTTCTGCCCCAAGGCGATTAAGGCCTTCGTGGCCGGTTTCCAGAAGCGCCAGCAGAAACTGGCTGTCCGGGAACCCCGGCCGGGCGAGGAGCCCGTCGCGGCCGGGCCGGTCAGGGAGGAGATTAAGGAAGCCGGCAGGGACGAAGCCGACATTAAAAAGATGGAGAAGGAAGCCCGCCAGGCCGCCCGGGAGGAGACGAAGCGGGAGGGCGAGGTGGCCAGGACGGCCAGGGAGGCCGAAAAACTGGCGGACCGGGAAGATGGGCAGGCCTTCAGGGAAGAGGCCAGGCGTGATGCCGAGGAGGCTAAGAGGGGTAAAGAGGCCATGAAGCTGGCGGAGAAAGAAGCCAAAAAGGCCGCCAGGGAGCTGGCGAAGCAAGAGGCCGAGGCGGCTAAGAAGGATAAAGAGGCCATGAAGCTGGCGGAGAAGGAAGCCAAAAAGGCCGCCAGGGAACTGGCGAAGCAGGAAAGCGAGGACGCCAGGAGCGGCAAGAGCAACGGGAGGAATTTCCACGTGGCCGGCACCGAGCTTTACGAAGGTTCCGTGGAGCTGGGGATAACGCGCATCGAGAGCTTCCGGCAGATAAACCAGTTCCGCAAGAGCCTGCTGGCCGTCGAAAACCTGAGCATGGCATCAGACAGCTGGTCCGAGGAAGAGGGCTTCGTTATCATCGTCTCGGCACGGGAGCCCATGCCGCTGGGCCAGGTCCTCCGGGAAATGCCGGACGTCGAGGAAGTCACCACCAACGGCGAAAAAATCATGGTGGCGTTCAAGGTCACCGAGGAAGCCGGACAGCTCCAGCTTTAACCCCGCCTTTACCCCCCACCGTCAAGCCCTTATTGCTTGACCAGCAGCAGGGGCGTATTCCCCCCGAGGAAGACCTTCTGGGCGACGCTGCCCAACGACCACAGGTTCACCGCCGTTTTACCGCGGGTTGACATCGCCACCAGGTCGAAGGCGAACTCGTCGGCGATATCGATGATTTCATCGGCCACGGAGCCGGCGCTGACTTTGTACCGCGCGGCGATGTCCTCCTCGCCGAGGTGGTCGCACCAGTCCTGGAGGTACTTATCGATTTCCCCCCTGCGGTTGTCCTGCGCCGAGGCTATCTGGAGGAGGGTCAGCTCCATCTGGAGCTTGGCGGCAATCTCGCTGATGTAGGGGATGACCGCTTCGCTGCCGGGGGAGCCGTCCAGCGGTACGAGGGCCTTCTTCAGGATACGCTTCTCCCGCATGTCCGAGCGCGTTTCCTTGGCGCGGATGAGCATCACCGGCTGGCTGATATCGGCGCGTACTATCTTGTCGGCGACGCTCCCCACCGCCCAGCGGTTCAGGCCGGACCGCCCGTGGCTGGCCATGACAATCAGCTGGAAGGGCACCTTGCTGGCATGCTCGATAATCGCCTCGGCGGGATTGCCGGTCCGGGTTACCGTGAGAACCTTGATTTCCCCGCCGCCCCCGTTGCCGAGGTACTTCTGGGCGTGGTAGCGCGTGACCGCGGCGACCTTGTTGAGGTAGGCATCGTACTTTTGCTGCTCGCTGACCTCGTCGGTAACCAGGATGGACAGCAGGCTGATATAGGAGTCCATCTTGGCCGCCAGCTCTTCCGCGTAGGGCAGGGCCGCCTCGGCCAGCTTGGAGCCGTCCAGCGGCACGATTATTCTTTCATACATCCGCCTCCCCCCTTATAGACCTAATGATAAAGGCAGTACCGCGGCGGAGACAGCAGGCTAGCCAGTATTTTCGGTGGGTAATTCCCTGCAAAAGACGCCGCGGGGGGCTTTGCCTCAAATGCCATTCTGAGGAACGGAGTGATGAAAGAATCCCTACCGCTTTAGACCCTTCGCTGCGCTCAGGGTGACATGGATGAAGTACTTTCAGGGTAAAGCCCGTCCGGGGGGGAAAGGGGGCGGCGGCAACGCCGCTATCTCAGGTCGCCCTTGATAATCTTGCCGGCGGGATTGCGCGGCAGGGCGTCCCGGAACTCGACGTATTTGGGGACCTTGTAGCGGGCCAGGTGCTGTTCGCAGAACTCCTGGATTTCCTCTCCGGCGGCCTTCTGGCCGGGGCGGAGCACCAGCACCGCCTTGACCTGCTCCCCGAAAACGGGGTCCGGCACGCCGACGACGGCCGCCTCGAGCACCGCGGGGTGGCGGTAGAGCACGTTCTCCACCTCCAGGCTGTAGATATTTTCCCCGCCCCGGATAATCATGTCCTTGAGGCGGTCGCAGATATAGTAGTGGCCGTCTTCATTCACCAGGGCGACGTCCCCGGTATGCAGCCAGCCGTCCACGAGGGTCTCCCGGGTTGCCTCCGGGTTTTTCCAGTACCCCTTCATGACCTGGCAGCCCCTGATGAGAAGCTCCCCCGCTTTGCCGGGGGGCATCTCTTTCCCGTCAGCGCCGGCAATCATGGAATCGACCACCGGCAGGGGGAGGCCGGAGGAACCCGGCCGGCCCAGGGCTTCCTCGATGCTGGCCGTGGAGTGGGTCATGCCGCAGGCCTCGGTGAGCCCGTAGCCGGGTTTGAGCTGGGCGCCGGGCAGCCTGGCGGCGCAGCACCGGAGCAGGTCGTCCGGGGTGGCCGCCCCTCCCGAGGCCATGACGCGCAGGGAGGCGAGGTTGTAATCGCCGAACTCCGGGGCATTGAGCATGAGCCAGAGTATCGTCGGCACGGCGAACATGGCGGTGATTTTCTGGTCCTGGATAATCTTGAGGACATCGGCCGTCTTGTACTTCCTGACGAATACGGCGGGAACACCTTTACAGACGGCGGAGCACAGGTTCATGGCCAGGCCGGTGATGTGGAAAAGGGGCGCCACCACCAGCATGCGGTCATGCCCGGGGCGGAGGGCGCAGAGCTCGGCGGCGCTCATGGCGCTGGCGATAATGCCCTTGTGGGTCAGGAGCGCTCCCTTGGGCTTGCCCGTGGTGCCGGAGGTGTACATCAGCACCGCGGCATCATCCTCGCTGACCGCGGCGGGTGGGGAAGGGCGCTCAGCCGGCTGGAGAAGCCTCGCAAAGGGAACGGCACCCGGCGGAGTACCGCCGGTAACCACGACCCCTTTGACGTTCTCGGCCCCGGAGGCGGCCACGGTCATCAGGTCGGAAAACTCCGGTTCGGTAATCACCAGCGCGGCGCCGGAGTCCTGCACCTGGAAGGCCAGTTCCTCCCCTTTGAGAGCGGTGTTCAGGGGCACCGCGATGGCCCCCAGCCGGGCCAGGGCGAAGAAGCTCAGGACGAACTCGGCGCCGTTACGCAGCATCAGGACCACCCTGTCTCCCCGGTCGATGCCGTGGCGGCGGTGGAGGGATGAAGCTAAATTACCGACCGCCTCGCCGATTTGCCCGTAGCTCATCCTGGTTTCCCCGCCAGCGAACCCCTCTTGCCGGGCGTGCCGATTGGCCGTGGCATCGAGAAGCTGCCCCAGGTTACGGGGTCGGCCGGCGTAGACCGGCTCGGTGTGCCCCTCCGGGGTAACCAGGTTTTCAATCGTGTGCTTCGTCGGTACTTTTTTTATTGTCACGCTATCTGTTCCTGAATACCGGTTTTCTTTTTTCCACGAAGGCCTTCATGCCTTCTTTCTGGTCCTCGGTGGCGAAGCAGCGGGCGAAGTAGTTTTCATCGGAGTCCATAGCCGAAGCCAGGCTCATGCCGGTGCTGCTGTTCATGGCCTTCTTGGCGTAAGCCAGGGTGACGC
>MGNX01000029.1 GCA_001796935.1 Chloroflexi bacterium RBG_16_60_22
CGCTACTACAACGTGAAGACGATGCTGGCCATTCAACTGAAGTAACATGTTAACCGGTTATTATTTCGGGAAGTCCCGGACAACCGCATTAATGAAATGATAAATCGGATTGAAGCAACCGCCCGGGATAAAGAAGAGCTCGCCAGGGTCAAGGTAAAACCCGAGGACATCCGGGACGACTTTTTCGACTACTCCCAGGTGGTGGTCAAGAAGCCCTGGGGCTACGAATACCTTATCTTCCAGAACGAGTCCGTCGCCGCCTGGGTCCTGCATCTCAAGCCCGGCGCCAAGACCTCGATGCACTGTCATCTGAACAAAAAGACCTCCCTGGTCATCCTGGAAGGAGAGGCCACCTGCTCGACCCTGGAGGAGAAGATACCGAAGTCCGCCGGCGAGGGGCTGATTATCTGCCGGGGGACCTTCCACCAGACCCGGGTTACCTCCCGGAACGGCGCCTTCGTGCTGGAAATCGAAAGCCCGGTCAACAAGCGCGACCTCGTCCGGGTGCAGGACGCCTACGGGCGCGTCGGGGAAAGCTACGAAACGGTGGACAAACACTCTTTCATCCCGAACTACAACTACCTCACCTTGAGCGAGCATGAAATCTTCTACAACGTTACCAAGAGGTTCGGCCAGTGCACGCTAACTTTCAAGACCATCTCCGGTGAAAAAGAGCTGGAAGACATCCTGTCCCTCGATGACAACGACGTCTGCGGCGTCCTCAGGGGCAGCCTGCTCGATAAAGACGGCCGGACAGTGGCCGACGCCGGCGATGCGGTGGCGGTGGGGTACCTCAGGAAGGCCCGGCCGTTGAAGTTCACCCGGGAGCCTGTTCTCCTTATCATCAGGCGGCATGATACCATCACCAAGGTCTCGGACTATATCATGCTTTACCTGAAGTCCCAGAACATCAAAGAGGTATTTTTCGTGCCCGGGGACGCCAATGTGCATCTCATCGACTCGCTGGGCCGGGACGGCGAGCTTAACTACACCTGCAACCAGACCGAGGGGGCGGCGGCGATGGCCGCCGAGGCCTACAGCAAGCTGAATTCGGAGCTCGGCGTGCTGCTGCTCTCCTCCGGCGCGTCCGGGACCAACGCCGTGACCGGTATCGCCAGCGCCTGGATTGACTCCGCGCCGCTGCTGGTTATTTCCGGCCAGGCCAGTTCCGACCAGAGTGACGATTCCGGCATGAGGCAGCTCGGCCTCAAATCCCTGCCGGTTGCTGACATCGTCCGGCCGGTAACGAAGTACGCCGTTGAAATCACCGACCCCGCCACGATACGGTATCACCTGGAAAAGGCGGCTTACCAGGCCCGGGAGGGCCGGCCCGGTCCCGTGTGGGTGGATATACCGATAGATATACAGGGCATGACGATTGACTATACCCGGCTAGAGGGGTTCCAGCCGGACAGCGAGAAAAAACCCCCTCAGGGGCTCGGCGGGAAGCTATCGGAAGTGATGAAGCTGCTGAAAAACTCGCAGCGCCCGGTAGTCCTGGCCGGTAACGGCATCAGGCTGGCGCATGCCGAGGATAAACTGCTGAAGCTTGTCGAAAAATCCGGGGTTCCCGTTCTCACCAGCCGGAGAGGTGCCGACCTTGTCCCGGAGGACCATCCGCTCTACTTCGGCCGTCCCGGCGCTTACGGCCAGCGACGGGCCAACTTCGCCATCCAGAACGCGGACCTGGTTATCAGCATCGGCGCCCGGCTATCCATCCCCCAGACCGGGAGGAACTACCGGGCCTTTGCCCGGGCCGCTAAAAAAGTAATCGTCGATATCGACGAGAAAGAGATTAAGAAGAAGACCGTCAAGGCGGACCTGGGAATAAATGCCGGTGCCCGGGACTTCATCAGCGGGCTCCTGAAAAGGGTTGAAAAGGAAAAGCTTCCGGACTATGCGGCGTGGGTCGGCCGGTGCCGGGAGTGGGCCAGGAAATTCCCGCCCCTGGCGAAGGAACTGTACCGGCACAGGCAGTTCGTCAACCCGTACCTGTTTATCGCCGCGTTCTCGGACGGGCTTAAGGAAAACGACATCGTTGTCGTCGACGGCGGCCCGGTGATGAACTATGTCATGCAGACGTTCAGGTTCAAGAAAGGGCAGCGGATGATTTCCTCCATCGGCATTGAGCTCCCGGGGTTTGCGCTTCCCGGTGCCATCGGCACCTGCGTGGCCCACGGCCGGAGGCAGGTCATCTGCCTCTGCGAGGACCGCGGTTTTCAGGTGAACATCCAGGAACTCCAGACCATCATTGATAACGAGCTCCCTGTTAAGATTTTCATCCTGAAGAGCCGGGGCCATGCCAGCATCAGGAAAATTCAGCGCGAGTACTTCGGCGGCAGGTACATCGGCACCGATGACCGGATTCTCTTCGGGTCGCCGGACCTGGTCAAGATAGGCACGATTTACGGTTTCACGGCATTCAAGATAAGCCAGCCGAAAGACATGAAAGGGGAAATAAAGCAAGCCCTGGAAGCCCGAGGTCCCGCCATCTGCGAGGTTCAGATTGACGGTGAGCAGGAGCTCGTACCGAGAATAGTTTTCGACGTGAACCGCAACGGCAAGTGGGAAGCCAAGCCGCTGGAGGACATGTACCCCTTCCTCGACCGTAAGACACTGAAAAAGAACATGGTCGTGGACACGCTGGAAGAATGATAAGAGTCGCCGATAAGATTATGGACTACCTGGCGGACATCGGGGTGACCGATATTTTCCTGGTGCCCGGCGGAGGGGCCATTTTCCTGAACGACGCCCTGGCCAGGAGTGAAAGAATCAGGTACTACTGCTGTCACCACGAGCAGGCCGTCGCCATGTCGACTGAAGCCTACGCCCGTGTCAAGGGGAGTATCGGGGTCTCTATGGTGACCACCGGGCCGGGCGGCACCAACGCCGTCACCGGGGTGGTGGGCTCCTGGGTGGACGCGGTGCCCCACCTGGTTATTTCCGGGCAGGTGTACCTGCGGCAGACCATCGGCGATTCCGGGGTAAGGCAGATGGGCTCGCAGGAAATCAACATCGTGGACATCGTCAGGCCGGTCACCAAGTACGCTGTGATGATTCAGGAAGCCGGGCAGGCGCTCTACGAGGTTCAGAAGGCGGTACACATCGCCAACAGCGGCAAACCCGGCCCGGTCTGGGTGGATATCCCCGCCGATATCCAGAACGCCAGGGTCGAGGAAGGCGAGTTTAAAACATTCGACCCCGAAGAGGTTCCGCCCCCCGTTTACGACCGCGACCTCAAGGAGAAAGCGGCCCGGGTGGCCGTTCTCCTGAAGCGGTCGCGGCGGCCGCTGCTGCACATCGGGCGGGGAGTCGAGATGGCCGGCGCGGCCGATGATTTCCTTCGACTCGTTGAAAGATACCGCATCCCCTTCGTGACGGCCCGCAATGCCAACCACCTGGTCGACTGGGACCACGAGCTTTACGCCGGCCGGCCCGGGACCTTCGGGCAGCGGGGGGCCAATTTCGCCGTCCAGAACGCCGATGTCTACATCGCCGTCGGCACCCGGCTTTCCCTGCCGCAGACCGGCTATGACGCCAAGGACTATGCCCGTAACGCCACCCGGGTAATGGTCGAGATTGATAGACCGGAGCTGGAGAAAAAAACCCTGGCCATCGACATCAAGATACACGCTGACGCCGGGGATTTCCTCGCCGCGCTGTCCCGCCAGCTGGGCGGGGCTTCGCTGGATACCGCCGGGTGGGTTAAGCAGTGTCAGGAATGGAAGAAAAAATATCCCGTCGTGCTGCCGGAGTACCGGAAACAGAAGGAGCCGGTGAACTCATACTACTTTATCGACGTGCTCTCGGACATTCTCCGGAAAGATGATGTTATCGTCACCGACATGGGGCTTTCCTTCCAGGGCACGCACCAGGCTTTCCGGGTGAAAAAGGGGCAGAAGTTCTTCACTAACTCCGGGTTTTCCTCGATGGGCTGGGGCCTGCCGGCGGCCGTGGGGGCCTGTGTCGCCCATGACCGGCGGCGGGTAATCTGCATCGCCGGTGACGGTGGGCTGCAGATGACCATACAGGAGCTGGCGACCGTGATGCACCACAAGCTACCGGTAAAGCTGTTCGTCTATAATAACGGCGGCTACCTGACGATGAAGCAGTCGCAGCAGATAGCCTTCGGGGAGAGACTCATAGGGTGCAACCGGGAGACGGGCATCAGCTTCCCGGACATGATGAAAATCGGGGAGGCGTACCGTATCCCGGCGGTGAGGATATCCCGCCAGGAGAATTTGAAGGAGGTGGTCCGCCGCATCGTGGACGCCGACGGCCCGGCCATCGCCGAGCTTATGCTGGACCCCGACCAGCCGCAGATTCCCAAGGCCATTCCCCTGAAGTTGCCCGACGGGACGACCCGTCAGACCCGTTTCGAAGATATGTACCCGTTCCTGGACCGGGATGAGCTTAAAGCAAATATGATAGCCGAAAGAGACAGGAGGGAAGAATGACCAGGAAAGCCGTCATCGTGACCGGAAAGCTCGTGCAGGACCACGAGTACACTTACCCTTTTTACCGGCTGCAGGAAGCCGGCTACCAGGTGGACGTTGCCGTCCGCGGCAAGGAGACGGTGCAGGGAATCATCGGTGTCAAGGTCGAGCCGACCAAGGACATCCCCGAGCTGAAGGTCCAGGACTACGAACTGCTGGTGCTGCCGGGCGGGGCCAAAGCCATGGAATACCTGCGGCAGGACGCCGAAATCCTGAAGTTCATCGCCGATTTTCACAAAGCCGGGAAAATAATCGCCAGTATCTGCCACGGGGCGCAGCTCCTGATATCGGCCGGGATTGTCAAAGGCAAGAAGATTTCCGGCTACTACAGTATCAAGGATGACATCAATAACGCCGGCGCCACCTACGTCGACGCTCCGGCGGTGGTCGACGGCAGGATTGTGACGTCGCCGCACTATAAGCATCTCGGGGCCTGGATGAAGGAGACGCTGGCGCAGGTTGAGAAGAACCGACCATGAAACGGTACCGGGCAGTCCTTTTTGACCTTGACGGTACGCTGGCCATGACCATGGAGGACCACTTCCGGGCATGGAAGGCTACCCTGGCGGAATTCGGCGTCGAGCTCAAGGTTGAAGACTATTACCCGCTGGAAGGGCTGCGTCTTTACGAGATAGCCGGCCGATTTGCGGAGAAATTCCGTCTGGAAGCCGCCGACGGGCGGGAAATCGTGAAAATAAAGGAAAAGCACTACCTGGATAATCACCGGTTTATACTGTACCCGGGCGTCGAGGAGCTCCTGGCCTTGCTTCATGCCAGGAAAGTTCCCGTAGCCATGGTAACCGCGGGGCTGAACCAGAGGCTGAAGAGCTCGGTGCCGCCGGAATTTTTTGCCGGGTTCGACTGTGTTATCGCCGGTGACGGGGTCGCCGAGGGGAAGCCGTCGCCGGCCCCGTACCTCCGGGCGGCGGAGAAGCTGGGCGTGGCACCGGCGGAATGTATCGCCGTGGAAAACGCCCCGCTCGGCATAGAGTCGGCGAAAAAAGCCGGGGCTTATTGCGTGGCTATCTGTTCCACGCTGGACCGGAGTTACCTGGAAGGTGCGGATGAAGTCCTCGACTCCTTTGCTGGTCTCAAGGATACCGGGGTTATCCGGCAGCTGCTCGGGCAATCGAGCCGGGTGTAGCGAGGGGTGATGAGAATGAAGATACTCTTTATCTTTAAAAGCCACGACTTCATGGTCCCCCG
>MGNX01000030.1:0-11815 GCA_001796935.1 Chloroflexi bacterium RBG_16_60_22
TACATGAAAGCCCTGGCCTCCATCAATTACGAAGGCGATAGAATAAACGGCGACCTCGAGGCTTCCGTGGACACCCTGGTAACGGACCTCGCTCTGAGCAACATCGGTCACGATGGCGGCGGGCTGCGGCTCCAGGGTACGGCGGGCAGCGAGCAGGAGGTCATGGAATACGCCCGGAACCTGGACGCCACCGGCCGCTTTTCCGAAATCACCATCTCCAATATTTCGATGTCCGGCGCCAGCGATAACGAGAGCGATAGTGCGAGCTTCTCGCTGCTCATCAAGTTTAAAGAATAGTTGATGATGGATATTATTAAATTACTGCAGTTGGCCAAATCGAAGGGCGCCTCTGACCTTCACATCGTGGCGGACTCGCCGCCACTGTTCCGCATTAATGGAAACCTGATGCCGGCGGAGGACCAGCCCGTCCTGAGCGCCGAGGACATCGAGCAGGGACTGGCCCAGGTTACCTCCGAGAAGGAGAGGGCCGACTTTGCCAGGGACCTGGAGCTCGACTTCGGCCGCACCCTCCCCGATACCGGCCGGGTGCGTTATAACGCGGCCCGGCAGCGCGGCAGCATCACTCTGGTGATGCGTTTGCTGCCTAACACCATCCCGGCCATGGAAATCCTGGGGCTGCCCAAGGTATGCAAAGACCTGATTGTCAGGCCCCGCGGCCTGGTCGTCGTCAGCGGACCGACCGGCAGCGGCAAGTCCACGACGCTGGCCTCCATGATTGATTATTTAAACCATACCGAGAGCCGGCGCGTGATTACCATTGAAGACCCCGTGGAGTACACCTATGCCAACGCCAGCTGTACCATCACCCAGCGCGAGCTGGGCCATGACACGCTCTCTTTCGCCGAGGCATTGCGGCATGTCCTGAGGCAGGACCCGGACGTGATTCTCGTGGGCGAAATGCGTGACCTGGAAACCGCCTCGGCGGCGCTGACCGTGGCGGAGACCGGCCACCTGGTGCTGACCACCGGCCACGCCCCCAGCGCTTCGCAGGCCGTGGAGAGAATCATCAACATGTTTCCTCCCCACGAGCGCTATCTGGCCCAGGCCCGTCTGGCGTCGCTGTTGCTCGGCATCCTCTGCCAGGCGCTGGTGCCTAAAGTTGACGGCTCCGGCCGCGTCGCCGCCATCGAGGTCATGCTGGCTAATGCTGCCGTGAGAAATCTTATCCGTGAAGGCAAGAGCTTCCAGCTGCCCAATACCATCCGTATGAACGCCCACCACGGCATGGAGCTGCTCGACCAGGCCCTGGTCAGGCTGTACCGCAGCGGCGTTATCAGCAAAGAGCAGGTCTTTGATTTCTGTAATGACCGCGAAGAGATATCCAAGCTCACCGGCGAAAGGGATACCCTGGTACGGAATGAGAATGACCTCAGCCTTTCCACCCAGTTCAACTAGGCGGAACACTCAGTAAAGTCGGTAAATACCTCACATTATTACGACTCTTTGATTCTCTGGCTCTTCCCGCTGGTGTTATTCCTTTACGCTCCCTCATTATCCTGGCCTCTTCTCTCCTTAGCCTTATCCGGTTATAACCTCAACCCCTTTATCCCCCTCTCGGCTTTGCCCCGACCGTCATTCTGAGGAACGAAGTGACGAAAGAATCCCTACCGTTGTAGACCCTTCGCTACGCTCAGGGTGACATGGATAAAGTACTTTTAGGGCTAAGCCGGGTTGGGGGAAACGGCCTCACGGGCCGGGCCGCGGTTGCTGCGGGGGTGGTACGGGTGGGAATAAATAAATAAATATCTTGGGGGTCGGTGGGGTCAGGGGGTCTGGATGATGAAAAAAGAAACCTACCGGCAGCGTTTCCTGGGCTCGCTGCCGGTAGGCCTTCGGTCTTGGCGATATGTTAAGTCAGATTACGGTCTAGTTCAGCGCTACGCCGTCCTTGTACTGCGTGACCGTGCCGTCGGTGGTGAAGCTGTAAGTAACGTTTTCGGTGGCATACATCTTCACGGTGCCGTCGCTGTTGATACCGGTCAGGTACGAGTCCAGCGTGATGGTAGCGCCTCCGCTACCGATAGCCTCGATGGTGGTCATGTCACCTGTCCCGGGGGCACCGCCGGTGCCGCCGGTGAGGTTGCCGCTGGTGCTGTCGGCCATCATGGCCATCACCGCGGTCTGGATGTTGTGCAGCTCCGTCTCCCGGGCCTCGTCCTTACCCTTGCCGATGAACTTACCGACGTTAGGTACGGCTACCGCGGCCAGCACACCGAGAATGGCCACCACGACCAGCAGCTCGATGAGGGTGAAGCCTTTCTCTCCGTAGCGGAACTTCCTCAGGAATTTCTTCATTTCTGTTACCTCCTCGTTTCTTTACGTTTTTTCGGCTTTTGCCTTTAATTACAGCTTATCACAGCACGCGTAAAGTTCAATGAGTTATTAGTCCCGCTCACGCATGGGAAATAAGTCCTACCGAAGGAAACTTCGTAATAAATATTAAATTCGTTTCAGGCATTTATAGCTTAGCCATTTGCCCGCCGGATGACGATAATACCTTCCCCCAAATGCGGTAAAGGTAAACCCTCATTTACGATTGGTAACCAGCGTGGCATGCCGGGCCCATGCCGCTATGGTTGACTGTAACGGGAAAAAGCGTCAAAATAGGACGATATGACTGGCCCGCTCGCCGTTATTTTTGCCATCCTTGGTATCTCCGTGGGCAGCTTCCTCAACGTCTGCATTGACCGGCTGCCCTTAAAAAAGTCACTGGTCTACCCGCCCTCCCACTGCGATAACTGCGAGCAGCGGCTCACGGTGCTCGACCTGGTGCCGGTGTTCAGCTATATCTTCCTGCGCGGCCGCTGCCGGTACTGCGGGGCCCCCATTCCCCGGCGGGTCCTGCTGGTGGAGGTGGCCAGCGGCGCCTTATTTTTTCTAGCCTTCTGGCGTTACGGCCTTAGCCCCGAGTTTGCCCTGACCGCTTTCTGGTGCGCCGTGTTCCTGGTAATCATCTTCATCGACTGGGAGCGGCAGCTTATATTAAATAAGGTAACCTACCCGGCGGCCGCCGTGGCACTGGTTATCCTGGCGGTAGATACGCTGCTGCCGGGGCGGGGGTTACTGGGCAACCTCTGGTTCGTGCCGGAGACAAGTATCCTCAGCGGCCTCATCGGCGGTGCCATCGGCCTGGTCTTTTTCCTGGCGGTCTGGCTCATCAAGCCCGGAGGTATCGGCATGGGGGACATCAAGCTGGCGGCCCTGATAGGTCTCGTTACCGGCTTCCCTCTCGTCGTCGCGGCGCTGCTGATAGGGATACTCATCGGCGGTGTGGTGGCCATCGTCCTCCTCGCCTTTAGGCTCAAGGGGAGAAAGGACCTCATTCCCTACGGCACTTTCCTGGCCATCGGTCCCATCGTTACCCTGCTCTGGGGAAGCGAAATCATCAACTGGTACCTGGGGTTATTCTAGTCCCCGGAAATCCGGCTGGCGGGGCGCTAAAATAATCACTTTTCATATTGACAGTGCCCCGTCCGGGCAGTACAATAGTCCTGTATGAATGTAGGACTAAACGGTAAGCAGTCGGCAGGTATCGAGGTTGGCCAGCGGGCGGCGGTGGGACGGCGGCGTTCCAACATCGAAATTATTGCCGATATGCTCCGGGTAGGGGAAAACGGTGCTGGCAAGACGGAGATAATGTACAGCGCCAACATGAGCTACAGCCAGATACAGAAATACCTCGATTACCTCGTCAATCAGGGCTTTATCAACCGGGTGGACATGGGTCACACCATGGTGGCCTACCAGGTTACCCCCAGCGGTTTCAAACTGCTCCAGACCATCGATTCGCTGATGGAAATGCTCGGCTCCAGCGGTGACGGAGTCGATTAGTCCTCCCAGATAACGTCTTGCCCGGGCTTACCCGGGGGCTTCGGTCCCCGGGTTTTTTATTGACGGCCCGCCCCCGCTTTTCCAGGCTTAACGAAACCTTAAGTAAATCTTTATGAATCTTTTATTACTTTTATACGTAATTTTATGAGCCGATGTTAAACTCAAAGAGATAACAGAAATTCACAGGCCCGCCCGGGGCTGTTAGCGAGGTTGGAGAAAGACGATGAGAAGGACCCTGATGCTGGATGAAGACGACCTGATAATGGTCGTCAAAGAGGATATCGTCAAGCAGATAGACGAAAACCGTGGCGAGATGAACCGCACGGAGTTCGTCAACTATCTTATCCAGTGCCAGCTCCGGGAATACTTCCACCAGAAGGAATACCCCTCCAAAGAAGAGTTCCAGGCCTTCACCCGGCAGATGATGGAACTCCTGCACAATTTTCTCCAGTTCTTCGTCAGCTATGGCATGGCCATGGGCCGCGGCCAGTCGGACGCGGATGTCCAGGCGTTGAGCCGGCAGCTTGAGGCCTTCTATGCTGACGACCAGGACACGAAAGAGTCCTAGACCTCTCACCTTATCTCATACCGCTATCCACCGCCCGCGCGCGGCGTCACCGCCCTGCGTCAAATAGAACTATGTTCTAGAACATAATCACTTCCCAAGCTATCGGGAATGCCTTAGGCTTTCTATATCCACCGCTTTGCCATTTGGCGAAGCGATAGCCTGAGAGGTGATTCATGCCTAAAGCCATTGACCTCCTCCGCCAGGGTAGAAATGAAGAGCTGTGGCAGATGTGCTGCGGCTTTATCAACCTCAATATCGATGAGTTCATGGACGTCCAGCGCCGCCTCCTTGAGGAACAGCTGTTGCTGCTCAATAACTGCGCTCTGGGCGAGAAAATCATGCGCGGCGCCAGGCCGGAGACGGTCGAGGAGTTCCGCCGGCTGGTCCCGCTGACCACCTACCGTGATTACTGCCCCGAGCTTATCGAGAAGAGGGAAGACACGCTGCCGGTCAAGCCCTCCGAGTGGGTGCACACCTCGGGGAAGACCGGCGAGTACCCCTGCAAATGGATACCGCTGACGGCCGATTTCTCCCGGGAGCTCAGCGCCGTCTCCTACGGCGTCGGCATTTTCTCCGGCTGCCGCGAGCGGGGAGACCTCTCCCAGCTGACCAACTGTCCCCGGGTGGTCTACGCCGTGGCGCCGCGGCCCTACATGTCCGGCGCCCTGGCCAAGATGGTCGAACTCCAGAGCCCGTCGCGGTACATGCCGCCCCTGGAAGAAGCGGAAAGCCTGTCCTTCGAGGACAGGATAAGGCTGGGTTTCGAGCAGGCCCTGTCCCGGGGGTTCGACTACTTCTTCGGCATCTCGCTGGTGCTGGTCGCCGTCGGCAACCGGTTCAGCGAGTCCTCCAGCAAACCGGCCATCCTGCCCCTGCTTTCCAGACCCCGGGCGCTGCTGCGCATTATCCGGGGACTGGTCAAGAGCAAGCTGGCCGGGCGCTCGCTGCTGCCCCGCGACCTCTGGAAGATAAAGGGCATCATCAGCGGCGGACTGGATAGCTGGGTCTACCGCGATAAGATTAAGGAACTCTGGGGCCGCTACCCCCTGGATACCTATACCGGGAGCGAGGGCGGCATCATGGCCACCCAGACCTGGGACTACGGCAGCATGACCTTCGTGCCCAATCTCAACTTCCTGGAATTTATCCCGGAGGAAGAGCACTTCAAGTGGCAGCTGGACCGCAGCTACCAGCCCAGGACGCTGCTGCTCAACGAACTGGAGGCGGGGAAGGAATATGAAATCGTTATCACCAACTTCCACGGCGGCGCCATGATAAGATACCGCCCCGGTGACATGATAAAGATAACGGCGCTCCGGAACGATAAGCTGGGCATCGAGCTACCCCAGATGGTCTTCGCCCGGCGGGCCGACGATATTATCGACTTCGGTGTCACCCGCCTTACCGAGAGGGTTATCTGGGAGGCCCTGGAAAATACCGGCATCCCCTACGTGGACTGGATAGCCCGCAAAGAGACCGGAGATAAGATGGCCCTGCACCTGTACGTTGAGCTCAAGGACGGGAACCTCACCACTGCTGACGAGGTAGCTGATGCCGTTCACCGCAAGATACTGGAAACGGACGGCGACCTGGCTGCCGCCGAAATCCGGGGAGACTTCACCAACTTTATCGATTTCCGCGTGGAGGCAACCGTCCTGCCCAAGGGCACCTTTGCCCGGTACACCGCGGAGAAGCGGGCGCAGGGGGCCGACCTGGCCCATCTCAAGCCGCCTCACATCAACCCCACCGAGGAGACCTTCACCCTCCTGGTGACCAAGCCGGAGAAGGTCGGCGCCGCGGCGGAGACGCCGGCGGGTGCCGATAAGGTGGCCGTGTAATTATATTAAAAATACGCCGGATTATACGAAAATCAATAGTACTTTAGTCGGCCTTACCTTGGTTTGCCTACTTTAGTTACCCCTTGACAGTTCTTTCTTTTGCGTTGATAATTCCGAATATATGAATATCTATGCGCTATTTCCGCTGGTGGCGATAGTAGCTTATATACCGCTGCTGCTCACCGTCGCCGGCAGTCGGCCCTGGCACCGGCGGCATACCCTCTTTATCCTTTTTCTCATCCCCGCCATGATGTGGAGCCTGGCCGACTACCTCTGGCGCAGCAACATTTACCCGGAGCAATCCCTGGTCCTGGGCCGGCTTACCGTTATCTTCTTCGCCACGATGGCCGTGCAGTTTTACTGCTTCGCTTCTTCCTTCTACGCTCCGGGGCAGAGACGCTGGCTACCCTTCGCCTATATATCGTTGGCTGCGGTCATCATCTTGCTGGAAATGGGCTTTATTCTAAGAGGCGTCGAATCCGAAGGCGAGAAGCTCTTCCCCGTATACGGCCCGGGCATATTCCTCATGGCAGGGTTCCTCCTGATGTTGCTGTTCCGTACCGTGTATATTTTCTGGAAAAGGCTGAAGACCCTGGATAATCCCGTCATTTACAACCAGATTGTCTCCCTCCTGTTCGGCCTGGGTAGCCTGACCGTATTCACCTTCCTGGCCCTCGTCCCCTTCGGCCGGGAGTACCCTATCAGTCACTTCGGCAACATCATCAATGCTTTCATTCTCAGCTATGCCGTTATCCGGCACCGGCTGGTCGATATCCGGCTCGTCCTGCGTCAGGGCACCGCCTGGCTGGGCCTGACGATTATCGGGACCGTCAGCTTCTGGCTCATCCTCATCATCCTTCACAGCCTGTTCGGGTTTGAGCTGGACCTGGCCGCCTCGTTCGTCGCCACCATCGTCGGCGTTATCGTGGCCATTTTCGTCTACCGGGTGCGGGGCTACTTCTTCGAGCTGATGACCCGGGCCTTCCAGGGCCCGACCTACGAAGCCCGCCAGAAGCTTTCCGAGTTCGCCAATAAGATACATAACGTTTTCAGCCTCAAGGAGCAGGGCGGCGAGCTGCTGACCCTGCTCACCCAGGCCATCGGCATCAAGAAAGCCGGCCTGCTTTTTCCCGAGACAGGTAGTGAGGACTTCCGGATACAGTTCATCGAGCCGCGGGAACGGGATAGCGGCTTGTCCGGCCTGAGGTTGAGTGAGAATAACCCGGTCGTCAGGTACCTGGAGAGGGAGCAGAAGCCGCTCTCGCGTGATAACATGTCCATCATGCCGTCTTTCCTCGGCCTGTGGCTCCAGGAAAAGGAAGAAATAGAGTCGAAAGAGATAGAGCTCTTCGTACCGTTAATCAGCCGTGACCGCCTGATAGCTATCCTGGTACTGGGCAAGAAGCATTCCGGCCGGTACCGGCTCGATGAATTCAACCTCCTGGAGGACGTAACCGGCCGGGTGGCGGTGAGCATGGAGAAGGAATACCTCCGCGAGCAGCTCCGGGAGCGCGAGGAAGAGCTCTCCATCATCAACAGTTCCAGCGCTATCCTGACTTCCAGCCTGGATATCCAGGAGATATTCGGCAGCTTCATCGATGAGCTGAAGAAGGTGATTGCCACCGACTGGGCGTCCATCGTCCTCATCCAGGACGATGCGTTATGGTGCATCGCTTTATCCTCCAAGGTAGGCTCGAGCTACGCGGTAGGCGACCGGATACCCATGGAGGGGACCGGCACGGGGTGGGTGGTCACCCACCGGAAGTCGCTCATCGAACCGGACCTTGCCAAAGAAAGGAAGTTCAGTACCGGGGAGAACTTCTACCGGGCGGGGTTGCGCACCCTGGTCTATCTGCCCCTGGTGGCTAAGGGCAACGTTATCGGCGCCTTTATCGTGGCCAGCCAAAAGCCCAGCGCCTTCAACCAGCGGCAGGTAAAGCTGCTGGAGCAGCTGGCCGCTCAGATAGCCATGCCGCTGGAGAACGCCCAGCTCTATGCCAAGGCCGAGAAGAAGGCCCGCATCGATGAGCTTACCGGACTGCTCAACCGGCGCTCCCTGGACGAGATGATTGACAACGAGATAAGCCGTCACTCACGCTACGGCGGTGTCTTTTCGCTGGCTATTCTGGACCTCGATTCTTTTAAAGCCTTCAATGATAGTTACGGCCATCTCTCCGGCGACCGCCTGCTGAAGGACGTCGGCCACATCATCAAGGGCGCTGTCAGGACGGCCGACCACGCTTTCCGCTACGGCGGCGACGAGTTCGCCATCCTGCTGCCGCAGACGAACATCGATGCCGCGCTCCAGGTAACCGAGCGCGTACGCCAGAAAATAGCGGAGGAGCCGGACACCGGCAAGGTCCCGATTTCCGCCAGCATCGGCGTGGCAAGCTGGCCGGACGACGGCATCAGCCATACGGATATCATCGCGGCGGCGGACATGACGCTCTACCGCGCCAAGCGCGCCGGCGGCAACCAGAGCTACTGCGCTTCCGGCACGCTGGCGCCGCTGTTCAACGAGTCGGATGCGGCTGGCGAGCACAACATCGACGACAGTATTTTAAGCGTAATCTACGCCCTCTCGGATACGGTCGATTCCCGTAGCGACTACACGCACAGCCACTCCAAGAAGGTCACCGAATACGCCATGGCTTTAGCCAAGGCGCTCAAGCTGGAACCGGCCAGGATAACCAAGGTGGAGGCCTGCGCCCTGCTGCATGACATTGGCAAGGTGGGCCTCAGCGATGATATCCTGAACAAGCCGGGCGATTTGACCGCCGAAGAGTGGGAGAAAGTCAGGTCCCATCCGGAGATGGGCTCGGCGCTGGCCCGCCGCGTGCCGCAGCTGGCCCACTGCGCCGACGGCATCCTGCACCACCACGAGTGGTACGACGGCAGCGGCTATCCCAACGGGCTCAAGGGCGGGAAAATACCCCTGGAGGCGCGCATCCTGGCCATAGCCGATTCCTTTGCCGCCATGACCTCGGAGAGGTCTTACTCGGATACGCTAACCCACGCTCAGGCGCTTCAGCAGTTGAAACAATGTGCCGGCACCCAGTTCGACCCCGAGCTTGTCGAGAGGTTTATAGCCATTTACGAGGGCAGCCTGACCGGCACCAGAAAAAAGGCGAGGAGGTAGTACGGTCCGGGAAGTATTAAATCGGCCCGGAGCGGAGAAAGAGCCATGAATAACCACAACAGCAAGATACAGGTGTTTATCGTCAGCCAGCAATCGCTCTTTCAACAGGCGGTGGAGCATACGTTCTCCGATACCGATGACATCCTTATCCTGGGTGCCACCGGCATCAACGACGATGTACTCAAGGCTATCGATAACCTGCCGCCGGATGTCGCCCTGCTGGACCTTGACGGTCCTTCGGAGAGCGGCCTGGAGCTGGCGCGCAAGATAAAAGCACGCTCGCCCAACATCGGGGTGATTATCCTTACCTCCAATCCCGATGACAACCAGCTCTTCCTGGCGCTCAAGGCACAGGCCGTGGCCTACCTGAGCAAGGAGGTCACCGCTGCCCAGCTCATCGAGACGGTGCGGCGCGTCTCCCGGGGCGAGCACCCCATCAACGAAGCCCTGACCAGTCGACCCCGCGTTGCCGAGCATGTCCTGCAGCAGTTCCAGGAGCTTTCCTCCCGGAGCGAGGCCGAGGCCTTCATCTCGCCGCTGACCCCCCGCGAGATAGAGATTCTCCAGTACATCGCCCAGGGTTTCCTCAACAAACAGATTGCCGCCGAGCTGGGCATCAGCGAGCAGACCATCAAGAACCACGTTACCTCCATCCTGCGCAAGCTGAACGCCAACGCCCGCACCGAGGCCGTCGTGGTGGCCATCAAGCAGGGACTGATAAAGATAACCTGATATTAAAGGGCTACAGCCGGATTATAAAGGGGGGAGCCGTCTTAGCGCGGTTCCCCCCTTAAATATTTCATGGTCGTGCCCCAAATGTCATTCTGAGGAACGAAGTGACGAAAGAATCCCCACCGCCCCTAGACCCTTCGCTACGCTCAGGGTGACACGGATAAAATACTTTTAGGGCAAAGCTTTTTTTCATCGGTGGACTGGCAGCGAGAAGACTGGTGATAGTACGATATTTGCCGCCTGTGCTAGAATTATCATGGGTATTTCAAAGGAGAGAGATTGACCAGCCTACTGATAGCCGAACAGCTTGACCGCCTGCCGCACCGTCCCGGCGTTTACCTGATGAGGGACGCCGGGGGGACGATTCTTTACGTGGGCAAAGCCGTCAACCTTTACAACCGGGTCAGGTCGTACTTCAAAGCCACCGATAAGCTCACGCCCAAGCTGCAGCGCATGGTCTCCCAGGTAGCCGATATCGATTTTTACATCGCCAGCTCGGAAGAGGAAGCCCTCATCATGGAGCTGAACTTCATCAAGCAGTACCACCCCCGCTACAACGTCCACCTCAAGGACGACAAGACCTTCCCGTACCTGAAGGTCGATATCAGGGAAACGTGGCCCCGGCTCTACGTTACCCGGCGCTTCGAACAGGACGGCGGCCGCTACTTCGGGCCCTTTTCCAGCGCCAGGTCCGTCAAGCAGACGCTCCACTTTCTCCAGAATATTTTCCCCCTGCGCCTCTGCTCCAGGACCATCACCGGCAAGGCCCGCCGGCCCTGCCTGGAGTACCACCTGGGGCACTGCCTGGCCCCCTGCTCCGGCGAGGTGAGCCGCGCCGAATACGCCCAGGTCATCAAAGAGGTCATTCTCTTCCTGGAAGGCAAGCGGGACCGGGTGGTGCGCGAGCTGAAGGAGAGGATGGCCCGGGCCTCCGAGGCCACCGACTACGAGAAGGCGGCCCTGTTGAGAGACCAGATTCAGGCGATACACGAGGTCATCGAGGGGGAGAAGATTGCCGCCACCATCCGCGGGGAGCAGGACGTCATCGCCTTTGTCCAGGACCGTGACCAGGCCTACGTCCAGGTGCTTTTCGTGCGGCGTAACAGGCTGACCGGCCGGGAAAGCTTCCTTCTCCAGGGGACGCGCCACGAGGAGCCGGTCCAGGTTATGACCAGCTTCATAAAACAGTATTACTCTTCCTGCCCTCAGATACCGCCCCGCCTGCTGTTGCAGTACCCGGTAGAGGAAAAGCCGGTTATCGGTCAGTGGCTCCTGGGCAAGCGGGGCGCCCGGGTCGAGATTGAGGTGCCGCGACGCGGTACCAAGAAACAGCTGGTGGACATCGCCGCCGAAAATGCCCGCCAGGGCCTGGAGCAGCTTAAAATAAAGGAGCTGGCCCGGCCGCAATCGCTGGACGACGCCCTGGCTGAGATTGAACGGGAGCTGAAGCTGCCGGGCCCGCCACAGCGCATCGAGGCTTATGATATCTCCAATATCCAGGGCACTTCGGCGGTGGGCAGTATGGTGGTCTTCGAGAAGGGCAGGCCTAAACCGGCCCACTACCGGCGCTTTAAAATCAGGACGGTGGCCGGCGCCAATGACTGCGCCATGCTGCGGGAGGTTCTCCAGCGGCGCTTCAAGCACGCTGCCGGCGGCGTGAAATCAACGTCAGAAGCCTGGGCCGTC
>MGNX01000030.1:11837-13125 GCA_001796935.1 Chloroflexi bacterium RBG_16_60_22
CCTCATCGACGGGGGGAAGGGGCAGCTCAATGCCGCCCAGGAGGCCCTGAAGGAGACGGGGAGTAACGTGCCGGTGGCCAGCCTGGCCAAGGAAAACGAGGAGATTTTTCTCCCCCGCCGCAAGGACCCGGTGGTGCTGCCCCGCACCTCCCCTGCTCTCCAGCTGCTCCAGCGCCTTCGCGACGAAGCGCACCGCTTTGCTATCAGCTACTACGCGCGGGTACACCGCCAGAAGGCTTTCACCTCGGCGCTGGACGAAGTCCCCGGCATCGGCCCCAAGCGCAAGAGCGCCCTGTTGCGGCAGTTCGGCTCCATCCAGGGCATCCGGGAGGCCACCGTGGATGAGCTCGTCGCCGCCACCGGTCTGAAACGCGAGCAGGCCCGGAAGATAAAGGAGTACCTCTAGCCATGCCCGCCAACCTGACGCCGCAGTACCTTGAAGCCGAAAGAAACTTCCGTCAGGCTAAAACCACCCTGGAGAGGATAGCCTGCCTCGAGGAGATGCTGGCGGTCATGCCCAGGCACAAGGGCACCGACCACCTCCGCGCCGACCTCCGCACGAAAATCGCCAGGCTGACGCAGTCGCTGGACAAGAAAACGGCCACGCAGCGGGCCTCGATGATGATTGAGAAGGTGGGGGCCGCCCAGGTGGCCGTCATCGGCCTGCCCAACGTCGGGAAATCGCAAATCGTAGCCAGCCTCACCAAGGCCACCCCCACCGTGGCCGCTTACCCCTTCACCACCCAGACCGCCACGCCGGGGATGATGGCTTTCGAGAATATACAGGTGCAGCTCATCGATACGCCTCCCCTGAGCGACCAGCCCCCGGAGTGGTGGCTGCTGAATATCATCCGGCGGGCCGACGGCCTGCTGACAGTGGTCGACCTCACCGCCGAACCCGCTGCCCAGATGGAGACCATCATCGGCAAGCTGCTGGAGAAGCGGATAGGATTAGGCAAGGGCGCCGTCACCAGCGATGAAGAGGTCTTCAACTGGAAGAAGACGCTGGTGGCCGGCAACAAGTCCGACCTCGACGCCGGGGGCGCCGGCTTCCGGGCCTTGCAGGCACGCTACGGGGGGCAATTTCCGGTGGCGGCCATATCGGCCACCGGGTCGGACCTCGGGGGGCTGCGCGCGGCGATATTCCGGATGCTGGATATCATCCGGGTCTATACCAAGGCACCCGGCGGCAAGCCGGACATGACCGATCCCATTATTTTAGAGAAGGGGAGCACTTTGGAAGCGGCCGCCACGGCGGTGCACAAGGACTTTGCCAAACAGATGAAGT
>MGNX01000030.1:13137-13247 GCA_001796935.1 Chloroflexi bacterium RBG_16_60_22
GGGGATCCGGCAAGTTCGACGGCGTCATGGCCCGCCGCGACCACGTCCTCCAGGACGGGGACATCATCGAGCTGCACGCGTAATGTCTGGCTGCCCCCCGGTTACCTCCC
>MGNX01000030.1:13312-13552 GCA_001796935.1 Chloroflexi bacterium RBG_16_60_22
CCTCTGGATTCCCGCTTTCGCGGGAATGACAAAAACAGGGGGCCGCCCTCGCGGCATCTATGGCTTAGCCCGTAAGATAACCCCCCCTAAAAAAGAGGGACGACCTTATCATTAAAGGGGAGTGCGATAGCGAGAGGGGGCGAAACTCATCCGGGGCGTCTAAGAGGGGTGAAACCCCTCTTTCAATTCTTCCCCCTCTCCAAACAAATAATCTCGGGGCACGCACGGTATTCCGTGTTT
>MGNX01000031.1:0-5894 GCA_001796935.1 Chloroflexi bacterium RBG_16_60_22
GTATCAACTTTACTCCCATATCTTTTGCGATGGTGATGAATTCCTCTATGGACGGGTATCGACTATCTTTCATGACAAGTTTCATCATCCATGTGCCCAGCCCAAGCATGTGGAACTTGGAAAGCTTTAATCTATTCGTACCGCCCTTGTTTAAAAGGCTGAACATTTTCTGTTTAAACCCCTTGCCTGTCATGCCACCCTCGTTACTCTTGATTATATTCAGCCCCCAGAAGGTGAAGAACATGCTGACATCCATGCCCATGCTGGCACCGGTGGTGGCCAGGATGAAAGCGGCCAGGGCCTTGTCAAGGTCGCCGCTGAAGACGACGATGGTCATCTTTTCCTTTTCTTTTTCCGGCATTTTACTGACCTCCCCCCTTCACCTCGCCCTTGATAAGGGCGCCGCAGTGAGGGCAGTCCTCCCGGGCCGAAGCCACGGGCAGCCCGCACTGGGGACAGGGTATCGCTCGAAAGCCGCAGGCCTCGCAGTAAGGGAAAGCCACCTCGGCTATCTCGGCATCACAAAAGGGACAGGTATGAGGTTCGCTGAAAGATTTCTTCTCCGCCATGACTACTTGCCTCCCTTCTTCTGTTTCTTCCGGTAATCTTCTATCGCTTTATGTAAAGCCTGGGCGCCCAGGTTGGAGCAGTGGAACTTGTTCTTGGGCAGCCCCTCCAGCTTATCCGCCACCGTCTGGGGGGTAATCTCCATGACCTCGTCCAGGGTCTTACCCTTGGCCATCTCGCTGACCATGCTGGAAACGGCGATGGCCGCCCCGCAGCCGAAGGTCTTGAACTTGACATCCTCAAGGCGGTCGTCCTTGACCTTGATGTAGAAGGTCATCATGTCCCCGCAGACCGGGTTTCCCTCCTCGCCGACGCCGTCGGCGTTTTCAATTTCCCCCACGTTGCGCGGGTTCATGAAGTGGTCCATGACCGTCTGGCTATAGACTGGCATCCTACTTGCCTCCTTTGCCACTCTTGGTAAATTTAGCGTAAAGCGGAGACATCTGCCGCAGGCGGTCAACGATGGGCGGCATGTTCTCCAGAACGTAATCGATATCGGCGGCGGCGGTCTCCAGGCCGAGCGTAAACAGCACCGAGCCCTGGGCAATGGCGTGGGAGAGTCCCAGCGCGAGGAGGACATGGGAAGCCTTGAGTGCCCGGGAGGTGCAGGCCGAGCCGCTGGAAACGGCGATGCCCCGACTGTTGAGAAGCATGAGCAGGGACTCCCCTTCGATAAACTCGACGCAGAAGCTGGCGTTCCCGGGGAGTCGGTCCCGCGGGTGGCCGGTCACGATTACGTGGTCGATACTGGCCGGAAGCTCCCGGATGAGACGGTCACGCAGGGGTGTGAGCTGCTTTATCCGGGCGTCCATCCGGGCCGCGGCCAGCTCCGCCGCCTTGCCCAGCCCGACGATGGCCGGGACGTTCTCCGTCCCGCCCCGCCGGCCGCCTTCCTGGATGCCGCCGTCCAGCAGCGTCATTATCCGTACACCCTTCTTTACCCACAGGGCGCCGGAGCCCTTGGGCCCGTAGAACTGGCTGCCGGCCAGGCTCAGGGCGTCCACCCCGAGCTCCTTCACATCGACGGGTATGGTCCCGGCCGTGGCCACGGCATCGGTATGGAAGGGTATTTTAAGCTCTCTGGTTATCCTGGCTATTTCCTTTACCGGCTCGATGGTGCCTATCTCGCCGTTAGCGTGCATGACGGACACCAGCACCGTGTCCGGCCGGATGGCTTTCTTCACGGCGGCGGGGTCGACCAGGCCGTATTTGTCCACCGGCACCTCGCTGACCTGAAAGCCCCACTTCTCCAGCGTCCGGGCCGAGTGCAGTACCGAGAAATGCTCGATGGCGGAAACGACCACGTGCTTGCCCCTGGCCGGCTGGGCCATGGCCAGCCCCTTGACGGCGAAGTTATTACTCTCCGTGCCGCAGCTGGTGAAGATAATCTCCTCGGGGCTGCCGCCGATGAGTCCGGCCACCCGGGCGCGGGCCTCATCAAGGGCCTCGCGGGCGCCGTCCCCCCAGTCGTGCAGCGAGGACGGGTTGCCGAAAATTTCTCCCAGGTAAGGCAGCATGGCTTCCCTCACCTCGGGGAGAAGAGGGGTGGTGGCCGCATTATCCAGATATACCCTGGTCATCCCTGCCTCCTGAGCCGCAGCCGCCTTACGGCCGCAACTTATTATATCACTAATAATAAATATAATCTCCAGCCACCAACGTAAAAAGGACTTTTATCTCATCAGCCTCAGGGTACCCGGCGCGCTAGCGGGCGGGGGTTGCCTTGAGGACCTCGTAGAGGTGCCCGATGTTCATGCGCTGTATCATCCGGGCGCGCTCATCGGCGAGGTCGATGACCGCCACCTTTTCCTGGGCCTCCTCCAGGCTCATGCCCTGCTTGATGGCCGCGGCGACGGCATCAATCCATTTCCGGACGGTGGCCTTCATGGTGGGGAGATAGCTCTGGTCACAGGGCTCCCCGTGACCCGGCACGATGACGTCCACCTCCAGTTTCTCCAGGTAGTCCAGCGTTTTCAGCCACTCGAAGGGCAGCGCCTGGTGCATGAAGGGCGGCGTGCCGTTGACCACGTTATCACCGGTAAAAACGACCCTCTCCTCGGGGACAAATACCGCCACCTGGTAGGGGCTGTGACCGGGCAGGTTTATCAGCCGGAAGGTATGGTCGCCGAGGTGCAGGGTGAGACGCTGCGATAGTGTTATCGTGGGCGGGCGGAAGCGGAAACCCTTTTCCAGGGGCAGGCTCTCCGGGGCCACGCGCCGGAGCATGTCCTCCAGCTGCTTGACCGTGGCGGTCCGTATCGCCTCCCGCGTGCCTTCATGCCCGACGACCGTCCCCCCGAAGAACATGTTGCCGGAATAGTGGTCGCCGTGGGGCTCGGTGTTGATGAGGTAAACAACCTCGCCGTGCCGGGTAATCTCGTCGCGCCATTGCCGGGCCTCGGCCGGTACCTGGGGGGTGTCAATCATCACGACGCCTTCTCCGGTAACCACCAGGCTGGCGTTGCAGCCGCGGAAACCCGTCTCCACGTACACGCTAGCGGCAACCTTCTTCATTTCATCCTCCCCGGCGGGGAGTCCCGGTATGGCGGAAGATAAAAAACGGCGATTCCCCTTCCTGAATACTTTAAGCAGTTAGGGAAGCCGTGTCAAACGGAGAGGGGTCCGGAAAATATTCAGCCGGCCTCACCACCTCAGATATTCTCTTCGATAAGTAAGGCCGGCCGCTGATTCTGGCTTAATGCCGTATAAATCCGGTAACTATCAGGCAGTCTGGCACTTGCCGTTAATGCAGACCTGTCCCGGAGGGCAGTCGGCGTCAATGGCGCAGGTCAGGTACGCGCGGCTTTTCTCACGGGCTTTCGCGAAAGCCTTGTAAAGACTACCGCCGGCAATGTACCAGACGAAGGCCGCCGGTACCAATATCACCACCGCAAATAACCATTCCATCGGCTTCACCTCCTTCTCTTCGGCTTCGGGCAGCTCCAGAGGAACCTTCCCTATATAACATTTTCCTCCATTCCCGGCGAGGCGCATATAGATATTTATGTGGTTATTTCCCCGGTATAATACCCGTATTATGCGAAATAACACCCTGCGTTTTCTTGACATAACCGCTCCGCTAACCGGGACGGGGCCGGTAGAGGCGTCTCCCGGGGACGCTTTCCTGATACCCGCCGTCCTGAAGGACGGGCTTAATAGTTGTCAGGGCGGCCCGGGGCGGGTATCATTTAAAGAAGTGGGGATAACAGCGGGAATCACGCAAAAGTAATATCACAGGAGAAAAAATGAAAACTAAGACCATTCGGCAGTCGGCAACCTTCAAAGCAGTCCCCCATGACGTCTATGAGGCGCTCATGGACTCGAAGAAGCACGGGCAGTTCACCGGCGGGGAGGCCGACATCAGCCGCGAGGTGGGCGGGCGTTTCACCGCCTACGACGGCTATATCGAGGGCGTTAACCTGGAACTGGTGCCGGATAACAAGATTGTACAGTCGTGGCGGGGCAGCGACTGGCCGGAGGGGCACTACTCCCGGGCCACGTTCTCGCTGGAGAAGACGCCATCCGGTACCCGCCTCACCTTCACCCAGACCGGCGTCCCCGAGGAGTTCTACGCTGATATCAGCCGGGGCTGGCGCGACTACTACTGGGGCCCCATGAAGGAGGTGCTTCAAAAATAGCCATGCCCGTTTTTCCGCGCTGGCGGGCGATTGTTTGCCGTGGCATATATGGGAGAAAAGTCACAGACGGCCGCCCGCTTGACCGCTTAAAATCATCCTGTAATGAGCGATAATAAACGTAACCGGCTGGCCCGGGAAAAGAGCCCCTACCTGCTCCAGCACGCCGCCAACCCGGTGGACTGGTACCCCTGGGGGGACGAGGCCTTCGGGAAGGCCGCCCGGGAAAACAAGCCCGTCTTCCTCTCCATCGGCTACTCCACCTGCCACTGGTGCCACGTCATGGCCCACGAGTCATTCGAGGACCCGGAGGTGGGCCGTCTGCTCAACGAGGGCTTCGTGGCGGTGAAGGTGGACCGCGAGGAGCGCCCGGACATCGATATGCTCTACATGACCGTCTGCCAGGCGATGACCGGCAGCGGCGGCTGGCCCCTGACAATTCTGCTGACCCCGGACCGGCGCCCTTTCTACGCGGGCACCTATATTCCCCGGGAATCGAGATACGGCCGGCTGGGCCTGCTGGAGCTTTTACCGCGTATCCGTGAGCTGTGGACCACCCGGCCGAACGACCTGCCGGACTCCGCCGCGCGGATTACCGCCACCCTGCAACGGGCCGTGGCGCTGCCGCCCGGCGCCGAGCTCGGCGAAGATGTGCTCCACCGGGCCTGGGAAGAGCTGGCCCCGCGGTTCGACACGCGCTACGGCGGCTTCGGCACCGCCCCCAAGTTCCCCTCGCCGCATAACCTGACCTTCCTGCTGCGCTACGGCAAGCGCACCGGCCGGGAGGAAGCCCGGGACATGGTGGAGCGGACGCTGCGGGCGATGCGGCGTGGCGGCATCCACGACCACATCGGGTTCGGCTTTCACCGCTACGCCACCGACCCCACCTGGCTGGTGCCGCACTTCGAGAAAATGCTCTACGACCAGGCCCTGCTGGCGACGGCCTACCTCGAGGCCTACCAGGCCACCGGCCGGGAGGAATACGCCCGGACGGCACGGGAGATATTCACCTATGTCCGGCGGGACATGACGGCGCCGGAGGGGGCCTTTTACACCGCGGAGGACGCCGACAGCGAGGGGGTCGAGGGGAAGTTCTACGTGTGGACTCAGGCTGAAATCAAACAAATACTGGCCCCGGGTGAAGCCGATTTGTTTACCAGAGTATTTAACATCCGGGAGGAGGGTAACTTCGCCGACGGGGCGGAAGGCGGCCGGACCGGCCACAATATCCCCCACCTCACCCGCCCCCTGGAGGAAATCAGCGCGGAGCTGCAAATACCGCTGTCCAAGCTGGAGCAAAAGCTGGAAGCGATTCGCCGGAAGCTCTTTACTCACCGGGAGCAACGCGTCCGCCCGCACCGTGACGACAAGGTCCTGGCCGACTGGAATGGCCTGATGATAGCGGCCCTGGCCCTCGGCGCCCGGGCCCTCGGCGAGCCGGAGTACGCCGCCGCCGCCCGTCAGGCCGCCGACTTCATCCTCAACAACCTGGTCGGCCCGGACGGTCGGCTGCTCCACCGCTACCGGGACGGCGAGGCCGCCATACCGGCCCACCTCGACGACTACGCCTTCCTGGTCCACGGCCTGGTGGAGCTTTACGAGGCCACCTTCGAGGTGGGCTACCTGGAACGGGCGCTGGCGCTCAACCGGCAGCTGCTCGAGCACTTCTGGGACGGCGGGAACGGCGGGTTC
>MGNX01000031.1:5906-16825 GCA_001796935.1 Chloroflexi bacterium RBG_16_60_22
GACGACGCCGAGAAGCTGCTGTTGCGCCAGAAGGAGATTTACGATGGGGCCGTCCCCTCCGGGAACTCCATCGCCATGCTGAACCTGCTCCGCCTGGCCCGGCTGACCGCCGACCTCGAGTTGGAGGATAAGGCGGCGGCTATCGGCCGGGCCTTTCACGAAAACGTCAACCACATGCCCTCGGCACACACGCAGATGATGTCCGCTATTGACTTCGCCGCGGGGCCCTCCTACGAGTTGGTCGTCGCCGGGGAATCCGGGGGCGAGGACACCCGAAAGCTGCTGCGGGCCATCGGTCGCGCCTTCGTCCCCAACAAGGTGGTCATGCTGCTGCCGGCGGAGACGGATTCGCCGGGGATAAAGCGCCTGGCACCGTTCACCGGGCAGATGACGGCATTGGGGGGGAAAGCCACCGCCTACGTCTGCCGCAACTACGCCTGCGAGCTCCCGACGACCGACGTCGGCGACGTGCTGAAGCGGCTCGACGCCGCGCCGCCCCCCCCGATTAGTTCCGGGGAGCGGGGCACTTGACCAGGCAGGCCCCGCTAGTAATATTTCCCTTCAAGGTGTTGACAATCCCCTCTTGATATGCTATTGTTTACTAAGTTGTCTTATGAAGTCAACAATATTTTTGCGCCGAGGTGAGATATGAAGCTTTCTACCCGGACGCGCTACGGAACCCGAGCCCTCCTGGAGCTGGCCCTGCACCGCGGCCAGGAACCGGTCTTCCTGAAAGACATCGCCCGGCAGCAGGAAATTTCCCTCTCTTACCTTGAGCACATCATCTCCCCCCTCATCGCCGGCGGCATCATCCGGAGCACCAAGGGCCCCCGGGGCGGCATCTCGCTGGCACGGAACCCGGAGGACATTAAACTTAGTGAAATCACGCGGCTGCTGGAAGGGTCGGTGGCGCCGGTGGAGTGCGTCAACGACCCGAGCGTATGTACCCGGTCCAGCTCCTGTGCCACGCGGGATGTCTGGACCAGACTTAAAGAGGTGATGGACGGAGTCCTGGAGTCCACCACGCTACAGGACCTGGTGGAAAAACAACGCAAGAAAGAACAGCCGGAAACGGCCATGTACTACATATAAAGATTTAAAGGAGAAAACGTTAAAATGGCGGAAGCAAGACCCAAAGTTGAATATACCGATTACAAGACCATCAGAATCCCGAAGGTCACCCGGGGCATCGCCAACGACTGCTTGGAGCTTATCGGCAACACGCCCCTGGTGCGACTGAACCACGTCACCAAAGGCATCAAGGCCGAGGTGGTGGCCAAGCTCGAGTCCTTCAACCCGATAAGCAGCGTCAAGGACAGGATAGGCATGGCGATGATTGTCGACGCCGAGGCGAAGGGGCTCATCAAGAAGGACACCGTTATCGTCGAGCCCACCAGCGGCAATACCGGCATCGCCCTGGCCTTCGTCGCCGCCGCCCGGGGCTACCGGCTCATCCTGACCATGCCGGATACGATGTCACTGGAGCGGCGGCAGCTCCTGCAGATTTTCGGTGCCGAACTGGTGCTCACACCGGGAGCCGAGGGAATGCCGGGGGCCATCCGGAAAGCCGAGGAACTGGTGGCCAGCAACCCTAAATACTTCATGCCGCAGCAGTTCAAGAACCTGGCTAACGTGGAGATACACCGCCTCACCACCGCCGACGAAATCTGGCGGGATACCGGCGGCCGGGCGGACATCCTCATCAGCGGCGTCGGCACCGGCGGCACCATCAGCGGCGTGGCCGAGGTGATTAAGAAGAAAAAACCGGGATTCAAGGCTATCGCCGTGGAGCCAACCAACTCCCCGGTGCTCTCCGGCGGGAAAGCCGGGCCGCACAAGATCCAGGGCATCGGCGCCGGCTTCGTCCCCGATATCCTGCGGAAGGACCTTATCGACGAAATTATTACCGTCAGCAACGAAGACGCGGGAGATATGGCGCGCCGCCTCGCCCGGGAGGAAGGCATCCTGGCGGGCATATCGTCCGGGGCCGCCACCTGGGTGGCTCTGCAGGTGGCCCGGCGACCGGAGAACGCCGGCAAGCTCATCGTCGTCGTCCTGCCGGACACGGGCGAACGCTACCTTTCAACCTGGCTCTTCCAGGACCTGGCGGCGGCACCGCCGACCATCTAGCCGATTCGGGAAAATAAACCGGGCGAGGTAAAATGAGGGGTATTGTCATTGATATAAACCCGGTGCTGGTGCAGGTCGGGGGGTTTGAGCTGCGCTGGTACAGCCTGGCGATACTGGCGGCCGTGGTGGTGGCGGTGGTGATATCTTTCCGCGAGGCCAAAGCCAGGGGACTGCCCACCGAGCCGATGTACGGCCTGGTTCCCTGGGTACTTATCGCCGGTGTCATCGGCGCCCGGCTCTTCCACGTCCTCGACCACTGGGACCACTACAGCCAGGACCCCTTCCAGATACTCCAGTTCCAGCAGGGCGGGCTGGCCATCTGGGGCGCCCTGATAGGGGGGGCCGCGGTTACCATCGTCTACGCCCGGTTCAAGCACATTCCGCTGGGGGGCCTGCTGGACGCCCTCGTGCCGGCACTGCTGGCCGCCCAGATAATCGGCCGCTTCGGGTGTATCGTCAACGGGGACGCCTACGGCGGGCCCACCAGCCTGCCCTGGGGCTTCATCTACCTCAACCCCGGCGCCCTGATACCCCCTCACCTCATCGGCATACCCACGCACCCCTACCCCGTCTATGAGCAGCTCTGGAACGGCCTGGCCCTGGTGCTCGTCTACCGCTTCCGGCGCCACTTCCACCACAGCGGCACGCTCTTCCTGGTCTACCTGGCCCACTACTCCATCGTGCGCTTCGTCCTCACCTTCGTGCGGCAGGAGAACGCCCTCCTGGGAGGACTCCAGGAGGCGCAGTTGGTGGCCGTGGCGGGAATAGCGGTGGCGGCGGCGGCATTCCTTTACCTGACCATCCGGGGTCGGCACGCCCGGGGCGCGGCGAGCGGCGCCAAGTCCCGGTGACAGATACCGCCCAAACATGATAAACTACTTTGTTGGAGTATGAGCATGAATTGCGACGGGGCCCTAAAAACCAGATACCCCGGGGACGCGGACGAAAGAACCTTCTGGAGTCTGTCCCGGCCGGCGCGCGCCGTGGCGTTGCCACGGGAGGTGATGGCAATGCTATGGGTCATGCGCGTGCCCGCGAGGGCTGGCCGGCCGGAATAATAAATCCAGAAGGTGATAAATGCATGAAAACAATCTCAGAAATTAACGAGAAGATAAAAAGGGGACAGGCGGTGGTCGTCACCGCTGAAGAGATACTGGACATCGTCAAGGAGAAGGGCATCGCCAGAGCGGCCCGGGAGGTTGACGTGGTCACCACCGGGACCTTCGGTCCGATGTGCTCCTCCGGCGCCTACCTGAACGTCGGGCACAGCAAGCCGCGCATCAAGCTCGGCGGGGGCCGGGTCTATCTCAACGACGTCCCCGCCTATACCGGGTTTGCCGCCGTGGACCTCATGATTGGCTGCACGGCCCTCCCCGATGACGACCCCAAGAACCGGGCACACCCCGGCGAGTTCATTTACGGCGGCGGCCACGTCATCGAAGAGCTGGTAGCCGGCAAGGACATCCGGCTGGTCGCCACCGCCTACGGCACGGACTGCTACCCGAGGAAAAAGCTGGAGACCCTGATAAACCTCAAGGACATCAACGAGGCCGTGCTGTTCAATCCCCGCAACGCCTACCAGAACTACAACGTGGCGGTCAACCTCTCCGATAAGACGATATACACCTACATGGGCGTCCTCAAGCCAAAGCTGGGCAACGCCAACTACTGCAGCGCCGGGCAGCTCTCCCCGCTGCTCAACGACCCGCTCTACAAGAGCGTCGGCATCGGGACGAGGATATTCCTCGGCGGGGGGACGGGCTACGTCGTCTGGCAGGGCACCCAGCACAATCCCGGCGTGCCCCGCACCGAGGGCGGCGTGCCCCGGAAACCGGCCGGGACGCTGGCCGTCATCGGCGACCTCAAGCTGATGAAGCCGCAGTGGCTCCGCGGCGTCAGTATGCAGGGCTACGGCGCCACCCTCGCGGTGGGTATCGGGCTTCCCATCCCGATAGTCTCCGAGGAGGTCCTGCGCTACACCACGGTGACGGATGCGGATATCCTGGCGCCCATCGTGGACTACTCCGAGACCTACCCGCAGCGGAAACCGGATAGCCTCGGCGAGGTCAGCTACGCCCAGCTCAAAACTGGTAAAATAAAGGTGCAGGGCAAGGAGGTCCCCACGGCGTCGTTGTCCAGCTACCCCCGGGCGGTGGAAATCGCCCAGACCCTGAAACGCTGGATAAAGCAGGGTGAGTTCACCCTGACCGAGGCGGTGGCGCCCCTGCCCGGCGTGGAATCAGGCATTACCTTCAAGAACCTGGAAGACCGCCCGATAGTGGAATGAAACCGGGCGCGATAAGATAAAGTACGCGGAGCAGGATAGCGGGGTCCGGGGCGGGGCGGTCACGGAGACGGACCCCTCCCCGGATACCAGCCCGGCTGACGGTAACAGAGGTTAGTGATGCGCAGGATATACCTTGATTACGCGGCCACGACGCCGACCCACCCGGATGTCGTCGCGGCCATGCTCCCCTACTTCACGGAGAACTTCGGCAATCCCTCCACCATCTATTCCTACGGGCAGGAGGCCAGGGGGGCCGTCGAGGAGGCCCGGACCAGCGTGGCCGCGCTTATCGGCGCCGCCGACGAAGAGATATGTTTCACCAGCGGCGGCACGGAGAGCGATAACTACGCGCTCTGCGGCGTGGCCTTCGCCAACGAGGACCGGGGCAACCATATCATCACCTCGGTCATCGAACACCACGCCGTGCTGGAGACCTGCAAGTTCCTGGAGACCAGGGGGTTCGGGGTCACCTACCTCCCCGTTGATAAATACGGCCTGGTCGACCCCGACGACGTGCGGAAGGCCATCACCCCCAGGACGCTGATAGTATCCGTGATGCACGCCAACAACGAGGTCGGCACCATCCAGCCGCTGGAAGAAATCAGTAAAATCACGCATGAAGCCGGCGCCTACTTTCACACCGACGCCGTCCAGACGGTCGGGCACATCCCGGTGGACGTCGATAAGCTCGGGGTAGACCTGCTATCGATGTCCGCCCACAAGCTCTACGGTCCCAAGGGCATCGGGGCGCTCTATATCCGCAAAGGGACGAGGTTGGCCTCTTTCCTGCACGGCGGCGAGCAGGAGAAAGGGCGGCGGGCCGGCACCGAGAACGTTCCCGGGATTATCGGGCTGGGCAAAGCCGCCGAAATTACCCGGGCGGAGCTGGAGTGTGAAGCGCTCCGTTTGACCGGGATTAGAAACAAGCTCATCTCCGGCATCCTGGAAAGCATCGATAATACCAGCCTCAACGGCCACCCGGACCGGCGGCTGCCCAACAACGTCAACGTGAGCATCAATTTCGTGGAAGGGGAATCGATACTGCTCAACCTCGACCTGGAGGGCATCTGCGCTTCCACCGGCTCGGCGTGCAGCTCCGGGAGCCTGGAGGCGTCCCACGTGCTGCTGGCCACTGGCTGTCCCCCGCCGCTGGCCCGCGGCTCGCTGCGCTTTACCATGGGGCGGGGGACGACGGAACAAGAGGTCGACCGCGTCCTGGCGGTGCTTCCGGGCATCGTGGCCAGGCTGCGGGCGATGTCTCCCCTTCTGAAGAACCGGGGTTAAGAAGCCCGCGAGGAGAGGAACCTTGGCAGTCAACGAGATGCCGGAAATCGGCAAGATATCCCCGGAAATATTCAACGAGCTTATTTTCCCGCGACTGGGCGCTAAAAGCGATAAGATAATCGTCGGGCCCCAGCACGGCGTCGATGTCGGCATCGCGGAAATCGGGGGCAAGGCGGTGTCCTTCACCACCGACCCCGTTTTCATCGTGCCGGAGTACGGCTGGGAGCGGGCTGCCTGGTTCGCCATCCACATCATCGCCTCCGATTCCGTCACCAGCGGGCTGCGGCCGAAGTACCTGTCCATCGACCTCAACCTGCCGATGGAGATGACTAAGGCGCAGCTGGAAACGACCTGGGACATCATCCACCGCGAGTGCGAAAAGATGGGTATCTCCGTGATTACCGGCCATACCGCCCGCTACGAGAACTGCCACTACCCGATGGTCGGCGGGGCCACCCTGGTCGGCATCGGGGAACTGGACGAGTACGTTACCCCCCGGCTCTGCCGCGCCGGCGATAAGATAATCATTACCAAGGGGCCGGCCATCGAGGCCACCGGCATCCTGGCCACCATGTTCCCGGACGTCATCAGGAAAGAACTGGGGGCGGCGGTCAGTAAGAAGGCGGAGGAGATATTCTACCAGATGTCCGTGGTGGAGGACGCCTTTACGGCGGTGGAAGTGGGCGTCAGGGAGAACGGGGTGACTGCCATGCATGACGCCACCGAGTGCGGGGTCTGGGGCGGACTCTACGAGCTGGCGCAGGCTGCCGGCCTGGGTGCCCGGATTGAGAAGGAAAAGATAGTCCTCGAGGACGGCGTGGCGGACGTCTGCCGCTTTTTCAACATCGACCCCTATGCCTCGATAAGCGAAGGCACCCTGATTATCGCCGGCAAGGCCCGCCGCGCCGCCGATATCGTGAAGGCGCTGGAGAAAAAGGGCATCAGGTCTTCCGTCGTCGGGGAGCTGACAGCGCCGGAGAAAGGCATGGTATTGGTGGAGCGCGGGAAAGAGAAGACACTGAAACACCCCATCGTCGACCCCTTCTGGAGGGCATTTTATGACGCTCTTACGAAATACAAGTCCTGAAGCGGGTAAAGACAGTCCGGCGACCGGCAGCGCGGAGAGCTTCCCCGTGGTGCGCATTTCCGAAGAGGGTGGCGCCAGCCAGTTGGAAGAGGCGGTGGCCCGGGAGATACCGCTGACCATCATCCTCAACGACGAGGAGCTGGTCACGCTGCTCTGCTACCCCGAGGGCCTCAAGTACCTGGCCGTCGGATTCCTCGCCTCGGAGGGGCTGCTCGACAGCAAGAATGAAATCAAGCGGGTCACCGTGGACGACGAGCGCGGCGTGGTGAGAGTGACCACCAGCCGGTCGGGAGAGGTGGACCCGGACCTCATCTTCAAGCGGGTGATATCCTCCGGGTGCGGGCGGGGGGCCTCCTTCTACAGCGTCGCCGACGCCTCCAGCCTCAAGGTGGAATCGGACCTGAAAATTTCATCGGGGGAAATATTCGCCCTGGCTAAAGAGTTCCAGCGCGCCTCCCGGCTCTACCTGACGACCCACGCCATCCACAGCGCCGCCCTGTGCGACGGCCGGAAGATGCTGGTCTTCGCCGAGGACATCGGCCGGCACAACGCCATCGATAAAATCTTCGGCAAATGCCTGCTGGAGGACATCCCCACGGCGGACCGGCTGGTAATTACCAGCGGCCGGATTACCTCGGAGATACTGCACAAGATAGCCAAGCGCCGCATCCCCGTCCTCATCTCCGTATCGTCGCCGACCAACCTGGGGGTGAGCATCGCCGATTCCCTGGGCATCACCCTGGTGGCCTCCGTCCGCGGCAAGAAGATGGTCGTTTACTCCCACCCGGAGAGGGTCGTCCCCGACGGTAAATAGCCTCTAAAGGCCGAACTTTTTCCGCAGAATCCGCGACACTTCTTTCAGGTAGTCGAAGGCCGTCTCGACGATTTTTTCCTCCGGCTTGAGGTCACAGGTCGCGCCGTTTCCCCCGGACTCGCCGCTGGCGCCCACCGCCCCGATGTTCTTGAGGCAGCAGCGCGCCGGGGCCAGCAGGGCTTGGGCGGCCACCTGCGCCGCGGTGACATCGCTGTTGGCGGCCACCACCTCCCAGTACGTCGCCAATCGCCCGGCCAGGCCCTCCGGCGACTCGTTTTCCAGGGTGGTGGAGTCCGTGGGCACGATGCCCCAGGAGATAAGGCCGCCGCCCTTGATGAACTCCGCCACGGAGTCCGCGTAACCCCTGGGCAGGAGCTCCAGCTGGTAGGCGTCGAAGGAGAGCAGGCCGGTGCCCAGCCCCAGGAGGTAGGGAAGGTTGACGTTGGCGCAGAGGTGCAGCGCCCCGGCGACCTCCAGGCTGTTTAAAAACTCCCGGTACTCCCGCCGCGCCAGCAGGTCATCATAGCCGGAGAGACCGCTGAAGACCCAGCCCAGTCCCGGCTCGTCCAGCCAGACGAAGGCTTTGGGGTTCTTCTCCCGCAGCTCGCGGACCTGGGCGTTGACCTTGCTCTTGATGAAGTCGAACAGCAACGCCCGGACCGATTCGTTGTAGATAATCGGCCGGTTGTTCTCGTCCGGGACCTTGAAGCCGAAGCTGACCGGCCCGATGAGCTGTCCCCGGATGGCGGTGTACTCACCCAGGTCTTGGGCCAGGAAGCGGTGATAGACGGCGGAGTGACTTTTACTCAGGTTGAAGATGGCGGGGTCGGCCATCTTTTGAGAGTATTCCGCCAGCTCCGCCTCGAACCGGGCGGTATCGAAGGTTATCTTCTTATTCTCGACGTCCACGGTCATGCCGGGAAAGTGCTCCGAGGCCTGGGCGTACATGTCCTCGTAGTAGCTGACGTTGGGGAGCTGGGGCCAGAAGGGGATATCCAGTCCCAGGGCCAGCTGGAGCGCCCGTTCCACGTCCTTATGGGGCATGATGCCCATGGCCGTGGTCTGGCAGTGGCCGGGGAAACCCATAGTGGTCTCGTCCATATCACTAATTTCATTATAAGTCATAGCTGGCGGTATTTTCATGCCGTCTGAATTTCTTATTTTCACCTCACCCCCTTTATCCCCCTTCCCCCTTCTGTCATTCCGGCGAAAGCCGGAATCCAGATGGGTGGGGGAAAAATCCCCCTTAATCCCCCTTTTTCAAAGGGGGACAAAAGAGACGATTAAGATGATGATTATAAAGAGAAATGTCATCCTCTCCCTTTCGTAAAGGGAGAGTTAGAGAGGGATTTCTTAACGGGCTAAGCCGCGGCTGCCGCGAGGGCGGCCGGGTGGGAATAGATAACACACGAGGGGCGGAGGGGGACGGCTACCTCTACTCCACCTTCTCGAACCGGTCACGCCCCACCCCGCATATCGGGCACTTGTCCGGCGGCGCGCCGGCGACGGTGTTGCCGCAGACCTGGCAGACATAGAAGGTCGTTTCCTCCGGCGGCCTGCCCTCCTCGACGTCCGCCAGCGCCGCCTCGAAGTAACCGTGGTGTATCTTCTCCACGGCGTTGGCCCACTGGAAGGTGCGCAAAGCCCGGGCATTCCCTTCCCTCTCGGCGTCGTCAATGAACGGCGGGTACATGCTGGTGAACTCGTAGTGCTCGCCCATGGCGGCCGCCATCAGGTTCTCCCGGGTCGAGCCCACGCCGTCCATGGCGTTGAAGTGGTTCCGGGCGTGCACCGTCTCCGCCGCCGCCACGGCCCGGAAGAGCCGGGCCACCCCGGGGAAACCCTCTTTCTCGGCCTTCTCCGCGAAGAAGAGGTAGCGGCGGTTGGCCTTGCTTTCCCCGCCAAAAGCCTCCTGCAGATTGCCCTCGGTCTTGATTTCCATCATAGCCCCCTGTTATGAAAGTTTTTTCTCCTATAACGTTAAGGTCGCCAGGCAATGCGGGCCGGCTGGCGCCGCGGCGACCGCCGGTAGCCGTACCGGGGATAGCCGAGCATCATGCAGCCGCAGGGCACGTGTCCCTCCGGGATAGCCAGGACCTCCATCATCGGGGGGAATCCGGTGGCGGCGGACTGAAGCAGGCCGGCCCAGCAGCACCCCAGTCCCGCGGTACCGGCCGCCAGCTCGAGGTAGGTCAGGGCGATGACGCAGTCGTAAAAAGCAATGGGGTTGCCCTTCTCGGCGTAAGCGACGACGATGGCCGGCGCGCTGCGGAGAAACTCGTCATAGCCGGTCTCCTGGCGCTTGAGGACCCCTTCCAGGAACTGTACCATTCCCTTCTTATTTTCTACCGACCACCGCATCCAGTCGGCCCCGATTTCCGAGAGACGGCTTATCTCTCCTCTATCGTCGAAAACGAGCCAGCGCACCGTCTGCGCATTGTGGCCGGTCGGGGCGCCGCGGGCGACGTCGATGAGACGGGTAATTTCCTCGCGGGGGACTTTTTTATCCTTATAGGCCCGGATGGAGCGCCGGCTCCTGGCAAGCTGCGCAAACTGCTCGAAGGTTACCTTGAGCGATGGCTCTATCGGGGGACACTGTGCCAACGGGATTTCACGGTGGTCCAGGCTGTCCGCAGGGCAGACGGCCACGCAGTGGCCGCACCTGAGGCAAAACTCCTGGATGGCGGGGATGGGACGCGGGTAGCGGCCCTTCCGGAAAATGAAAAACCCTCCGGGGCATACCGCAGCGCAGGCCCCGCACCGGGTACAGGTCTGTTTGTCCACCTCGATTAAAGCCATGATGTTACCTCACTTTTCAGTATCTTATAAAACCTGTCCCGGGCGTCCTTTTCCCGCCAGGGCTCGTGGCCGCATTTTTCCAGCAGGATGAAACGGAAATCCTCAAGCACGCGCGAAAGAGGGTCGCGGATGCCCGCCGCCGGGCGGGGGTCGTAGTCGCCGTGGATGGCCACCACGGGGCAGCGGACTTTCTCCCCCAGCCTCAAAAGCTCACCACTGTTCCGCAGTTCGTCGGCCTCCGGCCAGACGCCCTGATAAATGTCGTAGCGTACCTCCAGCAGCTCGCTCTGATAAGGCAGGGGGTCGAAGGTATCCGACCGGGCGATTATCTCGCCGAGCCGGGCAAAAGCCGCATCCTTATCCCCGCCCGAGGGGTCGCTCAAAACGTCCGCCAGGCGGAAGACCTCCCTCCGCTGCGCTTCGGTCATCCGCTCCAGCCGGGTCGGCATAATGCCCCCGGCGTATCTCTCTTCGAAGGGGCCCCCGGCGACGAGGATGAGCTTCCCGACCGGTGCCGG
>MGNX01000031.1:16838-24451 GCA_001796935.1 Chloroflexi bacterium RBG_16_60_22
ACGATGAAGCTGAGCCAGGCACCCCACGACCACCCTATCAGCACCAGGGGCGTGTCGGCGTTTTCTTCTAACACTTTCCGTAACTCCGCTACCTGCCCGTCGAGAGTCGCGGCGGCTTGCAGCGGCTCCAGGACGCCCGCGAGCGAGGCCAGCTCCCGGGCCACCGGCGCCATCTCTCCCGGCGCGCCCGGTCCGCCGTGAACGACCGCCACGCGGTAAGGCGGGTTACCGTAAGTCCTGAGATTCTCCATCCGTGAGCGTCCTGACGAGGTACGTCTCCATCCCCTGGTCCCGGCAGCGTGCGTGCAGGTCCTCCGCCCTCTTTTTATCATTAAGGAGGGTAAAGAGGGCCGGGCCGGAGCCGGCGAGGTGGACGCGGGGAGCCCCGAGCTTGACCAGGTGCTCCGCGTAAACCCGGGGTTTGGCACGGGGGGCAAAAGCCACGTTCTCGAAGGTGTTGAACAGCCTGGAAGGACTGATTCTCCGTCCTTCTCGCAGCGCCCGGACCAGCTTCTCGGTGATTTTACCGTCCGTGTAATGGGACGGCTTCAGCCGGCGGTACATCGCGGCGGTCTTGCCCGGCTCCCGGGGGACATCCGGCAGCACCAGGACGACCCAACTTTCCGGCAGCGGCGGCAGGGGAGTGACGATTTCCCCCCGCCCTTCTGACAGAGCTGTCCCGCCGTGTAAAAAGAAGGCCACGTCCGAGCCCAGCCGGGCCGCCAGCCCATGCAGTCTCTCCCCGGTGAGGTTGAGCTTCCAGAGCCGGTTGAGGCCGCGCAGCGCCGCGGCGGCATCCGAGCTGTCGCCACCCAGCCCGGAGAGCAGCGGGACTCGCTTCTCTATCTTTACGGCAGCCCCCTGGGAGCACCCGGTAGCTTCCCGCAATAACGCGACCGCCCGGGAGACCAGGCTCTCCCCCGCCGACCACCCTTTTAAATCAGATGTTATACGGATACCATCGCTTTCTTCAAAATGCAGGAGGTCACACAGGCTGATGGCCTGGAGCACGCTGCGGACCTCGTGGTAGCCGTCGGGGCGCTTTCGAAGCACTTCCAGCGTCAGGTTGAGCTTGGCCGGCGCCCTGACTGTCAGCATGCTATTCCTTCTCCTCCCGGACCAGTCGCCAAAGCGCCGCCCACTCCTCGAGGGTGAAGGTCTCCGCCCGCCGCCGCGGGTCGATGCCGGCCTTCTCCAGCAGCGCCGCCACCTCGGACTTTGGCCGGCGGAGCCCCTGCGCCAGCGAGTTGACCGCCTGCTTGCGGGCGGCGGCGAAGCCGGCCCGTACCAGCCCGAAAAACCCCGCCTCGTCACCCACCTCCACCGGAGGCCGGCGATAGACGTCTATCCTCATCACGGCGGAATCGACCTCCGGCGGGGGGTAAAAGGCGGCGGCGGGCACGCGCGTGATGATGCCCGGCTTACCGTAATATTGTACCGCAATACTGAGGACGCTGCGCTGGCCCGGCCCGGCGGCGATGGCCTCGGCCACCTCCTGCTGCACCATGACAATCATCACCTCCGGCTTGACGGACGCCTCCAGGAAATGGCGGAGGACCGGGGAGGTGATGTAGTAAGGTAAATTGGCCACCACCTTGTAGGGCCGTATCGACTCCGGGAAGGGGGGCGCCTGACCTTCGAGGATAGCCCGGGGGTCGGTGCCGAGGACGTCCTCGTTGATGATGACGACGTTATCGTAGGGCAGGATTTTTCGCAAAGCTTCGGCCAGTCGATTGTCCAGCTCGATGGCGATTACCCAGCCGGCCCGCTTTGCCAGCTCGGCGGTGAGGACGCCCAGGCCGGGCCCGACCTCGATAACGGTGTCCGTGGGGTGGAGGTCAGCGGCGGTGACGATAGCCTCCAGCACCCCTTCATCGACGAGGAAGTGCTGCCCCAGTCCCTTCCGCGCCTTGAGGTCGAACCGGCGCAGCCATTTCTTCGTCCGGGCCGGCAGCGATTCGGGACTACCCCCGGTGAGTCGGTCACTCATGGTAAAAAAGTGAGGCCGTGCACCTGCCCTCGACTCTCTCCAACAGCTTGCCCGGGCCAGCCAGCTCCAACCAGGCAGACCTGCGGCACCCAGATAAAACTATTTACCGCTGCTTCCTCTCGGACCTGACGGGGTTCATAGCACTCTGCCGCGCAGGACCCGGCCTTCGACACCACTTAACCCGGGTAGTCCTACCGGGCGAGAGCCTCAAACAGGAATTCGACCCTGCTATAGCGGATTTCAGGTTCAGGGCACCGCTAGCTCCCCATCTAGCACGACCTCAATAAAATCGTAAACGGTGGGGGAATGTTTGTCAAGGGACTTGATGTCATTGCGAGCCGAAGGCGAAGCAATCTCTACCAACGGCTGTAGATTGCTTCGTCGCTACGCTCCTCGCAATGACAGTCGCAAACAGGACTTACCGGCCGGCCGCGAGCCGGGTAGCTAACTGGACGGGCAGGCCGGCCCGCAGCATCTTCTGCTGGGTGGCCTCGATATCGTAGGGGATGCGGAAAAGGCGGAAGATACGGCTCCGGCTGTCGTAGATGGCGTAGCTGGCACTGGGGTCGCCGTCCCTGGGCTGTCCCACCCCGCCCGGATTGATGATGAGCCGGTCGGCGCCCAGCATCATGCCGATGCCCGGCGTCATCGCCACGGACCGGCAGGAGCCGTCCTCCTCTTTGAACGCCGCCGGGACGTGGGTGTGGCCGACCAGGCAGTACGCCGACCCGAAAAAGGCGAAGTTCCTGGCGGCGATGCCGGTGGACATGACGTACTCCAGGACGGGGTCGGTGGGGCTGCCGTGCACCAGGAGAAAATCGCCCCTGTCCGCCGTCAGGGGCAGGTTTTCCAGGTACCGGACGTGCTCCTTGCCGAGCCGGGCGGCCGTCCAGCGGCAGGCCTCGGCCGCCAGGGGATTGAAAAAGGAAAGCTCAAGCTTGCCGATAGCCGCCCGGTCGTGGTTGCCGGCGACGCTGACATGGTTATAGCGCCGCAGCAGCTCAATACAGGGAACGGGGTCGGGTCCGTAGCCCACGATGTCCCCCAGGCTCCAGACCTCATCGACGCCGCCCTGGTGCTCGATTTCCCCGAGCACCGCCGTGAATGCCTCCAGGTTGGCATGGATATCCGCAATAATGGCACAGCGCATACGGGGATAATATAGCAGGTTTTGGGGAATAGGGCTAGAGAATTTTTGTCTCAAGCGTTAAATTTCTTTATCAGCTCCAGCATCCGCTTAAAAAACTCCCGGCCCGGCTTGCCCTTCTTCTCCACCGCCTCAATGGCCGCCTCGCGCACCGGCTGCAATGCCTCGACCCACCGGGACAGCTCCTCCGGCGCCAGAGTGATGAATTCACCGTTTTTCCTGATGTATTCCCTGGCCGTGGGAATGGTCTTATCAAAGACGATGCCGTTCTGCGCCGCGTACCAGCCGTCAGCGCCGGACGGTCCCAGACTGTCAATCACCTTCTGGATGTCTGGAGGCAGGCCGTTCCAGGCCTCCCAGGTCATGTAAATCCGCATGGGGTGCATGCTGATGGAAAGCTCTCCCGCCAGGGTGCAGTAGGGCGCCTGCGCCGCCCAGCCCCGCGCCTCCCCCAGCCCCAGCCCGAAGACCGCCGCGTCCAGTTTCCCTTTTTCCAGTAAATCGCCGATTTCCAGAAAGTGGGGGTGCTCCGGCCGGGCCCCCAGGGCCTCCAGGGCCTTATCGATAGGCCCCAGCGACCGCGTCCGGGCGCCCTTAAAGCTTTCCAGGGAGCTTATCGGGCCCCAGGACCGGCTGGCGAAGAGGCCCATCAGCGCCCCGGTCCCGATGCCCACTATCTTCACCTCACCCAGCTCGTCGCGCAGCTCTTTAAACTCCGCGTAAAGCTGGGCCACCACCCGGCTCCCCACCGCCGAGTTAGTGAAGATAAACGGCGTCTGAATAAGGTCGAGCAGGTGGTACTTCCCCCCCGCCGCCGGGCAGTCGTTGAAAACGTCGGCCTTCACCGGCAGGGTCGGGGTGCCCCGGGTTACCTTTTTAAAGCTCAACCGGCCGCCGGTGCGCCGTACCACCTCGTCAATCCAGACCTCGTTCATCCCCGCCTCGGCGCCCACCCCCCAGTAGGCAAAGACCAGCTCAATTCTTGAATTTTTAGCGATACCGGCACTCATCAAATATCTCCTTCCTTAGCTGACATTAGCGGCTGTTCAAGTAAATTAGGTTGATTATACCCTATTAAGACCCCACCTTAAAATTATGCTAAAATTAGGGCGAGATGATTCCCGTCAGACTGAGCATGCGCAACTTCATGTGCTACCGGGAAAACGTGCCGCCGCTAAATTTTGCGGGCTTCCGCCTGGCCTGTCTCTCCGGCGATAACGGCAACGGTAAGTCGGCCATCATCGACGCCATGACCTGGGCGCTGTGGGGCAAGGCGCGGGCCGGCAGCGTTGACGAGCTCATCTATACCGGGGCTCCGGAAATGGAGGTGGAGTTCGATTTTGCCATCGGGCAGCAGCGCTACCGCATCATCCGCAAGCGTACCCGACCCAGGAAAGCGGGCGGCGCCGGGCAGTCTTCCCTGGACCTTCATATCGGCGCCGACGGTCATTTCCGGGTCATCAACGGCAATACCATCGACGAGACCCAGGCGAAGATAACCGGCGATATCCTCCACATGGACTACGACACCTTCATCAACAGCGCCTACCTGAAACAGGGCCGCGCCGACGAGTTCACCCGGCAGGCCCCGGCCCGGCGGAAAGAGGTGCTGGGGAGTATCCTCGGGCTGGACATCTACGACGACCTCGAGGGGCGGGCTAAGGCGCTCTCCAGCCAGTATAAAGGGGACCGGGCGCCGCTGGAAAGCAGCATCGGGGAAATCAACGCCGAGCTGGCCCGCCGACCCGCCTACGAAGTGGAGCTGGCCGAAGCCCTTAAGGTGGCGGCCGGCATTGACGGTGTCGTGAAGGAAAAGGAGGCGGCGCTGAACGGGCTCCGCCAGCAGAAAGAGGCGCTGGAGTACCAGAAAGCCCAGCTCGACGAGCTGGAGGGGCGGCTCGCCGGCAGCACCCGCGACCTCCAGCGGTGGGAGGAGCAGGCCGCGCAGCACCTGGCCCGGATTAAAGAGTACGGGGAGGTAATCGCCCGGCGGGACGCCATCGAAGACGGCTTCGGCCGGTTTACCGGGGCGAAAAAGGTCAACGACGAGCTCGAGCAGAAGTTCCGGCAGTCGGTCAACCTGGAGAGGCAGCGGGCCCAGCTCGAAGCCAGGATAAAAGAGGCCGGGCACGGCCTGACCACGGAACATGCCGTCGTGCAGAAGGAAATCGGCAACCTGGAAGCCCGGGCGCAGAAGCTCCCCGACCTGAAAAACCGGCTCAACCAGGCGCAGTCCCGGCTGCGCCAGCTGGGGGAGTCAGCGGCGGCGCTAAGCCAGCAGGAGCAGGCCATCCAGGCGTTGCAGAAAGAGATGAGCTACCTGGAGGCGGAAAAGGCCCGGCTCGACCGGGAAATCGGGGAGGTGACGGAAAAGCTCGACCTCATCGCGACGCACATCGCCGCCCACACCGAGGCCAGATGCCCCCTCTGCGAGAGGGAGCTGACCCGGGAGGGGCTAGAGCTCATTCAGTCCAAGTACACGAAGGAGAAACAGGAAAAGACGGCGGCGCTCCAGGCCGGCCGGTCGGCGGCGGCCGCCAGGCGCACCGAGCTTGAGTCATTGCGGCAGGAGAAGGCCCGGGCGGAGGCGGGGCTGGAAAAGGAAAAGGCGGGGGTACAGGGCCAGGCCAGCGTCCTCGCCAGGGAGATTGCCGATATCGAGGAGGCCGAAAAGCAGCTGGCCGGCCTCAGGGAGAACCTCGGCGACATCGAACGGAAGCTGGCGAAGCGGGAATTCGCCCGGCAGGAACAGGACCGCCTGGCCGCAGTAGAAACCGAGCTAAGCACTCTCGGCTACGACGCCGCCCGGCACGAAGCGGCGCGGCAGCAGCTGGGACAGCTGGAGCCCTGCGAGCGCGACCACCATCGGCTGGAGGAAGCGCAGACGCGGATAGTCCCGGAGAGGGAGGCCGCCGGCCGGGCCGGAGAGGCCGCCGCCGCGCTGCGCGACAGCCTGAAAGCCGAGGCGGGGAAAAAGGAAGCCCTGACCACGGCGCTGGCCCTCCTGCCCCAGCTAAGTAGTGAGCTGGCCGCCGCCGAGGCCGGGTACCGGGAGCTCGCCGCCCGGCGCTCTAATGCCCAGGAAGCGGTGGGGAGCGTCCGGGCGAAAATCGACCGCTGCGCCGAGCTGGAGGCCAGGAAGAAGGAAAAAGAGGCGCAGCTGGCCGGCGTCTCCCGGGAGGAGGCCATTTATCGCGAGCTGGCCCGGGCCTTCGGCAAGGCCGGCATCCAGGCCCTGCTCATCGAGACGGCGCTCCCGGAAATCGAAGACGAGGCCAACCGTCTCCTGGCGCGCATGACGGATAACCGGATGCACGTTAAGTTCGAGTCCCAGCGGGAGACCAAGAAGGGCGCGCTGCGGGAGACGCTGGACATTACCATCACCGACGAGCTCGGCGTGCGGGACTACGAGATGTTCAGCGGCGGCGAGGCCTTCCGCATCAACTTCGCCATCCGCATCGCCCTGTCCCGGCTCCTCGCCCGGCGCTCCGGCGCGCCCCTGCCCACCCTGATTATCGACGAGGGGTTCGGCACCCAGGACAATACCGGGCTGGAAAAGCTCAAGGAGGCGATTAACTCCATCCAGGACGACTTCCAGAAGATACTGGTCATCACCCACATGGACGAGCTCAAGGACGCCTTCCCCACCCGCATCGACGTCACCAAGACGGCGGCGGGGTCGATGATTTCCGTGAACTAGAAATTACAGCCCCAGCTGCGGGGCGATTTCCTTCATCGCCGCTACACCGATGGCGATGAACTCGTCGAGGTCCAGGCCGATTTCCGCGCAGCGGGCGATTGACTCGCGGCTGGCGCCGGCGGCGAAGCTCTTCTCCTTGAAGCGTTTCCTGACGGAGCTGGCTTCGAGGGTGTCTATCTTCTTCTCCGGGCGCACCAGCACCGCCGCCGTAATCAGGCCGGTGAGGGGGTCGGTGCAGAAGAGTGCTTTCTCCATCCTGGTCTCCGGGGCGACGCCGTGGGTCTCGTTGTGGGTGAGGATGGCGTTGGCGACCGCCTCGCTGGCCCCCAGGTCCCGGGCGAGGTCGGCCCCCAGCTTGCTGTGACTGCTCATGTCGCCGTCGGTAAGCTCGATGTCGATATCGTGGAGCAGCCCGGCCAGTCCCCACTCATTCTCGTCCTCCCCCAGCTTCCCGGCCAGGGTGCGCATGATGGCTTCCGTGGCGAGCATGTGTTTCACCAGGTTTTCATTCTCCACGTTAGCCCTGACCGACTCCAGCGCTTCCGTACGGTTCATCAACTCTCCCCAGGGATAAATATACTACATGATAGAGTGACAATCAACCGATTTTGTCTTAATCTGCCTTATACCGTCTTCACCTCAGCCCCTTGGTCTCCCTCTCCATTCCGGGTCATATCAGTCCCCCGGAGTTTTATCTGGCTGGAGAGGGGGAAATAATTTGGGGGGGCTTCGCCCCCTCTACGCAGGCTACTCCCCATGGGGGGAGGGAAGGGAAA
>MGNX01000031.1:24500-25240 GCA_001796935.1 Chloroflexi bacterium RBG_16_60_22
TTCCCTTTCGTAAAGGGAAGGGCAGGGGTTAGGATTTCATAACTCCCCCACGGGCTAAGCCGCGGCTGCCGCGAGGGCGGCCCGGGTGGGAATAGATAACACCCGAGGGGAGGCGGGGGGAGGGGTCGTCTTGACGCTCCCTCTCTCCTCCCCTTACAATTAAAGCGCCATGTTTGAAGTCCTCAGTGAAAAGCTGAACAACGTCTTCCGCCGGCTGGGAAACCGCGGCAAGCTCAACGAAAAAGACATCGACGATGCCCTGCGCCAGGTCCGCCTGGCCCTGCTGGAGGCGGACGTCAACTTCAAGGTGGTCAAGGACTTCACCACCCGGGTCAAGGAGCGTTCCCTCGGCAAAGAGGTACTGGAGAGCCTTACCCCCGCCCAGCAGATTATCAAAATCGTCAACGAGGAGCTCATCGCCACCCTGGGCGAGGGCCAGAGCAAGCTCGCGGCGGCGTCCCGACCCCCCACTGTGATAATGATGGTAGGGCTCCAGGGCAGCGGCAAGACCACCACCGCCGCCAAGCTGGCGCTCCACCTGAAGCACGCCGGGCAGAAGCCCCTGCTGGTGGCCGCCGATAACCGCCGACCCGCCGCCATCGAGCAGCTGGTCACGCTGGGCAAGCAGCTCGATGTCCCCGTGTTCAGCGAGGACCCCAAAACATCCAGCAGGGACATCGCCGCCCACGGCCTTTCCCAAGCCAGAAAGCTGGCGGCCACCCATGTCATCGTCGATACGG
>MGNX01000031.1:25270-26168 GCA_001796935.1 Chloroflexi bacterium RBG_16_60_22
TGAAGAAGGACCTGAAGCCGGACGAGGTGCTGCTGGTGGTGGACGCCATGACCGGCCAGGACGCCGTACGCGTCGCCGAGGAGTTCCACGCCCGGGTGACGCTGACGGGACTCGTCCTGACCAAGATGGACGGCGATGCCCGCGGCGGGGCCGCCCTCTCCATCCGGTGGGTCAGCGGGGTGCCCATCAAGTTCATCGGCACCGGGGAGAAGACGGACGCCTTCGAGCCCTTCTACCCGGACCGCCTGGCGTCGCGCATCCTGGGGATGGGGGATGTCCTCACCTTCATTGAGAAGGCCGAGAAGACCCTCGACGAGAAAAAGGCCCAGGAGCTCCAGAAAAAGGTCAAGAACGCCACTTTCAACCTGGAGGACTTCCTGGAGCAGCTCAAGGCCATCCGCAAGATGGGCCCGATTGCCCAGCTGGCGGAGATGCTGCCGGGCATCTCCAAGATAGCCAGCCGCATCCCGGACGGCGCCCAGGAAGAGCAGCTCAAGAAGGTGGAGGCCATCATCCTCTCCATGACTCCCTACGAGCGGCAGAACCCGGCCGCCATCGGGGGGAGCCGGCGGCGGCGCATCGCCCGGGGGAGCGGCACCGGCACCCACGACGTCAACCAGCTGCTCAACCAGTTCAGCCAGATGCAGAAGCTCATGAAGATGGGGCTGCGGGGGAAAATACCCAAGAATTTGCTTGGGATGTTTAAGTAGCCCCACTCCACCCCGATTACTGTCATTCTGAGGAGCCCCGATGAAATCGGGACGACGTGAGAATCCTCCCCCCGCCTCCCCTCGTATGATATCTATTCCCACCCTGGCCGCCCAGCGGCAGCCGCGGCTTAGCCCGTGGGGGAGTTATGAAATCCTAACCCCTGCCCTTCCCTTTACGAAAGGGAAGG
>MGNX01000032.1:0-8884 GCA_001796935.1 Chloroflexi bacterium RBG_16_60_22
AATCCAGGTTCTACCTCACCCCCTCTATCCCCCTTTTTGCTTTGCCCTAAAAGTACTTCACCCATGTCACCCTGAGCGAAGCGAAGGGTCTAGGAGGCGGTAGGGATTCTTGCGTCACTTCGTTCCTCAGAATGACATTAAGGGCAAAGCCCCCCTTCTCAAAGGGGGAGACTGGAGGTTAAGCCACCACTGCCGCGAGGGCGGTCAGGGTGGGAATAGATAACATACGAGGGGCGGGGGGAGGGGTGAAGTAAAGTAAATGAGATAAAGAAAACAGGAAATAATACCCCGGCTATTCGAAGACGCCCTGCCGGCGGAGGCGGGCGATATCTTCCTTAGGCATGCCGAGAATCTCTTCGCAGATGTAATCGGTATGCTCCCCGATGAGGACGGGACGCCGCACTTCGACCTCGGCGGCGGAGAGCTTGATGGCTTCGGGGTGGTAGTAGCGCAGCCGGCCCATGTAGGGGTGGTCCAGCTCCCGGTAGAAATTGTAATGGTTGAGCTGGGGGTCGGCGTCCAGGTCCCTGGCGCTGGCGACCAGTCCGGCACCGACCCCGGCCGCCTGGAGCATCGTTTGTATCTTTTCCGGCGGGTGGTTAACCGTCCAGCTTTCTACCCGGCGGTCGAGCTCGTCGCTGCTGGCTACCCGGCCCTCAGCGGTGGCGTATTTCAGGTCTTTAGCCCATTCGGGGCTGCCGATAACCTTCACGAAGCTGCGCCATTCTTCGTCGGTCATCACGGCGATGGCCACCCAGCGGTCGTCGCCCCGGCACTTATATATCCCGTGCGGCGCGGCGTGGTCGCACTTATTTCCCCGGAGGGCCAGCTCCCGGCCGTTGGCCTGGTAATCGAGGATGAGGGGCGTCATGTAGTTCAGCCCGGCCTCAATCTGGGCGTGGTCGATGTACTGCCCCTTGCCGGTGCGGCGGCGGTAGTCGAGGGCGGCCAGTATCGCCAGGGCGGCGTACATCGGGGAGAGCTGGTCCGTGTAGTAGGTGGAGGGGGACACCGGGGGACGGTCCGGGTAGCCGACGATGGTGTCCATCATCGTCACCGCCGTCAAAATGCTGCCGAAGCCGGGCTGGTCGGCCATGGGCCCGGTGTGGCCGTAGCCGCAGGTGCGCATCATGATGATTTCCGGGTTGACCTGCTTCAGCCCCTCGTAGTCCAGCCCCAGCTTGTCCATGACGCCGGTGGGGAAACCCTCCCCGACCACGTCCGCCCAGGCGACGAGCTTCTTGAAGATGGCGATGGCCTCCGGCTGCTTGAAGTTCAGGGCGATGCCGTACTCCGGGGCGGTATGGGTGATGGAGAAGAAGGCGCTGCGCTCCAGCCCCACCGGCTCACCGGGTTTATTAGTGGGGGCGTAGGGGGCGAAGAGCCGGACCGGGTCCGGGCGGGTGGCGGTCTCCACCCGTACCGTGGTAGCCCCGAAGTGGGTGAGGTAGTTAAGGGTATAGACGCCTACCCCCGCCCAGCAGAGCTGCACTACCTTGACGCCTTCGAAAGGTCTTTTCGTCAAGATTTATAAGCCTCCTGTTTAACCGACGTCATTCCCGCGGAAGCGGGAATCCAGCCGGACGTCACGAGGCAAGACTGGATTCCCGGGTCAAGCCCGGGAATGACATTATTATTAAACAACCTTTTGCTCTCTCAAAGCATTTAACTCGGCGGCCGAAAGACCGAGTTCCTTATAAACTTCTTCGTTATGCTCGCCGATGTGGGGCGCCCGCCGCTTCACCCCGACGTACCCCTGCGTGGTGACCACGGCTCCCCCGGGGTACTTCAGGTCGGCCCCCAGCTCCGGGTGCTCGATATTCTTCCAGAATCCCCGGGCCTGGAGCTGGGGGTACTTTAAAATATCCTCCGCGTTGTTGCACGGCCCCAGCTGGAAGCGGTTTTCCGTAGCCAGCTTGAGGAGGTCGTCCTTGGTGTGGTTTTTAAAGAACCTGCCCAGCACATCCATGAGCTCCTCGGCCTGGGCCAGGGTCATGTCCTCCCAGCTTTTTTTATCCCACTCCCAGCCCTCGAAGGAGCCGATGGCGATGCCGTCCTTCTTGATGAACTCCATCATGCTGCTGTTGTTCTTGGCGGCGCTGGGGTTAAGGAGGAGGTTCAGGGCGATGAAGCCGTCCCGGCATTCCCAGAGCAGGGGATTGTAAAAAGTGGTGCCGTCCCTGAGGGTGACGGCCGCCCGCGCCCGGCCGTGCCGGGTGGGGACCTGCCCGAAGAGGGCGTAGGGGCCTTCGATTTCCGCCGAGCAGACGATATCGAGGGCCTGCTGGGTGGAGCAATCGACGTGCTGTCCCCGGCCGGTGTGGACGCGGTGGGCCAGGGCAATCATCGTGCCGACGGCCCCGTTCATGGCCCCGAGGGAGTGGGTGTGATGGTAGCTGACGGTCAGCGGGGGGCGGTCTTCGTAGCCGGCGGTATAGACCATGCCGCCCAGCGCTCGCACCACGATGTCCGGGTCCTTGTAATGGCGGTAAGGGCCTTCCTGCCCGAAGCCGGTCATCGAGGTCAGGACGATGCCGGGGTTGATTTTACTCAGGTCTTGATAGCCCAGGCCGAGGCCGTCCAGGTAGCCGGGCGCGAACGACTCCAGGACGACGTCCGCCGTCCCGACCAGCTTTTTAAATATCTCCCGTCCCCGGGCCGACGCGACGTCCAGGGTGATGCCTTTCTTGTTGGCGTTGAAGGCGAACCAGGTCAGGTTCTTCTCGGGGTCGGGGTCGTCCTTATAGAAGGGGCCGCGGCAGCGGGAGGGGTCGCCGCCCGGTTTTTCAACCTTGATGACCTCCGCCCCGAAGTCGCTGAGCGCCCGCCCGCAGATGAAGGCCCGGGCGTCCGTCAGGTCAAGGACGCGGTAGCAACTCAGCATAAGCTCCCCCCCTGAGACTGATTAAAATTGAAAGTATTAAGGGATGCTATGAGGTTTTTCTGGATTATTATATTACGAAGGGGGAGGGGAGGGCAAATATTGGGGGATGAAAATGCGAGGCTGTAATAGTGGCAGATAAATATCATTATTGTTATTTTACAACCGGCGTTTATCCACTATGATATTTATACATGGCTAATAGCTTTTCTTGGTGGCTTTTGATTTGCTGCTTTCTTTATCTCATACATTACGCAAATACCATCACGGCTCTTCCTCCCCGTAATCCCTGACGGAAATCTCGTCGTTGAGCTCAAGGTACCGTTCGGCCCGGGGGGAAAAGGCCGGCCACTCCGGCAGCCCCTCCCCGTTCGGGTTGCCCGTGCGGGCGAACTGCGTCCAGCCGCCCATCATCGCCCCGGAAAGCCGCCGGTCCGTAGCGTCGTAGCCCTGTCCGTCCGCGTGCCCGAAGACGTAGGGGATTTCCTCCCCGTGGCTCGCCCCGAGGCCGCTTTCCAGGTTCCCCGGCGCTACGCGGTTGAAGCGGTAAACGTAGACCCGGCCGCCCCGCCTGCCGAGGGCCCCGGCCAGCTCATATACCGGCGCCGTGAACAGGCTGCGGGTACGCAAATGTAAAAAAGTTCTATTGGCTTCTTCATCCGAGCCCACGGGGTAGGAAGCCAGAATAAGCAGGGCCTTCTCCCCGAAGCTCCTTTTTACCAACGCCGGATAGTTGTCCAGCGTTACCGGCGGCATGAACTTCGTGAAAAAGGTGGCCTCGTCCGCGTTGCTCCCCACCATTAAGGGCAACCCGGCCCTCTCCCCGAGGGTTTCCTCCATGGCCTTGATGACGACGTCGTCCCGCACCGGCGCGAAGCGCAGTTTCTTCGGCTGCTCGTCCCCGCGCGCCAGTCTCCTGGCTGCCTCCGCTATTTCCGCGGCGGGCAGGCGGCGCATCTCCCCGATGCCGGACGCCCCCAGGGCCCTTTGCAGCTCCAGGCCGTCTGCCAGGGCTTCCTCATAGGGGACCTCCCGCGGGAACATCAGCAGCCCGCCGCTCTGGCATATTCCCCGGTGAAACAGACCTTTAGCCCGGGGGGACGAAGATAGCAGCCCCGCGCTCATGGCGCCGGCCGACTGCCCGAAGACGGTGACGCGGGCGGGGTCGCCGCCGAACTCCGTAATATTGTCCCGCACCCATTCCAGCGCGGCGACCTGGTCCAGGAAACCGTAGTTACCGCTCCGCCCGTTGGCGGATGCCGCCTCCAGGTCCTCGTGCACCAGGCTTCCCAGCGGCCCCAGCCGGTAGTTGAAGGTGACCAGCACCGTGCCCTTTTCTGCCAGTGCTGCCCCGTCATATTTACCCAGCGCCCCCGACCCGTTCATGTAGCCGCCGCCGTGAATCCAGACCATCACCGGCAGCTTCTCGCGGCGGGAAAGGGATGGCGTCCAGACGTTCAGGTACAGGCAGTCTTCGGACTCTGCCAGACCACCGTCAAGCTCGGAACGTCCGGAAAGGTTGATTTGAGGGGCCGCCGGCCCGAAGGCATCCGCCGGCCGGATACCCGGCCACGGCTCGACCGGTTGCGGGGGGCGCCAGCGCCGCTCGCCGACCGGTGGTGCGCCGTAGGGAACGCCCAGGAATTTGAAAATGCCGGCCTCCTGAAGTCCTCGGAGAAGGCCGGAAGCCGTTCTTATTACCGGCGAGCGATTGCCCGGAGTATCGTTCATTTCAGAAGCATATTGTATCGCTGCCGTTCGTTCGTGTCAATGCGCGGGCGGGAGGAGAAACCGTCCGGCGGGGGGCTCGTCTAAGTGACATAAACTTGAAAAGAAGCCCACGTTGTGGTATACCTCAAAGTAAGCCCCCGGTCCCGGTGGGGTGGCCGGGACTAACGTGAGACAAGAGAAAATATGGCATTTTTTGCTGACCTCTCGCTGCAAAAGAGAATCGGCCTGCTGGTGCTCGCCGGACTGGTCGTCGGTCTCGGCCTCTTCAGCTGGCTCGGCGTGCAGGCGTTGAAAGAGAACACCCAGCGCGTCCTCGACCAGCGACTGGACATCGCCCGGATAATGGCCAACCACCTGGACGGGACGCTGGTACATATTATCATGCACCTGCAGAACGTTACCGGTTCTTACCATGAGCTCCCCACCGAAGCGGAGTTTCTCCGGGAGACCGGCGCGCTGCGGGAGGTAATGGCCGATTCCCGGATTTCATTGTCCAGCGTGCTGGTGGCGGATAATGAAGGCCGGGTGGTACTCGTTGAGCCGCAGGACTCGACAATTATCAATACCGATATCTCGGCTTACCCCGAGGTGAGCCAGACCCTCCGGATGGGAATTCCCACCGTGTCCAACCTGATAAACGATGACCTGATGGGAAAGCAGATGGTCCTGGCCGCCTCCCCGATATTCGACGGGAATAACCGGGTCATCGGGGCGCTGGTCGGCTCCATCGACATCGAGCAGTCGAGCCTGGACATCTTCGAGCAGAGCATCCAGGTGGGCAGCACCGGGTACACGGAAATCGTCGACGGCAACGGCCTCGTCATGGCCCGGACCGAGCCCGGGTTTCCCCTCAAGGCCTCCGAGATGAGCGACCACCCCGGTCGATTCGCGGCGTTGATACAGGAAGGCAAGGCGGCGGTCAGGACGTGCCACCGGTGCCACGAGACCCCGCAGGAGCTGCAGCGGCGCCGGGATGTGCTGGCTTTCGCCCCCCTTTCCTCCGCCTCCTGGGGGGTCGCCATACGGCAGTCGGAGGAAGAAGCCCTGGCACCCACGCAACAGCTCGAGCGGCAGCTTATCCTGCTGGGCATCATCGTGCTGCTGGGCGCGCTGCTCCTGGCCTGGATGATAATGCAGGGAATCGTGAAGCCCATCCGGGTATTGACCGCCGCCGCGATGAAGGTGGCGGGGGGGGACTTCAAGGCGGCTATCCCCATGAAGCGCCGCGACGAGATAGGCCAGCTGAGCCAGGCTTTCTCCATCATGACCCGGGAGCTCGACGCGTCGCGGGACGAGCTCGTCACGCGCAACGAAGAGCTTTCCGCGCTCAACTCCCTGGCCGCCACCGTCAGCGAGTCGCTTAACCTCCGGGATATACTGGAGAAAGCGCTGCGGAAGGTGATGGAGGTGGCCCGGACCGGGGCCGGCTGCGTGTTTCTCAAGGATACGCGGGACAATGAACTCAAGCTCATGTTCTGCGATGGTCCGGCGGAAATCTTCAAGTGCCGGGAGGCCGGCATCACCGACGCCGGCTGCGCCTGCCACCAGGTATGGCAGCACCGGCAGACTCTCATGGTCAACCACGTCTCCCAGTGCCCCCGGTTGGACGATGGGGCGACGGCGGACGGCATCGGCGGCTTCATCAGCATCCCGCTGAAATCAAAGAACCGGACACTGGGCATCATGAACGTGGTCTGCTCCGAGGACACTGCTTTTTCCGAGAACGACTTCCGCCTGCTCGACTCGATTGGCTATCATATCGGCCTGGCTATCGAGAACTCCATTCTCTTTGAAGAGGCCAAGCAAAAAGAGCAGGTCCGGGGACAGCTGCTCAACAGCATTATCACGGCGCAGGAAGAGGAGCGTAAAAGGATATCACGGGAGCTGCATGACGAGTACGGGCAGACGCTGGCGGGCCTGATAATGAATATCGAGTCCATGGAAAAGATGCTGCTGGCGGAACAGCCGGAGCTCAAGAAGAAGCTCAAGGACGCCAAGTCCATCGTTACCCGGGCCCTGGACGATATAAGAAGGTTGACCTTCGACCTTCGGCCTTCGGCCCTGGACGACCTCGGGCTGGTAACCGTCATCAGGGCTTATGCCCAGACTCACCTGGAGAGTCGTGATATCAAGGTGAAGTTCGAGAGCCAGGGCTTTGCCCGGCGCCTCAGCCCTACCGTGGAAACGGCGGTTTTCCGCATCATCCAGGAGGCCATCAACAATATCGTCAAGCACGCCGGGGCATCCAGCGTCCGCATCAGGCTGGCCAGCAGCCATGATAAAATCACCGCTATCGTCGAAGACGACGGCCGGGGTTTCGACGTGACAGCGACCTTCAGCTCACGGATAGGGACGGAATCGCTCGGCCTGCTGGGCATCCAGGAGAGGGTCATGCTGCTCGGCGGCACCTTCACTATAGAGTCGCGCCCGGGAAAGGGGACGTGTCTGAAAATAGTCGTCCCCGCCGCCGTGCCTCATGATGCCAGCCTCAGCCACACGGCCTGAGCGAAAATGTGGTAATATCTACGTATCGGAGGGGCGCAGAGATGAAAAAGATACGGGTCTTGATTGTGGACGACCACGTTATCGTCCGGGAGGGGCTGCGGGCGCTGATGGAGGTCGAACCGGATATCGAGGTTGTCGGCGAGGCCACCGACGGGGATGAAGCGGTAACCAAGACCGGCGGGCTCCACCCGGACATCGTACTCATGGATATCACCATGCCCCGCCTCAACGGCCTGGAAGCCACCAAGCAGATAAAACAGCTCTACCCGGAGGCGAAAATCATGGTGCTGACCATGCACGAGAGCAACGAGTACTTTTTCAAGATTCTCGAGGCCGGGGCCTCCGGTTATTTCATCAAGGGCGGCTCTTCCAGCGAACTGATTGCCGCCCTGCATACCGTCCGGGAAGGCGAAGCCTTCATCTACCCCAGCATGACGACCAAGCTCCTCAGCGACTACCTCCACCGGGTGAATACCGGCAGTGACAAAGAGAGCTATGACGGGCTTACCAAGCGCGAGCGAGAGGTACTGAAGCTCGTGGCCGAGGGGCACACCAACCAGGAGATTGCCGATATCCTGGTTATCAGCATCGGCACCGTTCAAACTCACCGCGCCCATCTCATGGCGAAACTGGGCCTGCGCAGCCGCACCGAGCTGATTAAATACGCCATCCGCCGGGGATTCATCACGCTGAATACATAGTTCTAAGTAGGCGCCCTACTTCTTTCCAGCGGGATAAGGGTATTTAAAATACCCATTTCTGTGTACCCAAACTCCTCACTGTCACGATTCCGCCACCCTCCCCCGTGTGCTAATCTCATGAGAACAAGCAGTTGACTTGATTATTCAGGAGGCCAGCCATGGGAAGACGCAACATTCGGGTGATTCTTGCCTCGGGGAGTCCTTCGGTGAGGCATTTCCTCCGGGAAGCGGTCGAGGTCGAGCCCGGGACGACGGTTATCGGCCAGGCGGAAAACGCCGCCAGGGCCCTGACTATGGCCCGGAACTTACGGCCGGATATCGCGATTATTGACAGCTACCTGCCTTATTCGGTCGGACTGGACTCCGTCCCGCTTTCGCGAATCGGCGGCCTCGATACCGCCCAGGCAGCGTTCGAGGAAATCCCCAACCTGCGGGTGGTCCTGCTGAACATGGATACCGTCCCCACGGAAGATACCATGAGGTCGGACTATATCCAGCTCTTTTCCCGGGAGGTCGGCGGGGTCAGCACTCCGTTCACCCTCCAGGAGCTGTTCAACGAGACCAGGACGCCAGATTCCCTGGTGTTCGCCAGGGTCCAGGCCCGGGCCAACGGGCGTATGAAAAGTAAAATCGACGAGGTCAGCAGCAAGGCGATACTCTTCGGTACCATCGGCATCTTGCTCGGCCTGATACTGGTCGTGACCCTGATTCTGGCCGTGCCCGGTGGCTTTATCACCCTGGCCGGCCTGGCGATGCTGGCCTTCGGCGGGTTGTCCAAACTGGCAATGCGCCTTCGGCCCGGAGCACCGGCCGCGGGCGGTCGCCAGCGGAGCTGACGGGCGGTGCGGGCACCGCCCGCTAATTCATCAAAAGGGAAACGGATGACAGCCATCAAGACCCTTAAAGATTGTCCGGTCTTCTCGGCGCTGACCGGCGCCGAGCTCGAGAAGGTAGCGGGCCTGGCCACCGCCAAAGAGTACGCGGCCGGCGGCACTATCTTTAAGGGGCAGGGCCGGGCCGAAGAGCTCCTCGTCCTCGAAGAGGGCAAGGTTGCCCTGCAGATAGA
>MGNX01000032.1:8893-33239 GCA_001796935.1 Chloroflexi bacterium RBG_16_60_22
GAACCCGCCCCAACCGCCCAGGAAGGTCACGGTGGACATGGTCGGCAGGAACGAGGTGCTGGGCTGGTCGGCCTTCGTCGAGCCGGATGCCTACATCCTCACCGCGGTCTGCCTGCAAAATACCCGGGCCCTCTCTATTAACAGCAGCAAGCTCCGGGCGCTCATGCAGCAGGACTGCCATCTCGGCTACGGCCTGCTCAGCGGGCTTATCAAGGTGGCCAACTCCAGGTTCCACGAGACAATCCGCGTGCTGGTCAGCGAGCGCACCTTCGTGCCGGAAACAACGTGACGGTATGAACGCCACTTACCGGCGATGGAAATAATATGCCGGGCGTGGTGAAGGTAATAAAAAAGGAGGTAAATCATGAAGAAACTGGGACTGGCGGTCTTATTATTAGCAGGGCTTTTATTTGTCACTGCCTGCGGGGAATCCAAAGCTGACCCGGCCAGTATCGTCAGGGGAGGCACCGTGTATGATAACTGGTGGAAGGCGGCGGAAGGGGCGGCGGAGCCAGGCGGTAACCAGCCCCTCTGGTCCCTGCAAAGCACCAACACCAGAAGCGGCACCGATACCTGGCGGTGCAAGGAGTGCCACGGCTGGGATTACAAAGGCGCGGACGGGGCTTACGCCAGCGGTTCCCACGCCACCGGATTCCCCGGTATCTACAATGCCGGCACCAGTAAAAAGAAAAATGCCCTCCTGGATATCATGAAAGGGGGCAATAATTCCGCGCACAACTTCTCCCCGGCGCTGAGCGAGGCAGCCCTGACCGACGTGGTTAACTTTATCAGTGAAGGTATCATCGACGAGACCAAATACATTGACTACAAGACCAAGAAGGCAGTAGGGGCTGACGTCAGCAACGGCCAGCGGTTGTATACCAGTACTTGTCTCGCCTGCCACGGGGCTGACGGAAAGATGATCGAATTCCATGATGGCGAGTGGGTAGGTACTCTGGCTAACGATAACCCCTGGGAAGTGCTTCACAAGATAAGGTTCGGGCAACCGGGCACCCCCATGCCGGCGGGAGTAGCCAGCGGCTGGAGTACTGATGACGCCGTGGACGTGCTGGGCTATGCCCAGACGCTTCCGGAATAGCGGCTTTCCAGTTTCGAGGAGCTTTGAATCAAGCGCCTCGTACCTGAACGAGACGGGGGAAGCCACCGGCTTCCCCCGTCGTTATGAAGTATTTGGCCCGTACTCGGGCAAAAGGATACCCCGGGAGACGTAAAAAGGGAGGTCGGATAATGAATCCATGGATTATTTTTCTCATCGTCGTCGTGGTGCTGGTGCTCCTGGCCGCCGCTATCAGGATTGTCAAACAGTACGAGCGCGGCGTGATACTCCGTTTCGGCAAGCTGGCCGGGGTGAGAAATCCCGGTTTTAACCTGATTATCCCCATCGTGGACCATATGATAAAAATCAGCCTCCGCATCGTCACTACGGTGCTGGAACCCCAGGAGATAATCACCCGGGACAACGTGACCGTCCGGGTGGATGCGGTGGTGTATTTCATGGTAATCGACCCCACCAAGGCCGTGATTAATGTTGAACAGTACCGCCAGGCTATTATCCAGCTGGCGCTGACCACGCTCCGGAGCGTTTTAGGGCAGTCGGAGCTCGACGAGCTGCTGGCCCACCGCGACCAGATTAACCTCCGGTTGCGGCAGATTATCGACGAGCAGAGCGAAGAGCCCTGGGGGGTCAGGGCGACGCTGGTCGAGGTCAAGGACGTCCTCCTGCCCGAGGACATGCAGCGGGCGATGGCCCGCCAGGCCGAGGCGGAGCGGGAAAAACGCGCCAAGGTCATTCACGCCGAAGGTGAGCGCCTGGCCGCCGCGACGCTGGCGGAAGCCGCCAAAATTATTCATAACCAGCCCGCCGCCCTCCAGCTGCGCTACCTGCAGACCCTGGTGGAGATGTCCGGCGAGCGGAACAGCACCATCATACCGTTGACCGTTGATATCCTGAGCGCGCTCTCCCGGGGAACCTCCCCGAAGTAGCGCCCAGCCACCGCGGCCGGTGTTTTGCCGTCAGCACGGAGCCGGGGCTATGGCGCATCCAGAGGCAGCTGGTGACAGAAGGAGTTTCGGTGCAGCGTAAAGACAAGAGGCTTACGAGACGACAGTTCATTAAGGGATTCACCGGCACGCTGGGTTTGCTGGCTGCCGCGGCCTACCCGGTATCGGGACTGCTCAAGCCGGCCAGGGCCGCGGAAGGCCACACCGGAGAAACGGCGTCTGATGCCCGGAACCGCGCCTGGTGCATGGTAATCGACCTGAAAAGATGTGATGGTTGCATCGGGCTGGGAACGCCGCCGCAGTGCACCCAGGCCTGCATCAACGGCCATTACGTACCCAAGGGGCAGGAGTGGATTCAGGTCTATGAGGCGGACCTGCCCGGCGGCGGCACCTATTTCATGCCCACCCCGTGCTACCAGTGCGAGAACCCTCCCTGTGTCAACGTTTGCCCGGTAGCCGCCACCTACCGTGACCGGGACGGCGTGGTCCTCATCGACCACCGGCGCTGCATCGGCTGCCGGATGTGCATGGGTGCCTGTCCCTATCACCGGCGCTTCTTCAACTGGGGCCAGCCGGAGCTCCCTCCCGAGGCTGCCCTGGCCGAATACTCACCCCTTTACCCGGTCCCGGCCGTCCGGGGGACGGTAATCAAGTGCATGTTCTGCGCCCACTTGTTGCGTGACGGCAAGCTTCCCATGTGCGTGCAGGGATGCCCCAGGAAGGTCCTTTACATGGGCGACCTCAACGAGGATGTTGCCAGCAATGGCGTGGAGGTGGTGAAGCTGTCCATGTTCCTGGATACCCACAACGCCTACCGGTACAAGGAAGACCTGGGGACGCAGCCCCGCATCTTTTATCTGCCCGGCCACGGCCAGGCCTTCGGCCGGAAACCCAACGACCCCCGCCCGCTGCAACCGCCGGTATGGGGCTGGGGAGGCGACGGCTATGATAACCGTCCCGGCCCCTGGCCCTGGGGGGAGGAGGCCCGATGAGGTTCGGCGGCGCCGAAAATTACTCCGAGCGCCTGGAGCGTACTGTCCTCAGCCCGCTGGCCCGGACCAGTAACCGGTATTATTACTTTCTCTTCTTCCTCGCGGCGGTGGTCCTCTGGGGACTCTACGCCTTTATCGTGCAGCTGAGCTACGGCCTTGAGGTCACCGGCATGCGCGATATCGTCATCTGGGGGCTCTACCTGGTAAACTTCGTCTTCTTCATCGGTATCAGCCATGCCGGGACGCTTATCTCGGCCATCCTGCGCGTCACCCACGCCCAGTGGCGCACCTCCGTAACGCGCATGGCCGAACTGATAACGGTGGTGGCTATATCCGTCGGGGCTTTAATGCCCATCATCGACCTGGGGCGACCGGACCGGGTATGGCATATCATCGTTTACGGTCGGTTCCAGTCGCCCCTCATGTGGGATATCGTGTCCATCACGTCCTACCTTACCGGCAGCCTCATCTATCTCTATCTGCCGCTTATCCCGGACTTCGCCCTGATGCGGGACCGCCTCGGCCAGGAAGCGTCATCCCTCAAGCGGAAGCTCTATACCTTTCTCGCGGTGGGATGGCGCAACACCCCCCAGCAGCGTCACCGCCTGGAGAAGGCCATCGGCATCATGGCGGTCCTCATTATCCCCATCGCCGTTTCCGTCCACACCGTGGTATCGTTCGTCTTTTCCATGCTGCTGCGGCCCGGCTGGGACAGCACCATCTTCGGGATTTACTTCGTCATCGGGGCCATCTTCTCCGGCATCGCTTCCATCATCATCGTCATGGCCATCTTCCGTAAGTTCTTCCACCTCGAGGAGTACATCACGGAAAGGCATTTCCGCAACCTGGGTTACCTCCTGATTGTCTCGCTGGCCCTCTATCTCTACCTGACCGTCAGCGAGTACCTGACGGTGGGCTACAAGCTGGAAGTGGAGGAGAAACACCTGCTGGAAATCCTGATGTTCGGGAAAAACGCCCTCTGGTTCTGGTCTTTCGTGGTGGGAGGCATGGTGATGCCGGCGTTTCTCATCGTCTTCCGCAAGCTTCCTACCGTTCCCCGACTGGTAACCGCATCGGTGCTGGTCAACATCGGGATGTGGATCAAGCGGTTCGTTATCGTTATCCCCACTCTGGAGGTGCCCCTGATGCCCTTCGAGTTCGGGGCCTATCACCCGTCCTGGGTGGAATGGTCGATTACCGCCGGGGCCTTCGCCGCCTTCATCCTTATTTTTGCGATTCTGGCCAAGGTCATACCGCTTATTTCAATCTGGGAGGTGGCCGAGGAGACCGGAGCGGCGCAGCCTTTACCGGAGCCTTCAGCTGAGTCCCGGGGGGTGGTGAGGAGAGCCCTATGAGAGCCAGACTACTATTCCCGGCGGTGATGGCGGCCATTTTCCTGGTGACGGTGCTGGCCGTGGTGGTCTATGCCCAGGACGGCGAAACCCCGCCCCCCTATGCCGGCCAGAAGAACCCGTTTCCCTGGGACGACGCCTCGGCGCAGGGGGCCGGTAAGGATATCTTCCAGCGCTCCTGCCAGGGCTGCCACGGCCCCGCCGGTGCCGGCATCGCGGCGGCGGACTTCAGCACCGGCGATTTTTCTCAAAAGCTGGAGGCGCAGCCGGACTTCTATTTCTGGAAGTTAAGCGAAGGCGAGCTCAGCAAGGGGATGCCCCCCTTTAAGTCCTCCCTCTCCGATGACGAGCGCTGGCAGATACTGACCTACCTCCGGGTAATCGGGGAGACCGCCCCCCCGGAGCCGGAAGTCCCACCGGCCGCCGGACCCGTCCCGGCCGGAGACTTTACGCTGCAGCTGCTGGCACCGGAAAAAGCGGAGGCGGGGCAGGTGCTTACCTTGAGCGCCGCCCTGCGGGATGCGCAGAACCAGCCCGTCGCGGGGAAGCTGGTGAAATTTTATACCAAAGCCGACTTTTTCACCACCGGGCTGATGGAAATAGGGGATGCCGTGACCGATGATAACGGCATGGCGGTCATGGAATACGTCCCCCGGCAGAGCGGCGAGGTGGAAATACGGGCATCATACGCCTCGGCGGAGGCCGCGGTCACCGTCATCTTTCCGGAAGAAGGAAAGGCCTTTTACCATACCGAGGTAGGTATCCAGTTCCCCGCCCTGGGCGAGGGACGGTTTATCGGACCGGAGGAGCTCCAGCTCGGCGAGCAGGGCCACGCCCCGGCCACCGTTTTCCGACTCCCCAGCGGGACGCTTTTCTGGCTGGCGCCGATTCTCTGGCTGGCGATGACCATCTGGGTAGTCTATTTTTACGTGCTCTACCAGGTATTCCGCATCCCCGTTCCTGACGACACGACGGAAACAGACACCCGGCGAATACCCATAATCGGCATGGTGTTCGTGGCCGTGGTGGGGCTCGTCCTGGTACTGATGCTGGTCACCAGCCCCATTTCCCACCCGTAGCTTTTATTCGTTGTGTCAAATGGTCGGGGCGCCCGGATTTGAACCGGGGACCTTCTGAACCCCATTCAGACGCGCTACCAAGCTGCGCTACGCCCCGCTTAGACCGTCGAGGAAAATATTAGCAAATTCAGGGATATTTTCGCACAAAGTCAGCGCCGGCGTCAAACCGGAGCGGGTAATTTCCCCTCGCCAATAAAACTGATAACGGTATAGAAAATCTTATCTTGACACAACGGTGATGGTAGTGTAGATTTTCTTTGGCTGGCCCTTCCCGGCCGGCCTCTTATCACCGGCGGCAGTAATGAAAGCGGGGGCAAAACGATGGCTCAGCTCACCAGGACGCGGGAAGAGATTATCAACCGGGCGGCCGGGCTGGCGGTGGAATACGAGCAAAAGTACCGCGGCTGCTGTCAGTGCACTTTCCTGGCCATCGTCGATGCCCTGCGGTGGGGAGGGGTAGAAATCGTTACGGAGGACATCGCGGACCGCCTTTTTCCCGGCCTGTGCCTGCTCTCGGCGGGGGTGGGCATCACCAGCGACGGCTCCTGCGGCGCCGTCACCGGCAGCGTCCTGGCCATCGGCATGGGGCTGGGGGCGGCGCAGGGGATAGGGGGCCGGGACATGAGCACGGTGGGCCGCGGCTGCGAAGTGGTCCAGCGGGTAATTCTGGAAAAATATGACGAGAAATACCGCTCACAGCTCTGCAAGGATATCCAGCGGAAACGCTACGGAAAGTCGTGGGACTTCAAGATACCGGAGATGGGCGCCGAGTTCCTGGAGGTATCCGGCGGGTGCACCATCAAAGAGACCGCCGTGTGGGCCACGGAATGCATCCTCGACGAGGTCCAGGGAAGCCCGGTATAGATTTTATAATCGCAACGCCGAAGGAGGAAGTCATGTCACCTGTTTTAAAGGATAAGGTAGCCGTCATCACCGGGGCCGGACGCGGCCTGGGCAAGGCCTTCGCCCTGAAATACGCCGAAGAGGGGGCCAGGCTGCTGCTGCCGGATATCAGCCTGGAGCGGGCCGAGGGCACGGTCAAGGAGATTAAGGCTAAGGGGGGCCGGGCGGCTGCCATGATGACCGATATCTCCTCGGAGGAAGCTACCAAAGAGATGGCGGACCGGGTGATGGAGCTGTACGGCCGGGTGGATATCCTGGTGAACAATGCCGCCATCTGGTACGGACTCGATATCACGCCCTGGGACGCCTGGACGGTGGAGGACTGGGAGCGCATTTTAAAGGTGAACGTCATCGGCACCTGGCTGTGCTGCAAGGCCATCGCCCCGCTGATGGCCAGGGGGGGCGGCGGCAAGATTATCAACATCGCCTCCAACGTGGCCCAGGTGCCAGCAGCGCAGGTCTTCCTGCCCTATGCCTGCAGCAAGGGGACGGTCTATACCCTGACCCACGCCCTGGCCCGGGCCCTGGGGCCGTCGAAGATTAACGTCAACGCCATCGCCCCGGGCTACACCGCCTCCGAGGCCAGCCTGAACCAGCGTGACGCCGAGGGGACCTTCAAGCTGGCGACCTCCGAGCAGACGTTCCAGCGCCGCGAGCAGCCGGAAGACCTGCTGGGGGCGGCCGTCTTTTTGGCCTCGGCGGCCTCCGACTTCATGACGGGGCAGGTGCTCTACGTCGACGGCGGCACCGTGATGCTCTAGCGGCAAGAACCACCGGGAGGCCGCCCGCCGCGACCTCCCGCTCGTCGTTCAATGCACCGCCGGGTCGGCGGCTATTTATAGGCGCCGTATTCTCTGGCGGCGTCAACCATGGCATGGACGTTTTCCGGTTTGGCCTGGTCAAAGAACGCCCCATTGCTCACGATGTAGCCGCCGCCCTTGGCACAGGTATCGATGAGGTTCTTGACATAGTCCTTCACCTGCTCGGGCGTACCAACGACTAATAAATCGGAGGGCACGTTGCCGAACAGGCAACCAACCTTGCCGATTGTTTTCTTGGCGTTAGCTATATTGCTCTGGTCAATCATCCATAGAGTCTTGCCCTTGGGTAAGTCGCTCATAATCGCCAGACGTGAGTCCCAGTGCCCCTCAGCCGCCGGCATTGGTACAACCCCTTCGGCAATCAAGCCCATCATGACCTTCTTCAGGGTGGGCCAGTAGAACTTCTTGAACTGTTCATCGGAGAGGAAGCCGTCAGCGCCTTTATGCAGAGGTATGAATATTACGGGGTGTCCGACCAGCTTAGCTGTGCCTACCCCCATCTTAATCATCAGCGGGGTCAGCCTTTCCATGGCTTCGAGGAGCTTGTCCGGCTGGCGGTACATGTCCACCATTATCCCCCTGGTTCCTCTAAGGGTGTCGCCGATTACATCGAATGGTGCCTTGGTAAATCCGGCGGCGATGAGCGGGAATCCGGCTGCAGTGATATCGGCATTCCAGGCACCCATGGCTCCCATCCATTTCAGGGCTTCAGCGCCGGCCTCGAAAAGCGCCTTATAGGTGGCTTGAACGGGAGGCAGACCGAAGGGGATGAAGTTAATGGCAACGCCATATATTTCAAGTATGCCGGTGAGAGCCGGGAGCATTTGGAAACCACCTAATTTGCCGAAGACACGCGGCAGGTAGGTATTACTGAAGAAATTAGAGGGGTCATCAATCAGGGCGTCATACTCACCGGCCGTCATATATTCGCTTTCGTTGCACTGGTACGACTGCTCAGGCGGGACCCCGTGGCCCGGCCAGGAATATAACTTGTAGTCAAGGATCTCAAAGAACTTCCCAGGTCCGGGTACATACGCTCCAAGGTTGCCGTCCGGCTCAAAGTCCACGACAAATTTTTTAAATGCCATGCGGCACTTGTCGTAGTCATACATGGCTTCCTGAGGAGTTATTCCAGCATAATAAACGGGGAAGAAGCTAGGGGCGACAAAAATCGGCACCCTATCCGGCAGCTTCTTCATCTGAATGGCGTCTTTTATCCGGGTTATTCTCTCCTTGAACGCCTTTTCGGCTTTGGGGCTCTGGTATTTAAGGTCATTCCCCGCAGGGTCTTTCGGTGCCATCCACCTGGCGAACAGCGCCTCCTGCTTTTCATCCGGTGTCATCTCTTCCCATTTCTTTGCCATATTATTACCTCCTGCACATTATCTGCGGCGGACGGTTATTTGGCGCCGGACCATTTCCGGGCGAGGGTCACCCCGGCCACGGCGTCCTTGCCGTAGGCGTCCGCGCCGGTGAATTTGGTTATCTCGTCGGTAATCTGGCCGCCGCCAATCATTATCTTGACCTTGTCCCGCAGTCCGGCGTCCTTGATGGCCTGGACGGTCTGCTTCATGGCGTCGTAGGCCAGCGTCAGGAACCCGCTCAGCCCGACGATGGGCGCGCCGCTCTCCTTTATCTTTTCCACGAACTTCTTGGCGGGCACGTCCACGCCGAGGTCATAGACCTCGAAGCCGCTGACATCGAGCATGAAGACGACGATGTCCTTGCCGATGTCATGGATATCACCGGCCACCGTGCCGACGATGACCTTGCCGCCCTTCCTGGCCGCTCCGCCCTTGGCCAGCTTCGGCTTGACCAGCTCGTTGATGCTCTTCAATATCTCGCCGGAATAGACCAGGTCCGGGATAAAGTACTCGCCGCTGGAGAACCGCTTGCCCACGGTCTCCATGGCGCGGCTGGCGTCATCGAGGATGCGCAGGGGGTCTTCGCCAGCATTGAGCCTCTCCCGGACGATGGCCACCGCCTCATCTTCCTTCAGGTCAGCCAGTGTCTTGGACAAATCTTTGGCCACGTTTGTTTACCTCCTTAACCCGGTTTGGATTTTCTAGCCTGCCTCAGCGCGTTGACTTATACGGCACCCCCTCTTTTTCTACACATATTAGCGACTGCGCCGGAAAAATACAAGGCGGGTGCCCGTAACGATGTACCGGCGCCCTGATTCCACATTCTCAAAGTGCCCGGCAGGCCACCTCGGCGATATCGTAAATCTCGATGTCCTGGCCGTATTCTTTAGCCGCGTCCTTGAAGTTCCTCTCGCACCAGGGGCAGGCGGTGACCAGCGCCCCGGCACCGGTGGCCCTGGCCTCTTTCAGTCTCTCGCCGGCCGTCCACAGGGCGAACTCCGGGTTGGCCTGGCTGACGCCGGCCCCGGCCCCGCAGCACCAGGCATTTTCCCGGTGACGCTCCATCTCCACCAGCTCGAGGCCGGGCACAGCCTTGAGGACTTCCCGCGGCGCATCGTAGATGCCGTCGTCGCCCAGGTGCCGGCCCAGGTGGCAGGGGTCGTGGTAGGTGACCTTCATCGGCACCTTTTTGGTGAGCTTGAGCTTCCCGCCTTTGATGAGCTCGTCGAGGTACTCCACCGTGTGCCGCACCTCGAACTTCATCTCGATATTCACTCTGGGGTAGAGCTTCCGGAAGGTGCTGTAGCCGTCCGAGCAGGAAGTGACGACCCGGCCGGCCCCCAGCGAGTTGAACGTCTCTAAAAAGTGCTCGGCGTACTTGGTGAACTCCCCCACGTACCCGATTTCGTAGGCGCGGCCGCCGCAGCAGGACTCCCCGGCGCCCATGATGCCCACGTCCACGCCGGCGGCCTTGAGGAGGGCGACGGCGCTCCGGGGCACGTTCCATAGCTCACGGTCGAAGGAGAGCATGCAGCCGGCGTGATAGACCGTAGCCACCTTCTCCTGCCCGGCGTCCTTGAGGTCCAGGTCCCTGGCCCAGTCTCCCCGCTCCGCCTTGGGCTTGCCGAAGACGTTATCGTCCTTCTTGAGGCTCTCCACCATGACCATGTAGGCGGGATTGAGGAGCCCCTGGCCCACCGCTTCCGTCCTCACCGCCTGGATAATCTCGAAGATATGCTGGTGGTGATAGACCCCGCACTGCTGCTCGCAGGAGAGGCAGCCGGTGCAGGCATAAATCCTCTCCCGGGTGTCGTCATTGTCCAGGGGGAGCTTGCCTTCGCTGACGGCCCGGGCCACGGCGATTTTCCCGGAGGGGTAGTAGGACTCGAGCTGGTACATCTCCCCGGAGGGGCAGGCGGGGACAAAGATATTGAGGATATCCTTGCAGGTGCCGCACCGCGAGCACCCGTAGAGCCATTCCTTCACATCGTTCAGCGCCATCGTTGCCTCCTTTGGCTGAGCCGGATGACTTCAGGCCGGGGGCGCACCCCACCGGCCGGGATTGAGGATATTATTGGGGTCGAGCATCTCCTTGACACGGCGGTGTAGTTTCGTCCACTCGGGGTCGGCCCGGGCCTCCAGCTGCCGGATGGCCGAGACCGGCGTCTTATAGGGGATGAAGCCGTGCCGGATAATCATCTCCATCTGGTCGCGGCACAGCGCCTTGATTTTCTCCACCAGGACGGGGTCGCCCTTATCATAAGGCAGCAGCCACCTCAGGCCGACGAAGTGACCTTCGTTCATGACCCGACTGTACGAGGTGCGGGTAAAGCCGTGCTTGTCCTGGAGCGCGCAGCCTTCCTTGATGGCCTCCAGCCAGTGGCTCATGGGGCCGTAGGAGCCCACCCAGGTCAGCCCGCCGCCGGAGCTGAGCACCCCCAGCATCTGCATGGGGAAAAAGGCGCTGGTGCTCGGCGCGGACTGGGGCCCTACCATCCTGACGCCCTTGAGCTCCTGCCGGGCGACCTCCTCGATGACGCCGACCTTGGCGTCCAGCTCTTCCCGGGTGTTTCCGGTAATCTCCACCGAGACGATGATTTCGGGGTCGTCCGGTTTCCTGGGGAGGGCGGGATAGGGGGAAATCTTCTCGTGGGACTGCGCGACGAAGGCCTCCTGGCCGGCCCAGGCGAAGGAGAGGCTGATGATGTCGTCGGGGACGCGGGTCCGCGCCAGCGCCTTGAGGGCTTTATCGGCGCCCTCGAAGTCCATGAACAGGAAGGTCATCTGCACGGAGTGCTTCGGTTTGGGCCAGAGGCTGACGGCCATCTTGGTGATGATGCCGGTGGTGCCCTGCCAGCCCAGGAAGAGGCCGGCCAGCTCCGGAAGGGGGGCCAGCGACTGCCACCCGTCGCTCACCGCGCAGGAGCCGATTTTCACCAGCTCGCCCGTGGGTAACACCACCTCCAGTCCGGTGACCCAGCTGGAGGCGGCGCCGTAGCGGTAGGACAGGCTGTCCAGCCCCTGGAGGAGGGCGTTGGTCATCACGCCGGTGGAGGGGGGTGAAAAGGCGTAGGTGTAAACGAAGTGGGGATGGTGCTTCTCCAGGCAGGCCTTCATGTGCCCGAAGGTCACCCCCGGCTCGATGACGGCGTACATGTCCGTATCGTTGACCTCCAGGATGCGGTCCATCCTCTTGAGGTCGAGGGTAATGCCCCCGCGCAGGGGGATGGTGAGCCCGCCGATGTTCCCCCCCGCCAGGTAAGGAATCACCGGGACTTTCTCCCGGTTGGCGAGTTTGACGATGGCCTGTATCTCCCCGACCGTCTTCGGCAGGGCCACCGCGTCGGGCCAGCCCGGCTCGGCCTGCGTCATGTCCTGGGAGTAGATGTACAGGTCCGCCGGGTTGGTGGAAACGTACCTGGCGCCGACGATTTTTTCCAGTTCCCCCACTACTTTGCTTCTCACGGCTTCTATCATTTCCCCAGCCTCCTTTTTTATCGTCAGGAAAGAGTGAAGCGGTCAGATAAACCCGATTTGCCGGACTTTCAGGGCCAGGCCGGCACCGGCTTCCTCGGGGGTCGCGCCGGTTACCAGCTCGCAGGCTACTTTTCGGTCCGGTATGAAGAGTTGTTGCGGCCTTCGCGGCTTGAGGTCGGCCGCCTCCGGGGCCAGGTCGGCGGCGTGCCAGGTGGTGATGGGCTGCTTCTGAGCCGCCATCAGCCCCTTGACCGTGGCCGCCCGCAGCTCGCCGATTTCATGGCTGACGGTCACCAGGCAGGGCAGGGCAACCTCGATTACCTCATAGCCGTCGGAGCGCACCCGCTCCACCCGGACGGTGCCGTTATTGACCTCAATCTTCCGGGCCAACGTCACGGCGGGTATGGCCAGCCGCTCGGCCACCCCCTGGCCCACCTGCCCGGCATTGGTATCGGCCGCCATCCGGCCGGTTAAAACGAGGTCGTATTGCCCCAGCTTCCGGATGGCCGCGGCCAGGAGAACGGCGGCGGAGAGACTGTCGATTTCGTCAAAGGCCTCGTCCTCGAGGAGGACCAGGGCGTCGGCGCCCACCGCCAGGCACTTTCTCACCACCGCCTTGGGGATGTTTTTGCCGGCGCTGATGACCGTGATTCTGGCGGGCAGCGCCTCTTTGATTTTCAGGGCGGCTTCCAGGGAGTTTTCATCGTAGGGGTTCAGCACCGGCGGCACGCCCGGCCCGGGGAGGACGCGGCGCTCCCGGGGGTCGATTTTAAAGGTGGAAACAGGGGCCTCGGGGTCGAGCACAACCTTGGCACAGACGATGATGTTCAGCATCACGTTCCTTTCCGTCGGGTGCTTCGGGTATTCGAAGGGGGGAAACATCGTTTTACGATTCCTGCCACATCATACAACCGCGGGAAGGAATCGTCAACCCCGGCCGGGTACCGCCGGCGGGGACGGGCTGATACCGGATGAAAACGTAACCATCAGCGTTAAGTGTGACACCAGCCTGTATTCCTGCAATGCTGGTCAGGCGGATATTGGCTACATCGTTTCAGGTATAAACAGAGAAAGGGCAGGAACGGCTACGAGAAGCGCCACGTGAAGAACGTCAGCCACCACGAACGGTATAATACCGCGGAATATCGTACCGACGGGCACATCGGTTACTGCCGCCAAAACGAAGACATTAAGGCCAATCGGTGGGGTAATCATCCCTATCTCCATAATCCTCACCATTATCACCCCAAACCATATCGAGTCAAACCCCAGAGCCTGAATTGCCGGAAAGATAACGGGGCTGGTAAGGATAATTGCGGCAAAGATGTCCAGGAAACAGCCCAGAAAGATATACAGAAGTATAATACCCGCCAGTATCCACATCCTGGAGACCGGCAGGCTACTGAGAAACTGCCCCAGCGCTCCGGGCATATCCGTTATGGTCAAAAAACGCAGGAGAATATAAGCACCGACAATCATGAACATAATCATCGCCGTGGTCTGGGCTGACTCTACTATAGAACCGCTAAAAGCCGTCCAGCTGAGTTTTCGGCCGACCAATGTGATGACGATAGCCCCGAAGGCACCGGCCGCCCCGGCTTCGGTAGGGGTGAAAACCCCCATGTAGATACCCCCCATGACCAGCAGGAACAACGCCACCATCGCCCAGGTTTTTCTTAAGGAGACTATCTTCTCCTTAAAGGTTGCCCCCTGCCCCGGAGGACCCATCGAGGGTTTCCATTTGCACATAATCCAGATGGTAACCATGTAAAACACAGCCTCAAGAATCCCGGGGATGATGCCTGCCATGAATAGCTTACCTATTGATACCTGGTTAAGTATGCCGTACAGGATGAAGCCCATGCTCGGGGGTATCAGTATCCCCATGGTGCCGCCGGCGGCAATCGTACCGGTAGCCAGTTTGATGTCATAGTTATATTTTTCCATTTCCGGGAAACCTACTTTACCCATGGTGGCGCAGGTTGCCGTGCTGGAGCCACAAATGGCCGCGAAGGCGGCGCTAGCCGCTACGGTAGCCATGGCCAGTCCCCCCCGCATCTTCCCTATCCACTTGTAAGCAGCCTCATACAAATCTGCGCTCACTCCCGTATGGGAGAGCACCGCGCCCATGAGTATAAAAAGCGGAATCGCCGTCACGGGGTACCAGGCGATGGTGCTGAGGGGTACCCTGCCGGCGATAATCAAGGCATCCTTCCAACCTGCCAGATAGGCGAAGCCCAGAAAGCCGATGAGTATCATGGCACCGCCTATCCAGACCCGGAAAAATATAAGGACGACCATTATGGTTATACCGATACCGCCAACTAGCTCTGCGCTCATCTCTTCGACGCCTCAGCTATTGACCGGACCAGAAGGATTATCATGACCAGTAACATTAGAATAAAACCGAAGGCTACTATGAGATAAAAAGGGTAGAATGGCATGCCGGTGACAATAGATTCAATCCGGTCTCGCCGTGCCACCATCGATTCCGAGAAGGCCTGGTAGGCAAAAACCGCACAAACTCCCAGCAGGGCCAGAGAATTAAAGCTATCGAAGATTCCCTGAGCCCTCCTGGGAAGTCTGACGACCAGGAGGTCAACCTTGATATGAGCCCCGTTGACAGCGCACCAGGCAAAACCCAAAAAAGCCACGCCCACCATGAGGGATTCGGTTATCTCCACGCTGGCGGTGATGGGGCTGTTGAAAAAAAAGCGCATAAAGATGTCCGACACGGTAAGCATCATCATGGCAGCCAGAATTACCACTGCCACCATACCGAATGCACGAGACAGCATACCGATTGCCGTCTCGAGCGAATGAGCGGCTTTAAGCAGCCAGTTGCCCAATCTTGCTAACCCTCTTTTAGTGTAACTTCGCTATCCGCAATGCCTCTTCAAATATCTGTCTCGCATTGGGCCAACCTTTAGCCTCGGTGTCCGCAATCCACTTGTCCCATACCGGCTTGACCCAGACCCTCCACTGTTCCACCTCGGCCGGAGTTATTTCGATGAAGGCCTGGTTACGCTTTTTAGCCTCGGCTATGCCAGCCTCGTGCTGTTTAAGAAGACCTTCTATGGTTATCTCCTGCATCTCCTTGCCGACACCCGTTATTACCCCCTGGAGGTCGGGAGGAAGGCTGTTCCATGTATCAAGGTTCATAAGGACCCCGATAACGTTTGTCGAAAAGCCGCTCGGCCCCATGATGGTGTGATGGTCGAACAGTTCGTACAACCTCTGCTCTTCCGTGGCCGCCCAATGCACGATATGGGCTTCGGCCAGGCCTCTTTCCAGGGCCATGTACCAGTCCGGCGGACCGTAATACAGCTGGGCGCCGCCAACCGTTTTAATCACGTCAGCAAATATCGGGCTGACCATTACCTTCATACCCTTCAAGTCCCCGGGGACCCTGACCTGCTGCTTGGTGGCGATGTGCAGGTCATAGTTTCCCATGGGAACAGCCCAGAAGAAGGGCGTCACGCCCTTGGAAATAAACTCTTTATCAAGCTCCGGGAATTTCTTCCGCATCTCATCGTATACTTCGGACCCGCCTCTCACGCCGGACCACCCCGTGAAGGGCATCTGGTACATCAGATTCAGCTGGTGGACACCGGGATTGATGCCGAAGACATAAAGACTGCCATCGGCGACACCGGACTGCACGGACCTGAACGTATCTCCGAAACTTGATAGAGACGCATTCCAATACCAGGTTATCTGGACCCTGCCATTGGTTCGTTCCTTAATCATATCCGCCATCAGCGTGTTGCGCACGCCCCAGGGAATGTTGGGTTGGGCCCAGTCATTAAACTTCAGTCGATATACTTTAGTAGATTCCGGGGCCGGGGCCGGGGCTGGAGATGGTTTGGGGGTTGGAGCCGGGGATGGCGCGGGGGACGGTGCCGGGGAAGGCGCTGGAGCCGGTGCCGGAGCTGGTGCCGGAGCCGGCTGCGTACAACCGCCGATGATAAAAGCCAGCAACAGGACAATAATCAACGATAATAATAATAATCTCTTCACTGCTAGTTCCCTCCTTTGTCACGTTAACAGAACACAGAGTGTGAGTATCAAAATTCAATCTATGTCATTAGTTACACCTCCATTTAGGGTATTTGACGATTTAGCAAAAAGACACGACCAAACACCCCAACCCATCTAATTACAATCTATCATGGAGCAAGTAGTTCGGCTCATTATAGATACGGTGCGCGTGGAATGTCAATTATTACTTTATGATAAATAATCCTAATACGAGCTGGATAAAACGCTTCTTGAGTAAGGTCTGATTATCATCCGTTTCTAATCAACACGAACCTGGCCTGACCTGAGAAAACACGGGAACTGCCGTGGTCTAAGCCTTTATTATCCCACCCAAATTGGCCAGGGAGTAACCCTTCAGGCCATTACCCCGGCAGAAGTCAGAAAAGGCGTTATTGTTGTCAATATTATGGGCCAGCAATAACCCTCCGGATTTCAAATATTTCCAGGCTGTCTGAAATTCCTCGAGCATATTCTGATAGGAATGGTCACTATCATGTAAGAACGTGTCAATCGCGGCAACCTTTCTCAGGAGGGGTTTAAGCTCATCGGAACTTCTGCCCGGGACCAAATGCCACCTGTGTCTCAAATAGTCGGGTATTAGCCAGCCGCTCCGGTCTTCTTGCCACCCGGGCAGGTCTATAGAGTAAAGCCGGCCGTGCTTATTCTGCTCCAGAGCGCCGAGAATATGTGATGACGACACGCCACTGGCCACCCCGGTTTCCACGACGATACGGGGTTTTTGCCTTCGGCAGATAACGTAAAGAACCAGGCCGAGCGCTGCGCCGATGCTGTAATCCCAGGATGAACGCCGGTTTTGGCTAAAGGCACTTCTTTTCCCCTCAACACTATTCTGGAACTCCTGGTTCAGTCTGAATTCGACGACATATTTCTTGACCTCATCAGCATCAGCTCCGGTGAGGTTCGTAATAAAACTCTCGGCAGCTCTCGGAAGTTTGTAATCCATAGCCCGTCTTACACCTTCTCTGCCTTCTATTTTAAGCGACGCGGTTACGGAGCACAATCCTGAAAGTATGTTTATGCCGGGGGCCGCCCCACGGCAAAGCGGACTCCACCTCATCAATTTAGAACACCCGGGGTCTGGCAAATAAAATGGTTATCTGACTTCGTACCGCCGGGAGCCGTGGTAATGTCACGTTGAGCGCCGGGACCGGGTACGTGTTAAAATATCAATGAAGACTGCCAAGACAAAGAGTATGGATTCATCGGGTAAAGAAAATTGCCGGGTACGTGAGGTCGAGTGCCGGTCAGTACTTAATAAATCGGGCCTGGCCGACTACGCCATAAACTGCTACGCCGGCTGCGAGCACGGCTGCGTGTACTGTTACGCCCGTTTTGCCACCAGGTTTTCTCACCCGGGCGAACCGTGGGGGAGCTTTGTTGATGTTAAAGCGAATGCCCCGCAGGTCCTGGCGCGCGAGGTGAAACGGAAAAGGCTGGGGAGGGTCTTTCTGAGCTCGGTTTGCGATGGCTGGCAGCCGGGAGAAGCCCAATACGGGCTTACCCGACAGTGCCTGGAGATGCTGCTCCGCTACCGGTTTCCGGTATCGATTCTCACCAAGAACGCGCTGGCGGAACGCGACTTCGACCTTTTGACCTCATCGAAAGATAAAGTTGAGTTTGGGGTGACCATCACCACCCTTGACGAAAGCCTGCGACAGCTCGTCGAGCCGCAAAGCTCGCCTTCGGTAGAGCGTCTGAGGGTGCTGCAAGAAGCCGGGAGGCTGGGTATCAGAACGTATGCCTTCCTCGGGCCGTTAATGCCCGGTTTATCAGACAGCGATGAGAACGTGGCCCAATTGCTCGAAGCGGTCAAGGACGCCGGCATCGACTATTGCTATGTTGACCGGCTTAATCCGCGCTTCGGGGTATGGCCGTCGCTTAAAGGTATGCTCCAGAAACGTTTCCCCCACCTCGTTGAGGTCTACCGCAAGCTTCTTTATGATGTCGGGGCCAGGGAAGAATACTCTGTTCGGCTCATCCAATCCATCAACGCCTTGGCCAGAAGGCAGGGACTTGATGATAAGATAGTGCTTTGTTTCTGAGAGGGGGCGCTGATGGCCAGGCCAGCGGCAAGTGTCCGGCCGATAAGGCCGCCTCCACCCGTTATCAGGACGTGAGGGTTGCTCATTTCTTACGGGGGCCCGGTTAGTATATAATATAAATGGGTCTTGTTAATATTACGTTCCGGTGCCAGGGGTTATCTTCTGGCCGAGCAAAGAGGAGAGGCCACCCGATGGTTTTTCGCGATAAGAAGTCGAAGCATTCTCTTTGGAGCTATTTTTACCTTCATCGATTCCGAACAGGAAGCATTTACTAACGGGGCAAATCATGTCTCGTCAGGTGCACGTTGAAGATTATACCGTCTCCTTTCACCGGTTGCCGGAGCCGTTGGCAACGAAACTGAAAAGCCTGCCCACCTGAGTCTTCCTCGTTAGTACCGCGGATTTCCGTATCACATTCCCGGATATAGTAGCGCCAGTAATGGCGGCTGTGATGAACGGATGAAATAACACCGAATGTAAATATAGATAAAAGCAGGGTTTCACCATATATGAATTATCGCAATGACATAAGAAACATAGCTATCGTGGCTCACGTTGACCACGGTAAGACCACCCTGGTGGATGCCATGCTCAAGCAGAGCAAGGTTTTTCGGGATAACCAGGAAGTGGGCGAGCTGATAATGGACAGTAATCCCCTGGAGCGAGAGAAGGGGATTACCATTATGGCTAAAAATACGGCCGTGGTTTATCGGGGGGTAAAAATCAATATCATCGATACACCGGGCCATGCCGATTTCAGCGGAGAGGTAGAGCGCGTTATCAGTATGGCTGACGGCTGCCTGCTTCTGGTGGACTCCATCGAAGGGCCCATGCCTCAAACCAAGTTCGTGCTGCATCATGCCCTGCAAAGGGGTCTGAAGATAATCGTAGTTATCAATAAAATAGACCGGCCGGATTCCCGGATACCGGAAGTGACCAGGCTCACCCAGGACTTGTTCTTAGAATTGGCTACTAGTGCTGACCAGCTCGACTTTCAATTATTGTATGCCAGTGCCCGTGAAGGAATCGCGATAACCGAACCGGATACAAAAGGTAAGGATATCTCTCCCCTCTTCGAGTGTATTCTGGAGAAAGTGCCGCCTCCGCAGATTGAAAGCGGGCTGTTCCAAATGCTGGTTTCCAATCTGGACTATGACAGCCATAAAGGCAGAATAGCCATCGGTAGAATCTGGAGAGGCAAGGTTGCCCCCCGCGACACCGTCGTCAGTATCGGCGCGGACGGAGGCATTAATTATCATGAGATTGGCGAAGTGCTCACCTACCTCGGCCTCAAACGCCTGAAGGTAGCGGAAGCCGAGGCGGGTGATATTATAGCGGTCACCGGCCTCGAAAGAGTAAAAATCGGCGATACTATTGCCAGCCCGGAGCAGCCAGAAGCTCTACCCCGTATAGAGATCGGCGAACCAACGGTAGAGATGAACTTTGGCGTAAACACCTCACCGTTTGCCGGCCGTGAGGGGCGGTTTTGTACCACGCGGCAGTTACGGGAACGGCTTTATAAGGAACTGGAAACCAATCTCAGCCTCAGGGTCCAGGATACGTACCGTCCGGACACCTTTCTGGTAAAAGGGAGAGGGGAGCTGCACCTGGCTATCCTGATTGAGACCATGCGCCGTGAGGGTTATGAATTCGAAGTCTCAAAACCGGAAGCAATCACCAAAGTAATTGACGGCAAGTTAATGGAACCCGTAGAGACACTTACCATTGATACCAGAGATGAATATATCGGAGTTTTAACCGAGATGCTAAGCAATCGGCAAGCTCAGCTTACCAATATGCGTAACGATGGTAATGGTAACGTGCGTTTGGAATTCCACATAACCACCAAAGGACTCCTTGGTTTCCGCAGCGCTTTTCTTACTGCCACACGTGGCGCCAGCATCATGAATGGCACTTTTCTTGGCTATGAAGCCTGGCGGGGAGATATAACCTCAACTCGTACCGGAGTACTGGTAGCATCAGAACAAGGCGTCGCCATAACCTACGGTCTGAATAATGCCCAGGGGCGCGGCCTCACATTCATCGAACCCGGCACACCGGTCTACGAGGGTATGATAGTGGGGATAAATTCACGGCAACAGGACATACCGGTCAACGTATGCAAAGAAAAGAGGAAGACCAATGTACGGTCGTCTACGTCTGATATTGCCGTCAAACTAACTCCACCCCTTAAAATGAGCCTGGAGCAGGCGATTGATTTTATAAACCGGGATGAACTGGTTGAGGTAACTCCTGAGAGTATCAGGCTGAGGAAGAAGCTGCTAACGTATTCACAGCGGTTGAGGCACGCCGCGGCCTCCGTGCGAAGCGCAAAGTAGCGGCGACGGGCAGGAATTCGCTTGACAGGGGTTCTTGATAAAACTAGAATTCATATTGTTTACGACGAGGATAGGCTACGATGATATGCCCGGTGTGCCAAAGTTACATGATAGTGGTTGAGCATGATAATATTGAGCTTGACTATGGCAACACCTGCCATTTAGATACTAGCCGAGCTTCAGTACATCCAGAAACGCCTCTTTAGGCACTTCCACCCGGCCGATGGACTTCATTTTCTTTTTACCCTCTTTTTGCTTCTCCAGCAGCTTACGCTTGCGCGTGATGTCGCCCCCGTAGCACTTGGCAAGAACATCCTTGCGCTTGGCCGATATGTCTTCTCTGGCCACGATGCGGCTGCCGACGGCCGCCTGAATCGGCACCCTGAAGAGCTGGCGCGGAATAACCTCTTTGAGTTTGGCCACCATCGCCTTGCCGACGTCATGGGCTCTTTCCGGCGGTACAATACGGCTGAAGGCGTCTACCGGCACGTCATTGACCAGGACATCGAGCTTGACCAGTTTCGCTTCCCGGTAGCCAATAAATTCATAGTCCAGAGAAGCGTATCCGCGGCTGCGGCTTTTCAGCTGGTCATAGAATGTGGTCAGCATGGAGCGCAGGGGTAATTCATACTCGAGCCGGACTCTTTGCCCGAATTCCCCCGTCGATTTGGTGTGACCCAGGTACTCCGTATGTTTATAGACCCCCTCTGATTGCGTGATGAGTTCCATCAATGAACCGATGAAGCTTGACGGCGTGATAACCGAGATTTTGACCCATGGCTCTTCTATCTTCGCTATCTCCGCTGGCACCGGGAAATCAGAGGGATTAACGACAGTTGTTTTCTGCCCGCTGGTCCTGGTGATAATGAAACTGACACCGGGCACCGTAACTACCAGCGATAGGTAGAACTCTCTCTCCAGACGCTCCCGCACGATGTCAAGATGCAGCAATCCCAGGAAGCCGCAGCGGAAGCCGTGACCCAAAATGGGGCTGGACTCCGGTTCGTAGGTGAGTGAGGCATCGTTAAGGTTAAGCTTTTCGATAGCCTCACGCAGCTCCTTGTAGTCTTCAGCCTGTGTGGGGTAGATGCCGGCAAACACCATTGGCTTGGGAGGGTAATATCCGATGAGCGGTTCTGCTGCGCCATGAGATACCGAGGTCACCGTGTCACCAACACGGCATTCCTCCACGCTCTTCAGCCCCGTGGCGATATAACCAACCTCGCCAGCCAACAGTTCCGGTGCCGGGCGCGGCTCGGGGGCAAAATACCCGACCTCAAGCACCTCCATCTCGGTATCCTGACCTATCAGGCGGAGGTTGTCTCCTCGAGAGATACGCCCATCCACGACGCGCAGGTAGGCTATGACGCCCCTGTAGACATCGTAGTGCGAGTCAAAAATGAGCGCCCGAAGTGGCAGGTGGGCATCACCTGCCGGCGGAGGGATGCGCCGGACTATCTCTTCAAGTAACCGAGGCACACCCTGTCCGGTCTTGGCACTGATGAGAAGAACGTCTGGCGATGTATACCCCAACACGTTTTTAATCTCTTCCAGGACACGCTCCGGCTCACTCCCCGGCAGGTCTATCTTGTTGATGACGGGAATTACTTCAAGGTCATGCTCCATGGCAAGATAGGTGTTGGCCAATGTTTGCGCCTGGATGCCCTGCGTGGCATCTATCACCAGCACGGCTCCTTCGCAGGCAGCCAGGGTGCGCGAGACCTCGTAAGAGAAGTCAACGTGTCCCGGCGTATCGATGAGATTCAAACGATAGGTGTTGCCGTCTTTTGCCTCGTAGTTCAAGCGGACAGCCTTTGCTTTGATAGTGATACCTCGTTCCCGTTCCAGTTCCATGCTGTCCAGTACTTGCTCACCAATCTCCTCGCGTCCCAGGGTGCCGGTCAACTCAATCAGACGGTCAGCCAGTGTTGACTTGCCGTGGTCTATATGAGCAATAATACAGAAATTCCTGGTAAGCGCTTGTTCCATATAACTTTTGTTATCTCTTACGGCTAAGGTTGCCACTAGGGTACTTGCCGGAGTCACCCCGGCAGGAAGCGCCAGAAGACCTCGTTACTCAGCAGCTGGCCGCGGCGCGTGAGTTTGATATGCCCGTCAATCTGCTCCAGAAGGCCGGCATCGGCCATTTCCTCGACCGGCCGGTTATAATGTGTAAGTATATCTATGCCGAAGCGGTTTTTAATGTTATTGATGTCGATTCCTTCTCCCAGCCGCAAACCAAGGATGACGGTTTCGGCAAGCTGAAGACCGGGGCTAATCTCTTCATCCAGATCCAGCACCGGCGGTAATTTCTCTGAAAAGTCAGCCAGATACTTATCTAAACTCCTGGTATTGGCGAAGCGGTGACCGTCCAGATAGGAGTGGGCCGCCACACCTACTCCCAGGTAGGGCAGGTTTTGCCAGTAAGCCAAATTATGGCGGCATTCCTGCCCTTTTCTGGCCCAGTTTGATATCTCGTAGTGGCCGTAGCTAGGCGCGGCCAGCAGGTCCTCGGCCAGTTCATACTGGTCAGCGCTGAGGTCCGGGTCAATATCGGGCAAGGAGTCCTCCTCAATGGCTCTCCATATCGGTGTATCTGTCTCAAGAGTGAGAGAATAGAGCGAAAGATGCTCCGGCTCCAACGCAATGGCTTCATCCAGTGTTTTCCGCCAGTCACCCAGGGTCTGACCTGGTAACCCGTAGATAAGGTCTACACTCAAATTATCAAATCCGGAGCCCCGGGCAAATCGTACCGCTTCTCTGGCCTCGGCCGCGGTATGAATACGGCCGAGCAACGCCAGCTCCGCATCATTCAGACTCTGTACCCCCAGGCTCAAACGGTTAACTCCGAGTTCCCTGATAGCAGTCAGATAGGCCATGTTTGCCAGACCCGGATTAGCCTCAATGGTTATTTCGGCCGTTTCCTCCACAATATATAGCGAGCCAACCGTGGCGAGAATATCCGCTATCTGTTTAATAGAAAGCAAGTTAGGAGTACCGCCGCCAAAATAGATACTGCGCACACGCTCTCCACGGGCGCGCCGTACCAGTTCCCCCTTGAGTGCACTTACGTACGCGGGAATATCAGCCTCACGGTACTCATACGAAATAAAGGAGCAGTAGTTGCACTTGCGGCGGCAAAAAGGCACGTGAAGGTAAAGCGCGATGGCATGGGACACGATATGATTATAGCAGATTTAGCAGAATACCCTCTAAAAGAGGTCCATGTTTACAAAGCTGATTTTTAGGGGTAAAATAAGTATGTTTCCGGGCGGTTAGCTCAGTGGTTAGAGCGCTTGCTTCACACGCAAGAGGTCACAGGTTCAAGTCCTGTACCGCCCACCATTCTTTCCCCGGATAAGCACTTCATATATCCGGTACAGCCCCCCGTACGCTACTCTTCCCGACCCTTCCTGCCCGCTTTCAGGGACAGGAAAATTTATTCAAAAAGTATTGATATCTACCGGAAAATATAATCGTAACTGCCCGTTGACAATTCGGGAAATGTGGAATATAGTAAAAAAATCAAATAAATGTCATATATGTATAACAATGCTCTTCAGGATACGGGCAATGGTTTCCGTGTTCATGGAGCACCGCGGAAAAACGCTGATTTATTGATTTGTATTGATATTGAGAGGGGTTGATAAACCAGCCGCAGATAGTATAAGTTCAGTTCATACCTGAGGCGATTGTCATGTTTTACAGTTCGACTGATATGTATGCGTGTGTATTACGGGCACCGGAAACGCTAAATTGGCGGTTATCGGTGCCCTTTAGCATTATAGGCGGTAATTATTTTATGAGGAGGGAAAGATGAAAAAACTGTTCCTTGTCCCGATAATCGTGCTGCTTGCCGTCAGCCTGGTTCTCGGCAGCTGTGCTCAACCGGC
>MGNX01000032.1:33267-52618 GCA_001796935.1 Chloroflexi bacterium RBG_16_60_22
GCACCGGCCCCGAAACCGGCACCAGCGCCGGCACCCGCGCCGGCCCCGGCCCCGAAACCGGCACCGGCCCCCGCACCCGCCCCGGCGGGCCCGACGGGCACGCTGCGTATCGCCACGGCCGATTTTTCTTATGAATCCACGGACCCCATCTTCTGGGAGTCATTCTGGGGCTGGGCCATGTATGACCCGCTACTGACGTTTGACAGCAAAGGTAATGTCGTCGGAGCCATTGCCGAAAGCTATTCATTAGGCGCCGACGGAACCACCTGGACTTTTAAAATCCGCAAGGACGTGAAGTTCCATGACGGCACCCCGCTTACCTCCGCCGACGTGGCTTTCAGCGTTAACCGGTTCAAAGGAGAAGAATCGACGAATCCCTGGTCTCCTTACCTGCGCAACAACTTCGCTTCCATGGAGACCCCGGATACCTACACTTTTGTGTACCACAGCGCCAAGCCCGAGCCGGCACTGGTGGTACCTTTTGCGTGGACGCGGATTCTGCCCAAGAACTATATCGAGACGAAGGGGACCGACTATTTCCGCCAGCACCCCGTCGGGACGGGGCCGTGGAAGTTCGTCAAATTCGTCTCGAAGACCAGTTTTGAAATGGAAGCCAACACGGAACACTGGCGCCAGGTGCCGGCTTTCAAGACGGTCATTGATTACAATGTGCCGGAAGAGTCGACACGGGTGGCCATGCTCAAGAACGGGGAAGTCGATATCGCCAGGGACGTCTCGGCTGACAGAACCGTCGAGCTGCAGAAAGCGGGATTTACGTTACAGGAAGCCGCGCTGCCTACCCTGCTGACCATGGCTTTCCAGGGTTCCTGGCTGACCGCCGGGCCGATGTCCGATATCAGGGTACGCCAGGCCCTGTCCTATTCCATCAACCGCCAGGAGCTCAGCGATACCTTCTACCAGGGTCTCGCTAAACCGGGTGGCCGGTGGTTCATGGACGAAAACACCTACGGATGGGACCCGTCATGGCAGCCTGACCCCTACGACCCGGAGAAGGTCAAGCAGTTGCTGGCGGATGCCGGTTATCCCGGTAAGTTCGCCAACCCGGCAATCAATGTCTTCACCCAGGCCCCCTATGCCGATGTGACGCAGGCCCTCGCGGGATACTGGGAAGCCGCCGGCATCCAGACTAAAGTAACGGTAGTCGACCCCAACGTATATGGCGGCTATTTCTTCGTCAGGATAAAAGACCCTACCGCCGCTAACGTCGGTGATATTGTCATGTGGCGATGGCCGGGGTTCTTTAATACCATTTACCACGCCGCCAACATGTACAAGTCGACGGGCGTACACAGCACCGGGAACGACCCGACGGCGGACCAGCTCTACGCCAAGGCAACCGCCGAGCTCGACCCCGCCAAGGCCAAGCAGTACTGGACGGAGTTCCAGAACTATGCCTACAGCATGTGGGTAAATTCCGGTATCGTGAAGATACCCACCTACGTGGTCCTGGGGCCTAACGTCGGCGAATTCACGTCTAACGCCCATCTCAGCATTTACGATGCGCTGGCGGGCATCAAGCAGAAGAAGTAACCGGTACGGTAAAACGGACCGGAGGTTAAGCAACGGGGGGTCCGGGGGTGGTCATACGCCCCCCGGGCCCCCCGGTGAATAATATCAGGTCTTGAGAAGCGGTGCGGCGGTTACGTACCGGTTGAGCTATAACGCTTGCCCGGGGAAAAAACGACCGGCCGGCGCCAGGGGCAAGACCGTTTGGTAATTAAACTCCAGAGATATATCATATAAATAGCGGAGCACGGTGGGGAAGCATTTCCGGGTAAGCGTGCCGCCGGGGAAATGTGCCGGTAGCCTTCTCACCGGCTGGCACGGCTGAAGCGCGGTGATTTCCCCGGTAATTCAGGGGTGAGTCATTCCGGCCGTTAAGGAAAAGTGTTGATGGGGCGTTTCATCGTCATAAGGTTGCTGCAGACAGTAGTAGCTCTTATCGGTATCTCGCTGCTCATCTTTGTCCTGGCCCGGCTTTCGGGGGACCCCACCATGCTGATGAGGACCCCCACGACCACCGAGGCGGAAATAGTTAACATTAAACAGCAGCTGGGCCTGGATAAGTCGCAGCCGGAACAGTACGTGATTTTTGTGAAAAACCTGTTCCGGGGCGACCTCGGAGAATCCATCATCAAGAGGCGGCCGGTAACCGATATGATTGGAGAGGCGCTGCCCAATTCTTTAAGATTGGGCATCACTTCGTTCGCGGTCAGCATGCTGCTGGCACTCCTCCTGGGGGTCCTGGCCGCGACCCGCCGTGATACGTTCCTGGACAACGGGGTGAAGTTCCTGGCTGTCCTGGGGCAGGCGCTGCCGGGGTTCTGGGTGGCTATCCTGGCCATCTTCGTCTTCTCCGTGTACTGGCACCTGTTGCCGACATCCGGCACCGGCGGCCCCGCTCACTACGTGCTGCCGGTCGGCACTCTCTCCTTTTTCCTGCTGCCGGGCATGATGCGCCTGGTCCGTTCCAGCATGCTTGATGTCCTCGACAGCGAGTATATCAAGCTGGCGAGAATCAAGGGACTCCCGGAGAGGGTAGTTATCTGGAAGCATGCCTTAAGGAATGCGCTGATAGCGCCGCTGACGACGGCCGGCATTATATTCGCTAACATCATTACCGGCGCGGTAATTTTAGAAAATGTTTTCAACTGGCCCGGCGTGGGCCGGTTGAGCTGGGAAGCGCTGGTGGCGCGTGATTTCCCGGTGGTACAGGGTGTTACACTGCTGGTGGCGGTGCTGGTACTGCTGGTGAACCTGCTGGTGGACATCCTGTACGCCTATATCGACCCGCAGATAAGGTACCAGCAGACGTAGGGGCTTTTTAAATGAGTGCTGTAAATGTTATGTCCGGAAAAGGGATTGAGGGCAGCCTACGGCGGGCGAAAATTTTCCAGCAGCTGACGCTCTACATCCCGGCGGCGGTGCTGGCCCTGCTGGTGCTGGCCGCGATATTCGCCCCATTTCTGGCGCCTTATTCACCGACGAAGACAGCGCTGGGACAGAGGCTTATACCGCCGTTCTTTATCGAAGGCGGCAGTACGGCCCATCTGCTCGGCACCGATACGCTCGGCCGTGATATCCTGAGCCGCGTTATCTTCGGCGCCAGGGTTTCTCTCAGCGTCTCGCTGCTGGTTATCCTCATTACCAGCACCATCGGCACGGTGCTGGGGATAATCGCCGGCTACCTGGGAGGGCGTACCGGCACCGTGTTAATGCGGGTAACCGATGTCAGCCTGGCCTTTCCGGCCATCCTGATAGCGATACTCCTGGCCGTCGTTCTGGGGCCGTCTTTCAAGACCGTGGTGCTGGCGATATCGATACTCGGCTGGGCCCCCTATGCCCGTTTGATACGGGGAGAGGCCCTGAGATTGCGCGAGGCGGACTTCGTGGCGCAGGCGCGCATCATCGGCAGCTCGCCGCTGAGAATCATGGTCAGACACATTTTCCCGAACATTATCAACCCGCTGATAGTGATAGCCACGCTGTCCGTGGGCCTGGTGATTCTGACCGAGGCCGCCTTGAGCTACCTCGGGGCGGGGATTCCCCCGACGACTCCCTCGTGGGGGGCCATGGTGTACGACGGCCGAAGCCTCATCGATACAGCCTGGTGGATATCCCTCTTCCCCGGCATGGCCATCGGGCTGGTGGTGCTCTCCGGGAACTTCCTGGGCGATTGGCTTCGCGATAAACTTGACCCGAGGCTGAGGCAGCTGTGAGCAAGATTATTCTTCAAGTTGAGGGCCTGCACACCGTTTTTTTCACCCGGCAGGGCGTGGTCAAGGCCGTCGACGGGGTCAGCTTCTACGTGCGCGAGGGGGAGACCTTCGGGATAGTGGGGGAATCGGGCTGCGGGAAAACGGTAACCGGCCTGTCAATCCTGCGCCTGCTTCCGGAGCCGGCGGGCCGTATCGTGGGGGGAAAGATTATCCTGGACGGAAAGAACCTCCTGGAGCTGAGCAAGAAGGAGATGAGGGAGTACCGTGGTAGCATGATTTCCATGATTCTTCAGGACCCGATGACTTCGCTCAACCCGGTCTACACCATCGGCGACCAGATAGCGGAATCGGTGCGGCTGCACCAGAACCTTAAAGACGATGCGGTGGAAAAGGAGGTCATTTCCGCGCTGCGGCTGCTGAAGATTCCGGCGCCGGAGATGCGTCTCCATGACTATCCTTTCCAGATGAGCGGCGGCATGAGGCAGCGGGTGGTGGGAGCCATCGCGATGTCCTGCCATCCGCGCCTGTTAATCGCCGATGAGCCAACCACCGCTCTGGATGCCACCATCCAGGCCCAGTACATCGCCCTGTTCAAGGACGTCCAGCGGCAGACAAACGTGGCCATCGTCTTTATTACCCATGACTTCGGGGTCGTGGCCCAGATGTGCCACCGGGTAGGCGTGATGTACGCCGGTAAAATCGTGGAGACGGCGACGACCCGGGAGTTGTTCAAAGCGCCCCGGCACCCTTACACGAGTGCCCTGATTAATTCCGTGCCCCGCCTGGACCGGAAAGATAACCGGCTGTACTCGATTGAAGGGCAGCCTCCCTCGATGACGGACCTGCCCCGCGGCTGCCGGTTCTTCCCCCGCTGCTCCGTCGCCAGGGACGTTTGCCGTGAGCAGGAACCCGGCGAGGTGGATATCGGGGGTGAGCACTCGGTATCCTGCTGGAGGGTGAGCTAGACATGGCGGACGTATTGCTGGAAGGGCGTGACCTGACGAAGCACTACCCGATTAGCCACGGGCTTCTCCAGCGCACCGTCGGCTGGGTAAGGGCCGTGGACGGCGTTTCCTTCACGATAGAACGCGGCAAGACGCTGAGCCTCGTCGGGGAGTCGGGAGCCGGGAAGACGACCACCGCCAAGGCGGTGCTGCTGCTGGAGCGTTTGACTTCCGGGAGTATTCTCTTCGAGGGGAAGGACCTCCAGCGCTTCTCCAAGTCACAGTTGAAGACGGAGTACCGGCCGAGGGTACAGGCCGTCCAGCAGAACCCCTGGAGCTCGATGAACCCGAGGATGCGGGTGAGGGATATCATCGCCGAGCCGCTGGTGGTGAACACCAGGCAATCGAAGAAGGAAGTCCGGAGCCGGGTGCTGGAGCTGCTGGCCCAGGTGGGCATCGGGGCGGACTGCGCCGGGCACTACCCGCACGAGTTCAGCGGCGGGCAGCGTCAGCGTATTGCGGTGGCGCGCGCCCTGGCGTTGAACCCCAGCCTGGTGGTCCTGGACGAGCCTGTTTCCGCCCTTGACGTGTCCATCCGGGCGCAGATTATGAACCTGCTGAAGGACCTTCAGGCGCAGTACAATCTCAGCTACCTGGTGATAGCCCATAACCTGGCCACGGTGCGTTACATGAGCCACAGCGTGGCGATAATGTACATGGGTCAGATAGTGGAATACGGGGACGCCGAAGAGCTATTCGAGCGGCCGCTGCACCCGTACACGAGAGCGCTGATGTCGGCGTCGCTCCTGACCCTGCCCGGGGATGAGGACCAGGGGATAAAACAGATAATACTGAGCGGGGAGATGCCTTCGCCGTTAAATCCTCCCACCGGTTGCCGCTTCCATACCCGCTGCATCGAGGCCCGGGATGTCTGCTCGAAAGTCGAGCCGGAGTTAATCGTAAAAGGGAAGCAGCGGGTCAGGTGCCACCACGTTGTTTACCGCCGACCCTGAAGGTTTTACCCGCCGTAACGTACCGCCCTTTGGGGGGCACCCCCGGTCTGGCCGTCCCGGCCTTAACCTTGCTTTGATTTACGGTAAAGCACTATAATTAGCCGTAAAGAAGGGCCAAAGCTCGACCAGGTATGAAGATTGCTGTCATCTTAGGCACCCGACCCGAGATTATTAAAATGGCGCCGGTCATCAAGGAGCTGGAAAGAAAAAAAGCGGACTTCTTTATACTGCATACCGGGCAGCACTATTCCTATGAGCTGGACGAGGTGTTCTTCGAGCAGCTGACGCTGCCCCGGCCGGAATATAACCTTGACGTCGGCTCCGGCTCCCACGGCGAGGCCACCGGCAAAATGCTCATCGGCATTGAGAAAACGCTTAAAGAGGCAAAGCCGGACGCCGTCCTCGTCGAAGGGGATACCAACAGCATCCTGGCCGGGGCCCTGGCGGCGGCCAAGCTCGGCATCAGGGTCGGCCATGTGGAGGCCGGACTGCGCTCCTACGACCGTACCATGCCGGAGGAGATTAACCGGGTGCTCACCGACCATATTTCCGACTACCTCTTCGCGCCGACGCCTCAAGCCAGGGAGATACTGCGGGGTGAAGGGATTCCCGGTGAGAAGATATTCATCACCGGCAACACCATCGTCGATGCCGTCAACCAGAACCTGGAGCTGTCACGGAGCAAGGCGGACATCCTCGACAGCTTAGGACTGAAACCGGACGGGTACTTCCTGGTGACGCTGCACCGGCAGGAGAACGTCGATAGCCGCGCCCGGTTCGCCTCCATCCTGGAAGGCCTCAAAAGGGTGGCCGCCGAGTTTAATATGCCGGTGTTTTACCCTGTCCACCCCCGCTCTAAAAAGATGATGGCGGAGTTCGGGCTCGGGCCCGGGAACATCGTCCTGGCCGAGCCGGTGGACTTCCTCGCCTTCCTGCAGCTGGAGAGTCGCGCCCGGCTCATTCTCACCGATTCCGGCGGCGTCCAGGAGGAGGCATGTATTCTGAAAGTGCCCTGCGTCACGCTGCGGGACAACACGGAAAGGCCGGAGACCGTGGCGGTTGGCGCCAACATCATCGCCGGCAGTAAGGCAGAGAACATCGTCAGGGCCGTGCGGGAGATGCTGAAGCGGGAAAGGGACTGGGATAATCCCTTCGGGGACGGGCGGGCGGCGGAGAGGGTCGTGGCAACGCTGGAGGGGAAGCTATGAAGATTCTGGTTACCGGCGGCCGGGGGGTGGTCGGCAAGCCCCTTACGGACGAGCTGGCAAAACGGGGACACCAGGTCTGGATTGCCGACCGCGGCCATTCCTTCGAGGCGAACTACTACCGCTGCGACGTCGGGGAGTTCCACCAGGTCGAGCGCCTGCTGGAGCAGCAGGGATTCGACTACGTTTACCACCTGGCCGCCGAGTTCGGGCGGCGCAACGGCGAGGACTTCTACGAGAACCTGTGGAAATCGAACGCCATCGGCACCAAGAACATCATCAGGATGCAGGAGCGGCTCAAGTTCCGCATGGTGTTTTTCAGCAGCTCCGAGGTCTACGGCGACTACCGGGACGTCATGTACGAGGACGTCATGGACAGGGTGGCCATCAAGCAGATGAACGACTACGCCATGAGCAAGTGGGTCAACGAGATGCAGATATTGAACTCGGCGGCAGGGTTCGGCACGGAGTCGGTGCGCGTCCGGCTGTTCAACACCTACGGCCCCGGCGAGTACTACTCCGAGTACCGCAGCGTCATCTGCGTCTTCATCTACCGGGCCTTGCATAACCTGCCCTACACCGTCTACACCGAGCACCAGCGTACCTCTTCCTACATCGATGATACCGTCAGGACGCTGGCCAACATCACCGATAACTTCAAGCCCGGCGAGGTGTATAACATCGCCGGCAGCGAGCTGCACGACATGAAGCGGGCCTCCGACATCATCCTTAAATATCTAGGCAAGGATGATAGCCTGGTGGAATATAAGAAAAGGCAGGACGATACCACCCTGGTGAAAATGGTGGATGCCTCCAGAGCGGCGCGGGACCTGGGGCATGAGAGCACGGTGCCGCTGGAGGAGGGCATCCCGAGGACTATCGAGTGGCAGAAGGGAGTGTACGGCCTTGGCTGAAAAAATTGTGGTCATCGGCACGGGGTACGTGGGGCTGCCCCTGGCGGTCATGCTGGCCCGCTCCGGCTACCGGGTCGTCGGCGTCGATATCGAGGAGAACGTGGTCAACGCCATCAACGAGGGCGTGCTGCGCCTGGCCGAAAAAGACGTTAAAAAGATATTCAACGAGCCGCAGGTCAGGAAGAACCTCCATGCCCAGAAGACCCCCTGCCCCGCCGACGTTTTCATCATCTCGGTGCCGACGCCCCTCGACGAGAAGAAGCGGGTGGCCGACCTCTCCCAGGTCGTCAGCGCCGTGGAGTCCGTCATGCCCCACCTGCGCTCCGGCAACCTGGTCATCGTGGAGAGCACCGTCCCCCCGCTCACCTGCCGGAATGTTATCGCCCCGCTCATCGAAAAGACAGGGCTGAAAGTAGGGAAAGATATTTTCCTCTGCCACTGCCCGGAGCGTATCCTGCCCGGCGAGATTTTCGAGGAAATCGTCCACAACGACCGGGTCATCGGCGGGCGGGACGGCCGGGCCGCCGAGATGGCGCGGGAGATATACGCTTCATTCGTCAGGGGAAACCTGTACGTCACCGACGACATCACCGCCGAGCTGGTGAAGCTCATGGAGAACGCCTACCGCGACGTGAACATCGCCCTGGCCAACGAGTTCGCCGCGGTGGCCGAGGGGCTGGGGGTGGACGTCCTGAAAGCCATCGAGCTGGCCGACAAGCACCCCAGGGTGAATATCCTCAAGCCCGGCATCGGCACCGGCGGCCACTGCATACCCGTCGACCCCTGGTTCATCAAGGAGGTCGACCCCATCAACTCCCGCCTCATCCACACCGCCCGCCTCATCAACGACGAGGTGCCCCGGAAGATAGCCGCCAAAATCAGGCGGGCCCTGAAGGACATCAAGGACCCCGGCATCGTGGCGCTGGGCGTGACCTACAAACCGGATACCCCGGATACCAGGAACAGCCCGGCGCTGGAGATAATCCGGCGGCTCAAAGAAGACGGCTACCGGGTGGTCGCTTACGACCCCGTCGCGGAGGGCTACGGGTATTCCTCGATTAAAGAGGTAGCCAGAGATGCCGACTGCCTGGTGGTGCTGGTGGAGCACGCGGCCATCCGGAAAGAGCTGGCTAAAGGGGAGGCGGGGATAAAGAAGGCCATGCGCCACCCCATCGTCCTGAGGTTCTACAGCGAATCCACGGAGAGCTGACCCCGCGCGGCGTCAGGGGAAACGTTGAATATTCTTTTTGTCCATGAAATCGACTGGCTCCGGAAGGTGGTCTTCGAGATACATACCCTTTCCGAGCTCCTCTCGCGGCGGGGGCACCGGGTCTATGCCATCGACTACGAGTCCATGTGGGCCAGGGACGGCGCGTTCGACTTCGGCAGTTTGAAGACGAAGGTCGTCGAGAAGGTAGCGCGCTCCTACCCCGATGCCGCCGTCACCCTGATACGCCCCGGCTTTATCAAGGTGCCCGGGCTGAGCCGCCTCACGGCGGCCTGTACCCACCGGGGGGTAATCCGCCGGACCATCAAAGAGAAGGCCATTGACGTTATTATCCTCTACTCTATCCCCACCAACGGGCTCCAGACAATCGGGGCGGCGCGGGGGCCGGGCGTGCCGGTGGTGTTCCGCTCCATCGACATCCTCCACGAGCTGGTCTCCAACTCGTTGCTCTCCCGGCTGACCCTCTGGCTGGAAAAGAAGATATATTCCAGAGTTGACCTGGTGCTGACCATCAGCCCCCGGCTGTCCCGCTACGTCACGGAGAAGGGCGCGCCGCCGGAAAGGGTCAGGCTGCTGCCCCTGGGCGTGGATACCGACCTTTTCCGTCCCGGAACAGAGGACGCGGGGCTGCGACGGCAGTGGGGGCTCGGGGAGGGGCCGGTGGTTGAGTTTATCGGGACGCTGTTCGACTTCTCCGGGCTCGATGACTTTATCCGGCGGTTCCCGGAAGTTTTAAAGCGGGTGCCGGAGGCCAGGCTGCTCATCGTCGGCGACGGGCCGCAGCGCCCCCGCCTCGAAAAAGAAATCGCGGCGGCGGGACTCGGGGGGCGGGTCGTCATCACCGGCTTTCAGCCGTTCGAGGCCATGCCGCGTTACATCAACCTGGCGGCGGTCTGCATCAACACCTTCCGGCTCACCGAAGCCACGCGCGATATCTTCCCCACCAAGATTGTGCAGTACCTCGCCTGCGGCCGGCCGGTGGTGGCCACGCCCCTGCCGGGGATGCAGTCCATCGTGGCCGGGGAAGGGCAGGGGGTGGTCTATGCCGGGGCCGAAGACATGGAGGCAAGGGTCGCCGACCTGCTGGAATCGGCGGAAAAGCGCCGGGAGCTGGGGCGGGCCGCCCGGGAGTACGCCCGGCAGACGCACGGCTATGACGGGATAGTGAAGGAGCTGGAGGCGGTGCTGGCGGAGCTGGCCGGCCGGGGAAAAGCGATATGAAGGTTGTCCTGCTGAACCCCAGACTCAGGACTTGGAGCCCCAACGTTTACGTGCCCCTGGGGCTGACGTACATCGCCGCGGTGCTACAAAAGGAGGGACACCACGTAAGGATAATCGACCTCAACGTGGAGAAAATAGGCGACGATTCTCTGAAAGGTATCCTGGCCGACGCGGGAATCGCCGGCATCACCGGCATGATTACGGAGTACGCGGAGGTCATCCGGGTGGCTGACCTCGTCAAGGGGGCTAAAGACGGCCTGACGGTGGTGCTGGGCGGCCCGCTGGCCTCGACGTTCCCGCGGGAATTACTGGAGGCTTCCCGGGCCGACCTCGCGGTCATCGGGGAGGGGGAAAGGACGGCCGTCACCCTGGTGGCCGCCATCGAGAAAGGCGGAGATTTACATAATATCAATGGCCTGGCCTTCAAAAAGGACGGCAAGATTGAGTTTACCGGCCCGGTGGAGCCTATCACCGACCTCGACAGCGTGCCTTTCCCGGCCCGGGACCTCCTGGACATGAGACGCTACCTGAGGGACCACTTCGAGAGCTTCGGGATTAAAATCAGGGAGTTCGGCAAAATCCGGAGCACCAACCTGATTTCAAGTCGCGGCTGTCCCTACGGCTGTACCTTCTGCTTCAAGGACATGTGGGGCCGGCAGTGGCGGGGCCGGAGCCCGGACAACATCATCGACGAGATGGAGCTCCTCAACCGGAACTACGGCGTCAACGGCTTCTTCTTCAACGATGACACCTTCGTCCTCAACTCGAAGAGGGTCTTCGAGTTCTGCCGTCGGCTGGGCGAGCGGGGGCTGAACGTGGCCTGGTACGGCAACGGGCGGGTGAACCTGATGACCCGGGAGATGCTGGAGGCCATGTACCGGGCCGGCTGCCGGGGAATCGCCTACGGGATAGAGTCCGGCAACCAGGAAATCCTGGACGCCATGAAGAAGGCCGAGACCATCGAGCAGGTGCGGGAAGTAGTCAAATGGACGAAGGAGGCCGGCATCCACGTCACCGGTTATTTCATGCTCGGCATGCTCGGGGAGACCCGGCAGACCATCGAGAAGACCCTGGACTTCGCCCGCGAGCTGGACCTGGACTTCTACGGTTTCTCCCTGACGACGCCCCTCCCCGGGACGGAGCTTTACGACGCGGCGCGGGCGGCCGGGCTGGTCTCCGGGGACAAGACCCGCCTGGGGGAGTGGAGCCTTCATGCCAACGCCAACCTGACCCGTGACTGCACCGATAGCGAGCTGGTGGCCTTCAGCAACCGGGCCTTCAAAGAGTTCTACCTGAAGAAGCGGTTCGGGAAATATTTCTTCCTGAACCCGGTCCTGTGGAAGGAGCAGGTCAAGGTCATCGCCTCGCTGCGGAACCGGGCGCAGGCCGGGGAGCTTTTCGGCAAGATAAAGGGCACCATCGGCACCTACCGGCGCAGGTAATGGGCGCGAGAGCGGCGGCTATTGGCGCCCGTAGGCGGGCGAGATGGAAATGTCCATGAACATCACGGGTTTACGGACTACCTTGAAGTTAAGGGGACAGTGCGCTAACCCGCGGGGGACGTAAACGACGCAGGGCCGGGTAATGACGTGCTTCTCCTCTTCCTCGCCCAGGCACAGCTCGACCTCGGCGGCGAACTCCGTGACATCGGCCATGTCCCCGCCGAAGAAAAAAAGGTATTCATCGTAGTCGTGGACGTGGCTTTTTTCCATCATGAACAGGGGTGCCGTGATGCCCACCCAGGCCGGTGAAAAACAGGTGCCGCCGAAGTGTTCGCCGCCGTAGAGGTGGGCCACCAGCCCGAGCCGGTCCCTGGCGAAGGGCGCCTCCTGGATAAGTTTTCCGTATTTTGTCCCGGTCATCGGCGGTGTCCTCCTTTCCCCCGGTTAAGGCAGGGGCGGCGGCTGGTCTTCCATGTCGAGCGCCTTCAGTGCCTCACCGAGCAGGATATTCAGGGAGGAGCGCAGCTGTTCCCGCTGCTCCTTTGACAGGGAGGACATGATGCTGCGGATAAAGTCTTCCTGGACGGCCTGCCGGCAGAACTCGCGTCCCTTTTCCGTTATGGAGATTCTGACGATGTTCCCCCGCTTCTTGTCCTTGGCCTTGGTAACCAGGCCTTTCTTCTCCATCCGCATGATGAGCTCGGAGACGGAGTGGGGTTCCAGGAAAAGCTGATGCGATAGCGTGGCCGGAGTTACCTGCCCGTCGAGGGCCCAGATGGTCACCAGGGCCGCCGCCTGGTTGAAATGGATGTACTTGCCCACCTTTTTATGCCTGGCCTTGAAGACGGCCGACCTCGTCTGGGAAATCAGCAGCCAGAGACTGTAATATTCGTCTATCTTCGGTAAATTATCCATATTTTTTGTCTCCGTGTCAGTTATTATTTGCCTGAAATCCGGGAACCTGCCGGTTGTTCCGCATGACGGAAAGGCTCGCTCAAATAATAACTCTTATTACGACATTACGTCAACACCTGTTTCCTCAGAACGCCGGTAAAATGGGTTCGGTCCCCAAGGCGGGCGGTTTTACCCGGGCCGCCGGGTGCGCTAAAATGTAACCGTCCCGCAGCCGGTCGCCAGCTTGACAGGTTCTACGGTAAAATGGCATAATGAATGATAATCGTAGTACGATTTTTCTTTGAAGATAACCACGTTTTTTAGCTTGAAAAGGAGGGCGCGGATGGCGGAAAAAGAACTGAAAAAAATCGTCGGCCCCGGCAATGTCCTCACCGGGCCGGAAGCTCTGGAAGAGTATGCCGGCGACGGTCTCTTCGCGCCGGCGGTAACGCCCCGGTGCGTGGTGAGGCCGGGCAGCGTCGAAGAGGTACAGGCGGTGGTGAAATGGGCCGATACCACGATGACGCCGCTGGTGCCGGTAAGCTCCGGGGCGCCCCACTTCCGCGGTGACACCGTTCCCGGTGCCGCGGGGGCGGTTATCCTTGATTTAAAAAGGATGAATAGAATAGTCAGGGTCGACCCGCGGAACAAGCTGGCCATGGTCGAGCCCGGCGTGACCTTCGGCGAACTCCAGGCGGAGCTGGCAAAGTCCGGCCTGTGCGCCTACCTGCCGCTGGCCCCCCGCGCTAACAAGTCGGTCATCGGCAGCGTCATGGAGAGGGAGCCGATTACCTTCGCGGCCCATCACTGGGACAGCTGCGACCCCCTTCTCTGTGCGGAGGTCGTTTACGGTACCGGCGACCGTTTCCGGACGGGGGAGGCTTCCGGGCCGGACACGCCCGAGGAGCAGTGGGAGATGGACCGCGTCCAGATGAACCCTTTCGGGCACAGCCATGTCGATTTCCAGCGGCTGATATCCGGGGCCCAGGGCACCATGGGCATTGTCACCTGGGCCACGGTGAAGTGTAACTATTTATCCCGGGTTAGCCGCGCCTTGATGGTGCCGTCAGCCACCCTCCAGCCGCTTATCGACCTGATGTACCTGGTGGTGAGGTGCCGGCTGGGCGGTAAGCTCTTCATCGTCAACGGCCTCGACCTGGCCTGCCTGCTCGGCGGTGGCAGCCGCGAGGTCAAAAAGAGGGGGAAGTCCCTGCCGCCGTGGGTGCTTTTCATCAGCTTCGAGGGCTACGGCCCCCTGCCGGAGGACAAGGTGGCTGCGGAGGAGGCCGAGTTCCGGGAGATGGCCAAACAGGGCGGCCTGGAGCCGGTCGGTAAGGTTCCGGGCGCCACCGCCGCCGCTATTTTGAAGCTGCTTTCCGGGCCATCGGCGGAGCCGTACTGGAAGACGCGTTTCAAGGGCGGTTTCCGGGACATCTTTTTCCTGACGACCCTCGATAAGACGCCGGAGTTCGCCACCGCCGTGCCGGAAATGGCCGGGCGTTATGGCTTCCCGGCCGGGGACATCGGCGTTTACATTCAGCCGATAGTGCAGGGCACCAGCTGCCACGCGGAGTTCACCCTGTACTATGATGGGGCCGACGCCGCGGGGACGGCGGCGGTCAAACGACTGGACCGCGAGGGCGTGGCGGAGCTGGCGGGGATGGGCGGTTTCTTCTCCCGGCCTTACGGCGCCTGGGCGGACGCCGCCTACCGGCGCGCGCCGGGGACGCTGGCCATGCAGCGGAAGCTGAAGGAGATTTTTGACCCCCACGGAATCCTCAATCCCGGCAAGCTGGGCTTCCGGGAGCTGAAGGCTGAGGAGGTAAGGTAATGGCCTGGCAGGACTACGTACACGATATGCAGCGGTGCACCCGCTGCTCCTACTGCAAGTGGATACCCTACCGGTACATGCGCCAGACCGACTTCATCCAGGGCTGCCCGTCAATATCACGCTACCTCTGGCACGCCTACGCCGGGAGCGGGAAGTTCAACATGGCCTATTCCCTCCAGCAGGGCCGGATTGAAATCGACGATACCTTTCTGGACGTGCTCTACAAGTGCCACATGGACGGCAGCTGTGACGTCTCCTGCAAGGTCCAGCAGGACATCGAGCCGCTGCAGCTGATGCAGGAGCTCCGCATCAAGTGCGTCGAGGACGGGGCGCTGGTGTCGGCCCATATGATAGTCATCGAGGGGCTGCGCAAGGAAGACAATATGATGATGGCCCGGCGGGCCGACCGGGGCAAGTGGGCGGCGGGGCTGGACGTCAAGGACCTTACCGGCGATACCGCCGAGGTCATCTACCACGCCGGCTGCCGCTACTCCTACGACGAGGAGCTGTGGCCGGTGGCGCGGGCCGGCGTCAACCTGCTCCGCAAGGCCGGAGTGGACGTCGGCATCATGGGCGGCGACGAGACCTGCTGCGGCGGGCGTGCCTACGAGCTGGGCTACGCCGGCGAGCTTACCAAGTACGCCGAGCACCAGATAGAGACCTTACGCACCGCCGGCGTCAGGGCCGTGGTCACCCCCTGCTCCGACTGCTATGCCTGCTTCAAGGTCCTCTACGACAAGATAGGCAAGAAGCTGGAGATAGAAGTCTATCACATCACCCAGTACCTCGATAAGCTGATAAAGGAAGGCAGGCTCAAGCTGAGCAAAAAGGTGCCCCTGAACGTGACCTACCACGACCCCTGCCACCTGGGGAGGCTGGGGGAGCCGTGGGTGCACTGGCAGGGTAAAGAGATAAAGGTCATGGGGCAGATGATTGTCCATGACCCCCCGAAGCAGTACCGGCGCGGCGCCAAAGGCGTGTACGAGACTCCCCGGGATATCCTCAAGAGCATCCCCGGCCTGGAGCTGGTGGAGATGTACCGCATCAAGGAGTACGCCTGGTGCTGCGGCGCGGGGGGCGGCGTCATCGATGCCTACCCGGACTTTGCGACCTGGACGGGCGCCGAGAGGCTGCGTGAGGCCAAAGCGGTGGGGGCGGAGGCCATCGTCAGCGCCTGCCCGTGGTGCAAGCGCAACTTCCTCGATGCGGCCAAAGAGACCGGCGACAGGATTCAGGTCTATGACATCATCGAGCTGGTGGAGCGGGCCGTCTAGCGGCCCCGGAAAAAACAGGAAGGCAGGAGGCGAGACCATGAAACTGACCAGAGAAGAATACCGGGCCCTGGAAGCCACCGTCGGGCCGGAGTACATCACGCAGGAGCCGGTCATCATGGACACCTATAACCAGGTGTGGGGCAACAAGTTCTTCTTCGATGCCAAGCACTCGGTGCGGCCGGCGGCGGTGCTGCTGCCCGCCAGCGCCGAAGAAATCGCCGCGGCCGTGAAGGCCTGCAATAAATACGGGATACTTTTCAAAGCCTTCTCCTCCGGGTTCGAGTACCTCTCCCTCTCGCTGGCGCACAGCAAGGGCATCCTCTTCGACATGAGACGGATGAACCGGATTCTAGAAATCGACGCGAAGAACATGAGGGCGGTCGTCGAGCCTTACGTCTCCGTGTACCGGCTCCAGCTGGAGGCGGCCAGGCACGGCCTCTATACCGGGCGGATAGGGGTGGGCTACAGCGCCGGGGTCATCGCCGCCGAGTGCTGCCACCACGGCTGCCAGCATACCATGGTCTCCACGAGCGGCTACGGGCGCAACGTGCTGGGGGTGGAGTGGGTGCTGCCCACCGGCGAGATTCTGAACCCGGGCACCGGCGAGAGCGGCGGCGACCTCTTCTCCGCCGACGGCCCGGGGTTCAGCCTGCGGGGGATACTGCGGGGCCGGACGGGGGCCAACGGCGGCCACGGCGTCATCACCAGGGCCAGCGTCAAGCTCTATCCCTGGTACGGGCCAAAAGAATGGCATCAGAAGAAGCAGCCGGGGGAGCCGCTTTCCCGCGGGCAGCTGGACCGGGTGCCGGACGGCTACCGGGTGCTTGTTCCCACCTTCCCCGACCTGGAGAGCCAGCTGGAGGCCGCCGGCGAGGTCTGCCGCACGGAGATACTCTACGGGCTTTCTATCGCCATGCTGGCCACGGGCGTGGTGCCGGAGGGGAACGACGAGGACTGGGCCTGGGCCCGGAAGGCCGACCCCCGGATGGCCGATAATTTCCGGCAATCGCTGGTGCTGGTGATGGGAGCGCCGTCGAAGCGGATGCTGGACTACCGCGAAAAAGCCGCCCGGGCGATTACCGATAAATGGGGTGGCCGCTTCCTGCCCGAGTTCAACGAGCCGAAGGCGCTGGCACGGGCGTTCATCGACCTGATATGGTCGACGGGCGTACCGAGCCTAAGGATTACCGGCGACTTCCTGCCGTCGTCCTCCAGTCCGGACGGCTCGCCGGACATGCTGAAGCGGCTGGCGCTGGCGGAACAACAGATTGTGGCGCGCTACGAGGGGCAGGGGGCCTTCTTCCAGAAGGGCAAGAAGGCGGTGACCTGGCGGCCGGAGGAGCACCTTTCCATCGGGGCGCAGGGTATCTCCACGGCCCTCTACGACCCTTACGACCCCATGTCGCTGAAGGCGGCAAGAGAGTTCATCGACGAGCTGTTCGACCCCCGGGGGAAACTCAAGAGGTTCGGCGTGCCTTCGCGCGGGGGCTGCCTGCAAATCGAGCCGGTGACCCACGTCCACCAGAACTGGGGCCACCTCTACGATAACTATGACGTCTGGATGATGAAGATAAAGAAGGTGCTGGACCCCGATACCGTGGGCGACTGGACGGCCTACATACCGCCGGAGTACCCGGACTACGCCAGGGACGGCGACTACGTGCTGCCTTCCTACGGCAAGGAAGAGGAGCTGTAGTATTGTTCGGTTTTGGTTGTTAATGTCATTGCGAGCCGGAGGCGAAGCAATCTCAATAAATGTTTTAAGATTGCTTCGTCGCTGCGCTCCTCGCAATGACGGTTTCATCAACCAACCGCCGTTTTTCACGGGGGCTATTTTTTACTGAGCGGCGGGCCGCCCGGCCGACCGAAGAAGCTGCCTTCCCAGCCCTCCTTCACCGTGCCGGCGCCGAGCATGATGGCCATCTCGATGTGGGGTTTCCTGACCCGGTGCCAGTTGAGCGGGCCGTGGTTCAGCCCCTTGGGGATGTACATGGCGTAGCTGGTATCGAACTGGAGGAGGTCGCCGCCCATGCCGAACTCCATATCCGCGCCGAGGTCCTCGGGGTTAGCGGGGTCGCCGCCGATGTGGAGGACAATCTCGTCCCACTTATCATGCCGCATCTCCGGGATGCCGGGCTTCGGGACATCCCATATCCAGCCGAACTCGATGTAGTAGTTGACGATGTTTATCTGGGTGCGGCTCATGTAGGTCATGGTGGGACTCTGGCGTCCTTCCTTAAAGCTGGGACCGGCTTCCCGCAGGGGGCTGCGGATGGCGTACTGCTCGTAGTCGAACTTGTCTTTCTTGACGGGCAGCCCCTTTTTAGGTTCCCTGATGCCGCTCTGGCCCCAGCCCTTGAAGGGGTCGCCGGTGCCGAGCATCATGGCCATCTCGACGTGGGGAAACTCGAACTTCTTCCAGATTAGCGGCCCGTGGGGCACCCCCCTGGGAATGAACATGCCGGTGGTGGTATTGAAGGTGATGGGCTGGCCGCCGACCCAGAACTCTATCTCCCCGCCGAGGACCTGGGGAATCTCCGGGTTGCCGCCCCAGTGGAGCACAATCTCGTCGTAGTCATGGACATGCTCGTGGATGTGGGGGTTGGGCGAGGGCATCTCGTATATCCAGCCCAGCTCGATATAGCAGCTAACCTCCGGCACCTGCTTGCCGCTCATGAAGGTCATGGTAGGGCTCTGGCGGCCCTGGTAGCCGCTGCCGGCCTCGTAGTTGGGCTTTCTTACGGCGTATTTTTCATATTGTGATTTCGGCATTTCCCGGGGTCCTCCTTAACGGTTATCCTTGCCGGTGTTATGATACTGGAATACGCCGGAAGTGTCAAAGCAGGGCGTTGCCGGGTTTTATTGGTAATGGTTGGCAATGTCATTGCGAGCCGAAGGCGAAGCAATCTCTATAATTGTTATTAGATTGCTTCGTCGTTGCACTCCTCGCAATGACGTCATGGAACAAAATAGAACAAACCCCGTATCCCCCTAAATTGACAGCAACGGTGTACTGCCTGTATCATGGAGTCGCCATCGTTTCACCCGGAAACGCTCCATGGTATTTACTGCTCTCACCCTTCGATGAAGACAGGTAGCGGCGCGTTATGGTAAAGGAGGAGAAGCCTCCCCGCCAGGAGGCTGCCTTCAGGCGTGACTGGACGCAGGGTTCCGTCATCCGCAACCTGCTGCTCCTCTCCTGGCCGATGGTCCTCATGGAGACCCTGTTCGTGGTCAGCCAGGTGGCCGACATGATATGGGTGGGGAAGCTGGGGCCTTCGTCGATTGCCGGCGTGGGCGTCGCCAACATCGTCATCTCGCTGGTAATGTCGATGGACATCGGGCTCATCGTGGGGGTGAGGGCCATGGTGGCACGCTTCGTGGGGGCGGGGAACGTCGCCCAGGCCAACCACGTCGCCGCGCAGGGCTTCATCGTCGGCGCCGCCTGGGGGCTATTGATGACGGCCATCGGCGTTTCCCTGGCCGGGCCCATCATGAACCTCTTCGGTATGGAGAACGTGGTCGTCAGCGAGGGCACGGCCTACATGCGGTGGATGTTCGCGGGCTGGCTGGCCATGGACATCCTGGTCATGGGTCTCTACATCGTCCAGTCGTCCGGGGACACGGTGACCCCGCTGCTCATCG
>MGNX01000033.1:0-258 GCA_001796935.1 Chloroflexi bacterium RBG_16_60_22
TCCGTGCTTATATCATAGCACATTAATTTGAGGGGCTGACGCCCCTCTTGGACTGCCGTTTTATTTCTTCTTACGTGTAGTCTTTCTCTTACCAGCGGTAGGTTTCTTATAACTGACTTTCTTTTTGATTGTTTTATATCCTACTATATTGCCAAAGATGTCTTTCTCTGCCCTTTTTCCAATTTTCGTTGCTTTGCCGTGGCAATTTCTACAAACCAAATAACAGTTCCTCTGGCTATTATTCCTTGGATTGTTGTC
>MGNX01000033.1:348-479 GCA_001796935.1 Chloroflexi bacterium RBG_16_60_22
CATAAACTGTGCAGCATTTTTGCCCGCAGCATCCATCCATTCAATCTTTTTAGTAGTAATGGTAAAATTCTTTCTTGCTGGAGGCTCATAACCAAATATCATTTTTACACCCTCCTTTATATCTCCGCCCT
>MGNX01000033.1:507-617 GCA_001796935.1 Chloroflexi bacterium RBG_16_60_22
TGCTCGTAGGCGTAGGCGACCCTCAAAATCGTCTCCTCGGCGAAGGGCCGGCCGATGACCTGCATCCCCACGGGGAGGCCGTCGGCAAAGCCGGCGGGGACGGAGACGGC
>MGNX01000033.1:652-5175 GCA_001796935.1 Chloroflexi bacterium RBG_16_60_22
CATCGCTGAGGTACATGGAAAGGGGGTCGTCCACCTTCTCCCCTATCCTGAAGGGGACGGTGGGGGAGGTGGGGGTGACGAGGGCGTCGTACTTCTGGAAAGCGGCATCGAACTCCCGCCGTATCAGGGTGCGCACCTTCTGGGCCTTGAGGTACCAGGCATCGTAGTAGCCGGCGGAAAGGGCATAGGTGCCGAGCATGATGCGCCGCTTGACCTCCGCCCCGAAGCCTTCCTGCCGCGTCTTCTCCATCGATTCCCACATGGTGTCGGCCTCGTAGGAATAGCCGTACTTGACGCCGTCGTAGCGCGCCAGGTTGGCCGAGGCCTCGGAGGGGGCGATGATGTAATAGACCGCCAGGGCGTAGGGGGTATGGGGCAGGGATATTTCCTCCAGCGCGGCGCCGAGCTCCTCCAGCCTGGCGAGGGCCGCCTTCATCACCGCGGACACCCCCGGCTGCATCCCCTCCACGAAGTACTCCTTCGGCACGCCGAGGCGGAGTCCCTTGAGGTCCGGCTTAAGGCTTTGAGTGTAATCCGGCACTTCCCGGGGGACGGAGGTGGCATCACGCCGGTCGTGCCCGGCGATGGCGTTGAGCAGCAAGGCGCAGTCGGTAACGTCCTGCGTCAGGGGCCCTATCTGGTCGAGCGAGCTGGCGAAGGCCACCAGCCCGTAGCGGCTGACCCGTCCGTAGGTGGGCTTCAGGCCGACGACGCTGCAAAACCCGGCCGGCTGGCGGATGCTGCCGCCGGTGTCCGAGCCCAGGGCGCCGGGGGCCTCGCCGGAGGCCACCGCCACCGCCGAGCCGCCGCTGCTGCCGCCGGGCACCCGGCTGACGTCCCAGGGGTTACGGGTCACGAACAGGGCCGAGTTCTCCGTCGAGGAGCCCATGGCGAACTCGTCCATGTTGGCCTTGCCCAAGGTCACCATGCCCCGCGCGTTCAGCCTCTCGACCACGGTGGCGTCGTAAGGGGGCACGAAGTTCTGCAGCATCTTCGAGGAGCAGGTCGTCAGCACCCCGCGGGTGCACATGTTGTCCTTGACGACCACCGGCACGCCGGTCAGCGGGCCGGCCTTGCCCGCGGCGATGGCCTCGTCCGCCCGGCGCGCCTGCTCCAGGGCGAGGTCGGCGGTGACGGTCACCAGGGCGCGCACCTTGCCGTCCACCTCCCCGATGCGCTCCAGGTATGATTTAGTCAGCTCCACCGAGGATATTTTCTTTTCCTTCAGGAGCCGGCCGGCTTCATGTATCGTAACCTGCATTATTCCTGCCTTACCGCCACTGCCGGATTACCTCGGCCATTTCATCGGCGTCCCGGACGCTCAACATTACCGCGTAGTTTTTCCGGGTGGGGATATAGACCACGCTGGAACGGTCCGTCACGAAGAGCAGGGCCTTCTCCTTGTTCTGGAGCTTGAACCACCCGGCGGAGTAGCCGGGGAGTCCGGCGCCGTTGGTCCGCCATTTCGGTTTGTACCCGGCGTCCTCGTTCAGATTAAGGACTTTGACGCCCCCGGCATCGATGTCTTCCCTGGGGATAAAACGACCGTACACCCCCGGGCCGATGTTCAGCCCGGCATCACTGACGGTGAAGTTGGTGTGCCGCGAGGAGTAGCTGATGAAGACGAACAGGGCGATGACGGCAACCAGGAACAGGCTTAAAACCCAGGTGAAGATATATGGACCCGAGGAAGCCGGAATAATACCGAAGACTCTCTCCATTTTCACGGAACCCTCCCGCGTTTAATCACTCCAGGACCGCCCTCACCCGGAAGCAGTCGCCGTCCCGGCGCGGCGCGTTGGCCAGGATATCGCCGGGGGGCAGGGAAGCCTCCACCACATCGTCCCTCATGACGCTCTCCAGCGCCACCGACTGGGCGGTGGGGGGGACATCGGTGGTATCCACCTGCTGCAAGACCTGAAAGTGCTCCAGGAGGTTGGAAAGCTGCTCGCTGAGGCGGGTAATCTCGGCCTCGCTCAGGCCGACCCGCGCCAGGCGGGCGATGTGCAGAACTTCTTCACGGCTTACCTTCATCGGCGGCCCTCCGGGAGTATTTTATCAAGGTGTTTTACCCGCCAATTATAGCATCCGTCTCCGGCCGCGGGCAAACGCACCGGAGCGATGTCGCAATACTACCCTGAAAGGCGATATAATAGAAGGGTAACATCCCGAATACCGGAACTAAAGGAGGACTGAGAATGGGGGAAAGGGTGATGATATTCATCGACGGGAGCAACCTCTATCACTCCCTGAAGAACCATTTCGGAAGGATGGACCTTGATATCGGCAAGTTCTGCCAGAAGCTGCTGCGGCGGCGCCGTCTCGTCAGAATCTACTACTATAACGCCAAGGTGGGGCAAAAGCAGGAGCCGGAGCTTTACAAGCAGCAGCAGGCTTTCTTCGCCGGCATCAACGCCATCCCCTATACCGAGCTGCGGCTGGGACGCCTGGTCTACACCAACTGGCCCAGTGTGCCGCCCTACGAGAAGGGCACTGATGTCCAGCTGGCCACGGATATGATAACTCACAGCTACAAGAGCAATTACGATGTCGCCATTCTGGTGGCGGGTGATAACGACTTCGCCGGGGCCGTCCAGGCCGTCAAGGACAACGGCAAGCACGTCGAGGTCGCCCTTTTCGGCAAGGAGGGTACTTCCCACCAGCTGAGGGAAGTGGCCGACCGGGTAATCCAGATTAACGCGCGGGTTCTCAAAGACTGCTGGAAACAGGTATAGTCCGCAGAAAGCTCCGATGAGGGTTACAGCCAGGAAGACTCGGGGGACCAGGGACCGGCCCGGGGCGCGGTTCACCCGCGAGGAAGGCGCCATCGTCAAGGACTGGGGCGGCCGATTGCCGGTGGCCCTCATCTACCCCAACTCTTACTACCTGGGCATGTCCAACCTGGGGATTCACGTCATCTACAGCCTGCTCAACAGCTACCCCAGGGTCGTTGGCGAGCGTGTCTTTTTTGAGAAAGACAGCCGAAATCCCCCCACCGCCGTAGAGTCCGGGCGGCCGCTGGCCGATTTCGCCGTGTTGGCCTTCTCCATCTCCTACGAGCTGGACTACTTCAACGTCGTAGCCATGCTCAAGGCCGGCGGCATCCCCCTTTACGCGGCCGACCGCGATGAAAGGCACCCCATCGTCATGGCCGGTGGGCCATGCATCACCGCCAACCCCGCACCGTTATCACCGTTCTTCGATGTGATGTGCATCGGGGAAGCCGAGTCGATAGTCCCGGCCCTGCTCCCCGTGCTGGAGGAAGGCATCGGCGAGGCGCGCGACGGCCTGGTGAAGGCGCTGGCGGCTTTACCCGGTATTTACGTGCCTTCATACCCACCGGGAAAATCGGTGGTCCGCCAGTTTGCGCTGGACCTCGATGCGTCCGACGCCACTTCGGTGGTGCTCACGCGGGACACCGAGCTCGGCGATTTATTCCTCGTGGAGGTGGAGCGGGGCTGCCAGCGCGGGTGCCGTTTCTGCCTGGTGAACACCGCCTTCTCCCCGATGCGCTTCCGCTCGGTGGACCGGCTCGTCGAGCAGGCCAGGGAGGGGCTCCGCTACCGCCGACGCATCGGGCTGGTGGGCCCGGCCGTGGCCGACCACCCCAAAATCGGGGAGCTGCTGGCCGGCCTGAACGACATCGGCGCCGAGATATCCATCAGCTCGCTGCGGATAGGCTCCCTCTCTCAAGATATACTGCGCGAGCTCGCCCGGGGCAAAGCCCAGACCATCGCCATCGCCCCGGAGGCCGGCTCTGACCGACTCCGCCGGGTGATTAACAAGGGCATCTCCGAGGACGATATTCTCAAGACGGCGGACAGCATCGGGCGGCACCGCTTCCGGCAGCTCAAGCTTTACTTTATCATCGGGCTGCCCGCGGAGACCGACGATGACGCCGGGGAAATCGTCCGGCTGGCGCTGGCCATCAAGGAAAGGCTCGACCGGCATGGTAACACCCGCCTGACGCTCAACGCCGCCCCCTTCGTGCCCAAGGCCGGCACGCCCTTCCAGTGGCTGCCCATGGCCCCCCAGGAGGTGCTCAACGACCGCCTGGCGGTGCTGCGGAGCAGCCTGCCGCTGAAAGGCATCAAGCTCAACGAGGAGAGCCCGGCCTGGAGCCAGGTCCAGGGGGTGCTGGCGCGGGGTGACGCCCGGCTGGCCGCGGCCCTGGCGGATATTGAGGATGTCTCCTTGGCCGGCTGGCGCCGGGCCGTGGAGAAGCACCAGCTGGACATCGACTATTATGTCAACCGACGGTGGGATACAGGGGACAAACTGCCCTGGGGAATGATAGACTCCGGCATGAGATATGAGAGGTTGTGCGGGGAACTGGAGAAGGCTCTAGCCTAGACCTATTTACCCAGCAGCTCGGTCACTATCTCGTTGATGACTTTGCCGTCCGCCCGGCCCTTCATCCTGGGCATCAGCTGCTGCATGACCCTGCCCTTGTCGCCGGGCCCCTGCGCCCCCACCGCCGCCACGACCTGACGTACCTCGTGGATAATCTCGTCACGGGTCAG
>MGNX01000033.1:5186-10292 GCA_001796935.1 Chloroflexi bacterium RBG_16_60_22
TTACATGGCGGAAAATACCCCAATCTACACTTTCTTACAATCTGCAGGTTACGTGTTGATATTTAAGCCTCTTTTAAGGAAACCCGACGGTAAAATCAAGGGTAATTGTGACGCAGAATTAGTATTACAAGCAATGATAGACTTAGATAAATTCGAAAAAGCGGTAATCGTAAGTAGCGACGGGGACTTTCACTGTCTTGTCACGTATTTACGCGAAAAAGATAAACTAGAATGTGTTTTAGCGCCGTGCAAGGCCGGATTTTCACATTTATTAGATATCGCATCTAAAGGACGAGTGGCATACTTGGACAATTTACGTGTAAAATTAGAACTTAAAAAGAAAAACCCCCTGTAAGGACGGAACCTCACAGGGTGCTTTTCGTCGTGATTCTGGTTATATTATAAGAGCTGCATTAAATTTTGTCAAGATGTATTCGCCACAACTGTAAGCTATCCTATTTACCCAGCAGCTCGGTCACTATCTCGTTGATGACTTTGCCGTCCGCCCGGCCCTTCATCCGGGGCATCAGCTGCTGCATGACCCTGCCCTTGTCGCCGGGGCCCTGCGCCCCCACCGCCGCCACGACCTGACGTACCTCGTTGATAATCTCGTCACGGGTCAGCTGCTGCGGAAGGTACGACTGGAGGATAGCCAGCTCGGCCTCTTCCCTGGCCACCAGGTCCGGCCGTTTCCCCTGCTTGAAAGAGTCAATGCTCTCGTGGTGCTGCTTGATGTCCCTGGCGATAACGCCGAGGATATCGCCCTCCTCGAGGGCGGCCTGCTTGGCGATTTCCGCGTTATTAATCGACGACATCACCATGCGGATAACAGAGCGCCTGACCGTATCACCGGCCTTCATCGCCTGCTTGAGGTCATCACCCAGTTTCTTCCTGAGGCCTGTCTGCTCCATAGAGGACTCGTAATCCGTCTTTCTATCCGTTACCGGCGGTAGATTCTGGAGCCCCTGACGGCGCCGCGTTTCTTGGCCGCCTTCTTCCGTTTACGCTTGATACTGGGTTTCTCATAGTGCTCCCGGCGGCGCAATTCGGCCAGAATACCGTCCTGCTGTACTTTCCGGTTGAAGCGCTTTAACAGACTGTCAAAGTTTTCTTCGTCGCCAGCTCTTACTTCAGCCAACTATCATCACTCCCCTTCCGAAAACCGTACCCCCCGTGACGTTACCCCCGCCATATTACAGGGGGTGCCAGACAGGCCGGCGCTTACCCCCAAATAAAAACGCGACCGCGGTGTTTCATCCTGAAATGAAAAACGCCAATTAACATTTTAGACGGCAGCAGGCGCCCTGTCAAGATAGGCAGTACCTGATATTCAGGGATATTAGCCTGAGCCCGCCCGCCTCATTATCTCGACGGCGGCCACCAGGCCGGAGGCCGATGCCTGCACCAGGCCGCGGCTCACGCCCGTGCCGTCACCGACGGCGAACATGTTGCGCACCTCGGTCTCCAGGCAGGCGCTGAGCTTGGGCCGGCAGGAGTAAAACTTGACCTCGATGCCGTAGAGCAACGTATCCGGGGAGGCCACGCCGGGGGTCAGCCGGTCCATGGCCTGGAGCATCTCCACCAGTCCGGTAAGATGGCGGTAAGGCAGGGCGAAGCTTAAATCGCCGGGGGTGGCGCTCTTCAGGGTGGGCCTGACCTTGCCCTGCCGGATACGCTCCGGGGTGGAACGTTGCCCCAGGAGAAGGTCACCCAGGCGCTGCACCAGCACGCCCCCGCCGAGGAGATTGGCCAGCCGGGCCAGGTACTTGCCGTAGGCAATCGGCTCGTGGAAGGGCTTGGTGAAATCCGTGCTGACCAGCAGGGCGAAGTTGGTGTTGCCGCTTTTCCGGCCGGCGTAGCTGTGACCGTTGACCGTCACGACGGGGTCGGTGCCGCCGGTGGACTCGGTGATTACCTGACCGGCCGGGCACATGCAGAACGTCCGGATGCGGTCACCGAAGCTCCGGGACAGGTACTCCAGCTTGACCTCGTATAAAACGTCGGTGAAGTCCTTCATTACCGCCGCCGGCACCTCTACCCTGACGCCGACGTCGATAGGATTGTTATGCATGGTCAGCTTGAGGCGGCCGGCCTCTCGCGAAAGCCAGTCGGCCCCCTCCCTTCCCGGCGCCAGTATCAGGTACTTGCCGAGGAACTTTTCACCGTTATCCGTCGCCACGCCCCTGACCTCCCCACCCTCCACCAGCACCCTGGAGGCCATGGCATCGAGCCGGAATACCAGCCGGGGGAAGAGGTATTCCCGCATCGCCTTCATCACGGAGTAGCAGTTTTCCGTGCCCATGTGGCGCACCGGCGTGGGTATCAGGCGCAGTCCCACCGCCGCGGCCCGCTGGCTGATTTCGTTGATGGCACCATCCCCGCCGAAGAGTCGCGGCGAGGCACCGAACTTGAGATAGAGCTCATCAACGTACTTAATCAGTCCCCGGGTGCGCTCATCACCGAGGTAATCGCTGAGGTGGCCGCCCACCTGTGCCGAGAGCACCAGCTTGCCGTCGCTGAAGGCGCCGGCGCCGCCGAGCCCGCAAACAAGGTTGCAGGGCTCGCACTTAATACAGGTGCCGCCCGTGTCACGCACCGGGCAGTTGCGCTCGGTGATGTCCTTGCCCTTTTCGATGAGGAGGACCTTCAGGCCGGCCGACTGCGTCAGCTCCAGTGCCGCGAAGATTCCGGCCGGGCCGCCGCCAACGATGATAACGTCATAGGTTTCCGCCATAATTACCGGTTTTACCTCCCATCCTGAAAAAGCCGGGGCAGAGTATCTTATTGGCGCCCAAAGCGCCTCAAATAAGACGCAATGCCCGCATGACCGTCAACATTATATAGACGGCCTTTACGCCAGTCAAGGGAACATCGTCCGCCCCAAAAAGCAAAAATATGGACAGGAGCCTTTAATTTGTGCCCTAAAGGGTTGACATTTGCCAATTGGCAAATTATAATTACAGCATGGACTACGTAAACAGTGACCTGGGCCGAATCCTCAAGCAGCAGCGAATAACGGTACCGCTGACCCTCCAGGAACTCGCGGCGGAGTCGGGCGTGTCCTCGTCCCACCTGGGGCGCATCGAGAGGGGGGAGCGCTTCCCTTCAGCACGGATTTTGCGCAAAATCGCCAAACCGCTGGGTTTTAACGAGGACGAGCTGTTCACCCTGGCCGGCTTCCTGTCCCCCCAGACACCGGGAATCGCCGAAGAGGCCGGCACCCGCTACGCCAGCCGCCAGCTCGACCCGTACGTCGCCAGGATGCTGGCGGAGGAGCCGACCGAGGTACAGCGCGCCGTTATCGGCGTCCTCAGCCTTTTGAAAAGCATCGCCAAGGGCATGACGAAATAGGGTGCCCGGACCCCGGCGAAGGCCGAGACCCTTCTTCCGGGAAGTAGCACTGTTCCTGGGGACGGTGTGAGCACTTGATACGCCGTCCAAAAAGTGCTACATTTTAGTAAATCCAACCTCCCGGAACCGGGGCGCAGGAAGAACTACCCTATGGAGACCAAAGAAGAGGAGTGGCTGAGGTTTATTGATACCCTCAGCCATGAGCTTAAAACACCCCTGACATCGATTATCGCGGCGGCGGGCCTGCTGGCCGAGGAACTGGAGACCAGCGGCGACGTTTCTTACCAGAAGCTCATCCAGACCATTATCCACAATGCCAATACGCTGGAGACCAGGCTGGCCGAGCTCCTGGACATCGTCAAGACGGGCAGCGGCAAGCTGCAGCTCCAGCCGGAGCCGGTGGACATGAAGTCATTGATTCAGGGGACCGGCGTGCAGGTTAGCCCGCTGCTCCGGGCCAAAAAACAGAACCTGAGCATTGACCTGCCACCTTCCCTCCCCATTATCCACGGGGACGGGCAACGGCTGGAGCAGGTGGTGCTCAACCTGCTGACCAATGCCGCCAAGTTCACCCCGGAGGGGGGCAACATCTCCCTCAAGGTCCACCGGGAGGAAGACGGCCTGGTGGTGGCGGTCAAGGACGACGGCATCGGCATACCCAGGGAAGAGCAGTCCAGGCTCTTCAAACCTTACAGCCGCCTCAGTGCCGACCGCCAGCGACACCCGGGACTGGGGCTGGGACTGGCCCTGGCCAAGCAGATAGTGGAGCTGCACGGCGGTAAAATCTGGGTGGACAGCGAACCGGGCAAGGGCAGCACCTTCTCTTTCTTTCTGCCGCGCAATAGCCTAAAATAGGTCGGGAGCACCAAGGAGCATCATGAGGGTTCTGGTTATCGAGGACGACCCCGGGATAATCGAGGTAGTATCGCTCTGCTTCCAGCTGCGCTGGAGCGGCACCGCGGTCATCTCGGCCAGCAGCGGCCACCGGGGAGTGGAGCTCGTGGAGAACGAGAGCCCGGACGTGGTCATCCTGGACATCGGCCTGCCGGACATGGACGGCTACCAGGTACTGCGGGAGATACGCCGCTTTTCCGATGTCCCGGTGCTCATGCTGACGGTCCGCGGCGAGGATACCGACGTGGCCAAGGGCCTGGAGCTGGGCGCCGATGACTATATCACCAAGCCGTTCAGCCACATCGAACTGATAGCCCGGGTGCAGGCGGTACTGCGCCGCGCCCAGGGGGTGTCCGTCACCGATGAAGAGCGTCCGTTCACCAGCGGCAAGCTGTCGGTGGATTTCAGCCGCAACGAGGTATCGCTGAACGGCCAGCCCATCAAGCTCACCTCCACGGAGAGGAAGCTCCTTTACTACCTGATAAGGAACGAAGGACGCATTCTCTCCCACGAAAGCCTGTTGACCAAGGTCTGGGGAGATAACTACGTTGACGCGCGCGACCTGCTCCGGGTGCATATTCAGCACCTGCGGCAGAAACTGGAAGACAATGCCGAATCGCCCAACATCATCGTTACCGAGCACGGCATCGGCTACAAGTTCATCCGCCCCGCCGGCACGTAGTCAGTCCGCCTCCTTTCATCAAAGCCCCCAATCAACCCACCTTTATTTCCCCATGCCCTGAAATCGGGCATCAAACCCGCCGGTAAACTTTATCAAAAGTTTACGACATCTTTATACTTTCTTTAGATTTCTTAGACACAACTTTATGAATCTGTGTTAAATTGGAAGTAGTAAAAAAG
>MGNX01000033.1:10317-22172 GCA_001796935.1 Chloroflexi bacterium RBG_16_60_22
GTTAAATTGGAAGTAGTAAAAAAGTACTATGACCCACCGGGAAAGGTCGAAAATGGAAAAGGTTAAGGTTTTTCTATCGGACCCGCAGGTCCTCTTCCGGGAGGGGATACACTTTATTCTCTCCGGGGAGGATGACTTTGAAGTTACCGGTGAGACAACCAGCAACCAGGAGGCTTATTCCCTCATCGAGGCCAACCCGCCGCACATCGCCATTTTAAGCATGCAGGACGCCAAGGTCAGCGGCCCGGAGATAAGCCGCCGCATCAAGCGGAGCCTGCCTTCGGTAGCGGTAATCCTGACGATGGATAAGAAAGAGGAAGAAAAGCTCTTTGCCGCCATCAAGGGCGGCGCCAGCGCCTGCCTTACCAAGGACGCCGACCCCGAATACCTGCTGGACGTCATCCGGCTGGTTTCCCAGGGCAATCTCCCCATCATCGAGGAGATGCTGCAGCCGGGACTGGCCGCGATGGTGATTACGGAGTTCGGGGACCTGGCCGAGCTGAACGAGCAGCTCGATAACATGCTGGCCAGCCTCGCCCCGAAGGAGTCGCAGATACTGAGCAGCATTGCCGCCGGCAACACCATCGAGCAGGCAGCCGCCAAGCTGGATATCAGCGAGGCGACCATCCGGCAGAACCTGAGGCTGGTCCTCAATAAGCTGGTCGGCAATGACCAGGCCCGGGCCATCATCGATGCCGCGCAGCGCAGCCTGCCTTCCATCATCCGCGGCACGGCCCGGAGGGACGGCAAAGCGGCGGAATACGTGACCAGGGAAGAATTCAACGAGTTCAAAGACCATTTGATGGAACGCCTGAAATCGTTTATCGGCGAACTAGCCTGAAACAGGGCAATACGGGATGAAAGGGAGGAGAATGTATGTAGAAGGTGAAAAATACAAGGGGGCCGGCGCTCGCGGTTGTCCGGGCAGGCATGAGCACTGCCCTCTTTAAAGGCAAATAAAAATTATTCAAACGAAAACAAACAAAAACCAAGGAGGAATAAAATGGTTGAAATCAGATACAAGGACCAGTATGAAGTAACCAATCTGGCCGGGCACACCATCAGTGAGGCCCGCGAGCAGTTCAGGTCTGAGTTCGGTATCCCGGAAAAATCCAGAGCCAGGCTGAACGGCAGCACGGTCAAGGCGAGCGCCGAACCGGACACGGTGCTCAACGACGACGATAAGCTCACCTTTGCGGTCAAGAGGGCCAGGATGCCTTTCATGATCGGCGCCATGCTGCTGGCCCTGGCCATCACCGGCGGCGTCTTCGCCTACGGCTTCGTGAACGCCTCGACGACTATCAGCGCGGCCAGTGTGAGCGACACCAACTTCGCCGACGTCTCGACGAACACCACCGGCGTCTCCGCCATCAGCTGGAGCGGTTTCGGTTTCTTCAAGGGGGCTCTCGCTTCGACCTACCCGACCCACTCCGCTAACGGCACGCCGATATTCAACGTAGAAACCGACACCTCCAACTATCAAGGCGACCTGGTGGTGACCGTCTCCCTCGGCAATGCCGATAAGCTGGCCAAAATCTACCGGGTGCTGGCCCTGCAGCTCGCCATGGAAACATCCAGTAATATCACCGTGGACATCAATGAGAGCGGCGCGGCCGATAGCAATGACTGGGTCATGCTAACCCTGGAGAACGGCTCGGTCTCCATGTTCCCCGGCGGCGTAGCCGGCGGTGATAACTTTACCGTCCGCGTCATGAACGGCTTCTTCATCACCCACGTCTACTCCAGCGGCTGGAGCGGCGGTTCCAAGACACCGCAGCTGTTCGCCGAAGTTGCTCAGCGGTAATAAGTACTAACGAGGTGGGTTACCGGGTGGAGGGGTAATTCCCCTCCACCCCACCCACCCCAAAAACGATGAAGCAATGACAAATGTCAGCGGTAGAAAAATGAGAAGGAAACTGATTTTTGGCGGCATGATATTACTCGCTCTGGCCTTGACCAGCGGTACCTTCGCCTATACCTATTCCGGGTATGCCGCGGCCACGCTGAACGGGACTATCGCTGACGCAGTCATGACCACCTACCAGCCATCGGGCAGCCCGCCCAACTGGAACTCCATCCTGCCCGATGAACAGTACGGTACCGAGATTATCGTACCCAATGCTGCCGGCGACGATACCGAGCTGCCCACCCAGTACCCCACCACCGGCGAGCACTGGGACAAGGTTGACGACCAGCCCACCCCCGATGACGGCGCGACCTATGTGTCCACGGAAGGTACCGGCGGCTGGCAGCGTGACCTGTATAATCTTTCCGATTACATCGGGGCGGGCGGTACCGAAACCATCGACAACATCACCGTTTACTTCCGGTTCTCCGCCGACGGTGCCAATACCGTCCGGGCGATGGCTTCCATTAAAACCAACAGCCAGGTCTTTGATGGTACCACCGAAACTCATGATAGCGCCGCTTTCATTACCAAATCTTACCAGTGGACGAATAATCCGGCTACCGGAGAGCCGTGGACCCAGGAGGAACTGGACGACCTCCAGGCCGGGGTCACCATGAAGGGGCAGAACCAGAACAAACCGGCCATCTGCACGCAGGTTTACGTGCAGGTCAACTATGAAGTCAACAACATACAGGGTGAAGTGCCCAGCGGCGACCTGTATGATATTACCCCCAACGAGGCCTATACCGGCGACCTCCTGGTCAAGCTTTACCTGACCAATACCTCCGCCCTGCTCAAGGCTTACCAGTACATCAACATGAAAGTTTACGTGGCCGACTCGCTGGAGGCGGAGGAAGACCCCGATTACCGGGTGCTCAGCATGGAGAACGGCGTGGTCTCATTTAACATCGAAGGCGGCGCCGCCACGAGCTATACCGTGCAGGTAAGCGGCGGCAGCTACCGGCTGCACTCCGCTGACCCCGATGACTGGGGTTCGGGGTGGAGCATCGAACCTGAATTTTACATCGAGGTTACCCAGAGGTAAGGGTGACAGGTTAGTGCTATGAAACGCGCCCTCGGATTTTTATTCTTAACGATAGCCTGTATTCTGGGGTTCCTCTCCATCAGAGGAGCGATGCCGTTTATACCTATCTTCGGCTCCTCCATGGAACCGACCCTCCACTCCGGCGGGCTGCTCATCGTTAAACCGGTGGAACCCAGGGACATCAAGGTGGGCGATATCATCGTTTACAACGTTTCGCCGCTGATACGAGATTACTATAACTACCCGCCGACGGTCGCCCACCGGGTGATAGAAATCAGGAACGTCCCGTCACTCGGCTTCCGTACCAAGGGCGATAATACCGGCGAAGACCCCTTTACCATCGGCCCGCAGGACATCCGGGGAACGGTGGGCGACCAGATTCCCTATCTCGGCCTGCCCCTCCTGTTCTTCCAGAGCCAGCAGGGTTTAATATTCGTCGTTATTGCCCTGGTCCTTCTCGCCTTCTTCCTTTACGGCGGCGAGATTAATTCCGGCGGCCGGGCACTGCACCGCAAGGTGTTTGCCCCCGTCATCGACGAGGAAGCCCGCACCAACCGGGTGCTGACGCGCAAAATGGAAGCCACGGAGCAGCGGATGAACTCCACGGAGAATGCCCTGGAAAAGTTCGCTGCCGCCATCACGGAATATGCCCGGCACCTGTCCAGCCATACCAGCGCCATACAGGGGCTTTCCGAGGCCTCTCACGAGCTGAAGAACGGCGCCGCGGAGCAGAACCGCGTCCTGGCGGCTATCATGGATAGCCTGGGGAAGACCGAAGCGACCCCGAAAGCGCCGCCCCCGAAAGGACCACAGCGGCCGCCGGACAAACCGAGGGCGGAAGTGAAAAGGCCGCGGCGGTCGTCATGGCAGGAAATGCACCAGGCCGCCACCCGGGCCGGGACGACGCCGGGCTGCGCCCGCAGCCAGCACCCCACCCCCGAGGAAATGGCGTCCCGGAACAACTAGGTATAGACCGCCACCACCACCGCTTCCTTGGGATTGTGCTCGTCGAAGAAAATCACGGCCACCTTGCGTCCCGTGACCATCTCCGCCGCCGGCAGGTTCCTGGCGACGGCCACCTCCTCCAGATAGACCTTATAGCTGCTGGCGAGCCGGATGGTGGCCGTATAGTTGCCGGAGTTGAAACTCCTCAGCTCAGCTTTCTTTAATTTCATCGTTCCCTCCCCTTCCGGCGGCGCCTAGACCGCTCCCAGCCAGAGACGCTGGCGGTATTCTCCCTGCGGCGGTTGATAGGCCAGCGCCAGGCCGAGCACCCTCATCTTCTCCCCATCGAGGCCGGCGGGCGCATCGGTAATATCAATGACGTCATACAACTGCTGCCCGCAGTTTACCGGCACGAGGATGCTGCTGCCGCGCGCTGCTATCTCCATCTTTCTCAACACGGACTGTCCCCGCTGCTGGGCCTCGTTAACGGTGGCGATATTCCTGTCTTCAACCTGCCGGAGGCGGTCGTGGAGGCGGCCTATCTCATCCCAGTCGAAGCTATCGGCCAGTACCATCTCGCCGCTGCCGGCATCGTAGCCCTCCACCTGCACCCGGTTGACCGCCATGGCCCCCCGGCGGTAGCGGCCTTCCCGGAGAGGGTGCGCCCCACCGTAGCTGTAAACCGGGCTATCGGCAGCCAGGGGATTGACGAGATAGGCCTGGTTACCTTCCAGGAAGAGCACGTCCGGCACGAAGGAAAGCAGCGTGCGGATAACGGACCTGCCGTCATTATCCGGGTTAATGGTGAAGTCCGGGTAGAAACCGGTGGCCGCGGACGACGCCGAGACGACCTCAAGGTTCAGGCCGACCCTGGCCAGGACGAAGGCAATGATGTCTCTGACGGGCAGGTCGTCGGAGGTCCTGTTCCAGCGGAACTGGTGACGGGCCCGCCAGTCGGCCAGCGCCCCCCAGCCGTCACGGGCGTGCAGGACCAGCCCGGCGCGGCCGCCGGAGGTATGCTCGAAGGCCTCCAGGCTGAAACTCTGGCCGGAGCTGACCTCGCCGCCTTCGGTGGTGACATAGCCGGGGCCGAAGTCCAGCTGGGCGCCGGCAACAAGGTCGGCCAGTGAACCCTCCCCCGGCGCCGCGTACCGGCCGTCATCGTTCCTCAGCGCCACGGTCAGGCTGCCCTCCGTTTCGCCGGTTTCCTGCCGGATGCCGACGACATCGGCCGTCATGTCCAGGGTGCGGGCGGTGAGGTCTGCCCTCCAGACGCTATCGGGGCTGGAGAGCCAGGCATAATCGCCGTGGTGGGCCATCGCCAGGCCATAGCCGGCGGTCATATCGAAGGGCACCGGCTCCCGCCACAGCCCGTCGACGAAGTCGGCGCCGACGACGGTATGCGACCAGAAAGGGCGCTCGTAAGCCTCCGTACCGGCGAACTTCTCCACGAAGAAACAGCGCCAGACGTCCGTCATGTCCAGGAAAGGCTGGCGATACTCGAAATCGCCGCCGGAAGGGGCCGAGGCCATCTCCCGCAGGGCCGACCAGCTCCCGGCGCTGACGTCACCGCCGTCACCGTAGACCAGGCTCCACAGCTTGAAGTTGCCGGGGGCATCCTTGCCGGTGACCAGGAGGTTCCAGTCGGTGCCGTAGCAACAGCCGACCCCGGACAAATCGTCGGTGGTCTTGTCCCAGGCGGACATGGCCTGCCACACACCGCCAATGTACTTCTTGACGAAGATGTTCACCTGGTCGGCAAAGAAGATGGCCAGGTCGCCGTTGGGCTTGTAGGCGGCCGCCAGGCCGTAAACGGAGGTGGTCGACGAGTAGTCGATGAGCTCCGGGCTGCCCCAGGTAACCCCGTAGTCGGTGCTCTTGATGCGGCGGATTTCCCGGTTGGTCTTTATCCAGAAGATAGAGACCTCGGCGCCCAGGGAGGCCGCCGCCACGACCAGGGCGTTATACTGGTTGATATAGGTCCACTGGCTGAAATCGCTCCCCGGGCCGGGGCCGGCCACCCGCTGGCGGTAGATTTTACGGCCGTCGTCCATGGGCGTCGCCCTGACCCTGACGATGGAGCCGTCGGACGGCATGGCCACGGCGTGGGGGGAACTCACCTCCGAGCCCGCGTAGAGCCGGGACCAGTCGTAGCGGACCACCCCGGCCACCCGGTTTTTCACCTCCACCTTAACGTAAGGCGTTCCGGAGGCCTGCTGCTGGGCGGCCAACAGCGTTGACGTCAGCTGGCGCATCGCATCACTCCAATACCTTTTTACGGCCCGTAATCCGTAGATTTTGAGACGATGGGATAATGGGGACGGTACAGCGAGCTTACCCTCACCCGGTCCCGTCTGCCCAGCCGGCGCAGCTCGCCGCGGAAGAACCTCAGCTTCAAGTTGCCCCAGTCGAGGAACTCCCTCGGTGTCACCGTCCCGCCGACGTTGACGCGGTTGACGGCGTAGACCGCCCACTCCACCGCGGCAAACCCGGCGGCCCCGGCGGCAATGAGGTCCTCGTGGCGGGTGGGGACGGTGGAGCCGCTGGCATCGAGGGTATGGAGCTTACCGTAGTAGATATAGGCGTTGGAGCCGTCCGGGACCTCGTCCCCGAGCAGGGTCAGGACATCCCCCCAGAGGGAAAAAGGCTGGTACCGCCGGGGGAACTTATCCACGGGGTACTCCACCGCCTCCACCATAACCCTGTTGGTCACGGTGGTGATATCCAGCTCGCGGGAGCCGGAAGTGGTGGCCTTGGTGGCCTTCTGCTCGTAAGGGAGGTGCTCGGAGAACTCCTTAACGGCCCGGTCGATGTGCCGGTTTAGTTCGTTATCCGTCCAGCGGTAGCTGCCGGAGTCCTCGTCATGCAGGTCCCGCCTGACGATGGTCCTCATTCCAGTTAAGTCCATGGTTATCGCTCCTTAAAGCTTCCTTATTTCCAGCCGGTCCAGCCGGGTGCAGGGCAGGCCCTCGTCGTGGCGGCAGAGCTCCAGGTCCGCGAAGGAAATCTCCTCGTTGGCGCCGCCCTCGTTGATGCTGACCGCCTTGCCGGACAGGGTCCGGGCATGGTCCATGAGCGCCTGCGCATCCGCCTGGCTGTCAAAGCTCAGGTCCGTTCTGATGCGGTACTTCATCGATACCTCCATTTTGTTACCAGTCGGTTATTCTGTATTTCTGATAGGGTAAGGGCACGGTTATAAAGCCTGACCTCTCCAACCGTTCCGAGCATCCATCTCGCGCCTCTGGTCACGCCGAGCATGTTGGGTTGCCGACTAACGCTGCTTAACGTTCCATCGTAGCTCGCCGTGTCAATGCTTTGTTGGCCGTTCAAGTAACCTTTCAAGGTGGTGCCATCGCCGGTTACCACGATATGGTTCCAGGTATCGGCTGCCGGGGTTATGTCAGTAACCGTCAGGCTCGGTTGTCCGTCGTCAGACTGGCGCAAGGCAAAGAATATTCGGCCTGTGGTCAAGGAAAGGTGACATTCCCAGGGCCGGTAAGGGCTGGCGTTTACACTGCCCAGAAGGGCACGAATAGCGGAAAAGTCCGCGGGATTTGCCCAGAACTCCCAGGTGAATTCAGCCGGATAAAGAGCGCTTGCCGAGGCGTCGGCCACAGTTACGCGGTCGTCTATCCCGTCGAAACTTTCTCCCCGCGGCGTCCAAATAGCCCCGGTGACGGTGCCCGGGCGCCCGTAAGCCTCACGCGACATGATGGGACTACCATCCAATTCATAAAGGGGCAAATACAGCACCAGGCTGGGGTCTAACAATAGATTCACGGCACACCTCACGAAGCCGAATAGACGACCTTGACGTAGCTGGAGCCCTTGGTCTTGCCCACGGCGTTCTCCCCGCCGGCCCCGCCCGACTTGATGACCAGGCGTACCTCGAAGGGCACCTCGTTGAAGTTGGTCACCGGCTTTAAGCGTCCGCTGTAGGTATATTCCTTGTAGGCGGAGGCGTCCGCCGCGTAGGTCACCTCGCTGTGGAGGTCCACCCAGGTGCCGCCCCGGTTGCGCGCCTGCCACTTGAACAGGACGGACTCCGTGGCGCCGCTGGACTTGACCGCACCGGTCAGCCCGAACTCGTACTCCAGCACCTCGCCCAGGGCCGGCGGGGTGATGGTAACGCTCTCCACTTCTTCATAGGCGTCGGTGGTGGTGGTGTGCTCGGCGCTCCACTGGACGCCGTCGGAAGTCAGGTTACCCCTGGCGAAGGGGTGCTCGATGTGCTCAATCACTGCCTGTACCATGTTTTACCTCCCGCGGGGGAAATACCCCTCCCCCTTTGCTTATTATGTTAAGTATTTAGTCCTGGACGCCGATTAAAGCCGCCGCCTTGACCGAGCTGAACAGGGCCAGGGAGACGTACCACTTGACCCTCGTCCGGGAAGCGTCCTTGTTCTCCAGCGGCCCCACCGGTTCCGCCTGCAGGTGTCCGGGGCTGGTCAGGCCGCAGAGGGCCCCCTCCCCGAACTGCACGGCGTATATCGTGGAGCTGGCGCCGCCGGTGGTATCCGTTTCCACGCCGCCGACGAGGACGTGGGTATCCAGTATCCAGTCGTTGACGCCGATGGGCACGCTGTCCCAGAGCTGGATGAAGTTGCCCCACTGGTCACGGTCGGTCTCGGTCATGCCGCCGGCCGCCCGCACCAGGGCATTGAGCTTGCGCCGGGAGCGGCGGCTCATGAGGAGCATGTCCGGCTTGCCGCCCTTGACCGCGTCGATAAGCTCGTCGAGCTTGGCCAGGGTCAGCGTCGCCCCCGTATCCCCCACGGCGATTACCTGGTTGCCGGCGGTCTCCGTGTCGATGAGCTTGCGGAGACCGTCGAACTCCTTGGCGTTGGTGGCCGAATCGCCGTAGATGAAGATATCCTCGAACTTGTCGCGCAGCGCCTTGGCCTTCAGCTCGATGACCGCCGCCTCCAGGTCCTGGATGTTGCTGCGGGTGGACTTGAGAAAGTTGTCCACGTCCGCATCGCCGCCCATGATTTTCAGGTTGGCCGTCAACTGCTCGAAGGTGGGCGTCGATTCCGCCCAGGTGTCACCGACGTCATAGAAGTCGATGCCGGGCAGGGTCTTTTCCTGGTTGTAGGTCAGTCCGTTGCCCACGATTTCAATGAACGGGAGCCTCTGGAGGACCGGCGAGTCCTTGACAATGGTCTCCACCACCCCCTGCAGCAGCATATCGTTGGACAGCTTGACTGCCTCTGCTAATGTTAAAGCCATTTACCTTTCACCTCCTATGGCATACTGAATTTTTTCCCGGGGAGACAGCCCCGAGAGGTCCAGCCGCGCCCGTTGCGGGGCGCCGGCCGGTATCCTCGTCCTGGCGGCCTCCGTCTCCATTTCCTGCCGGACCTTCTCCATGAGCGCCCGGGCATTCTTGAGAGATTCGTTGACTTCCTCGATGGTACCACCGGTTATCAGCTCGGCGAGCAGGCCGGGATTGGCCTGGACGATGAGCTCACGGTAAGCAGCCACCGCCTGGGGCAATGCCTTGCCGAGCTCGTCAAGGGCCTGGCGGGCCTCCCCCAGCGACCGTTGAAGCTCGGCGATTTCGCCATCCCTGGCCGCCAGGGCCTGTTCCAGCCGGGTAACGGCGACCTCCCGCAGCTTCACCTCGCGGGCCAGGGCCTCGTTCTCCTGCCGGAGTTCCTCCGGCTCGTTACCGGCGCCATCGACTTCTTCCGTCTTTTCCTGTTCTTCTTCCGTAACCATTTTGCCTCCTGATTACTCCTCAAAGCCTTCCGCCCGGGCAGTCCCAGCACTCTCTCTCGCGCCGCTCCTGGCGGACTTGGCGTTAAACTCCTTGTTCATCTTGAGAATGGACTCCCTCTCCTCCAGCCACCGCTGGAACTCGTCGTCCGGGTCACGCACGCCGAGCTCGTCCATGGCGGTGCGGCGGGAGTGGAGCCCGGTCTGGACCATCACCTGCTCGCTGCCCACCCTTTTCTCCAGGTCCTTGGGCAGCACCGGCCCCCAGACCACCCGCAGGTGGTTATCCCCGTAGTCCTCGCCCCGGTACTTTTCCAGCAGCTTCAGAATCATCTCGTTGCGGCGGTTGTAGGCGGCCGTCCGGATAATCCTCTTCCGCCTCACCTTTTGCAGCAGCGGCTGGAGCTCAATCTCCAGGGCCACGCCGGACAGGTCCCTCTCGATACCGCCGAAGGCCGACCGCGGCGACTCGGATAAATCGTGCAGGGCACGGTAAATAAGGTCGATATAATTAATATGTAAGTTGACGCCGCCGCCCTGGAGCAGGTCGAGCAGGTAGGCCCGGGCCGCTTCGGGGATATTCCAGACCGCCCCCGGCCGGATGGCGATGTCCTCGGACTCCTCTACGTTTTCCAGTACCGCGATGGGGTTGCCGGAAAGCTCCAGGATGCGGGAGAGCTGGCTCATGGCCCGGTTCAGCTCCCGCTGTGATTCCATTATCGGGGGCAAATCGGAGGTGCCCCAGAACTTCTTGGGCTCGCGGAGGTTGGGGAAAATCACGAAGGGTATGAAGCCGTAGGGGTTGGCTTTGGCGTCCACCGGGGCGCCGTCAACATACAGCTCGAAATCACGCTCCGTCCAAAGCTCGGTGACCGCCGCTGTCCTGCCCTTCGGCTTGAGGCCGTAGGTAAGCTCCGCCTCCTCGGCGGAGAGGCGATAGCGGGAGGCCACCCGCCACACCCGGGAAATATCATCGCCAGAAGACCAGGCATAGAGCCCCTGGACATCGGGCGCGGTGACCCTGACCCTTTTTTCGGCGGCATCCCAGATGACCTTATAACAGGCGTCGCCCAGCACGGCGCAGTCGATTTCCGTCTCCAGGTCGAGCTGCTCCAGCTGGTTATCGGCGTACACTTTATAGAGGGCGGCCTCGGCCTTCCGGGCCCTTTCCCGCGCACCCTCCGAGTCCTCCGTGGGGTCCACAGCAAAAGTGATACCGGTCATCAGGTAAGCGGTTATCTTCTCCACGAATACCCGGGCATAGTTGAAAATGAGCCGCCGCTCCCCTCTTCTTTCCCGGCCCTCCCACTGACGGCCACCGTAAAAGTCGAGAAGCTCCTGGTAGCCCTTTATTCTCTCCAGGTCCATACGGGCCAGCTGTGAAGGAATTGTTTCATTCATCGGTATCCCGCTCCTTTAGCCCATTTCTCCGGGTCTCCCGCCCGACCCCGCCAGCACCCCGCTGAAGGAAGGGCTTTTCAGCGCCCTCTGTATCGTCCGCTTACTCACCCCGAAGAGCTGGGCCAGCTCCTTGACACCCCAGCCGCCATCAAAGAGGCGGTTAATCTCCCGGTTCCGCGAGTCCTTCAGCCAGCGCTGCCTCCCCCGCGGCTCGTCGTAGAGGCACTGCGGAAACGGACAGTTGAGGCAGGAGGTGGCAAATTCGCAGCCCTCGTCGCGGTAGTGGCAGTATTCCGGCGGTAAATCCAGGTCATTTTGCTTGGCTTCCCCCTTGTCCGGTCCAGGTTCGTCATCGCCAGTCTCACGCGTCGTCAAATCCATCGCTCACCTCGCCAACCAAACAGGGAAAGAATAGCACATACGTTCTACTACCGTCAATGCTTTTTTGTCGTATTTTTGCGTAAACTCTTGACAAATGGACTCTAGAGTGTTACAATTGCTTTGATAAAGCAATATTTGTTAAAATATTGTTAAGAGAATGTTATGCCGGTCTGGGACAACTATCTTAACGTAATCGAGGCCAGCCGCCGTCTCAGGGTACACCCGGAAACGGTGAAGCGGCTGTGCCGCCAGGGTGACCTGCCCGCCACCAAGATTCACAATACCTGGCTTATCAATAAGGACACCCTGGACAACTTCGCCGGGACCTATAATCCCAGCCGGGGCGCCCGGAAAAAACTTATGATGTAATCAAACGTTATATATTTAAAGGAGACTGAATAATAAGCACAGCACCACCACTGAACCCACCCCATCCCCTCCTCTGTGCAAGGAGGC
>MGNX01000034.1:0-6289 GCA_001796935.1 Chloroflexi bacterium RBG_16_60_22
CCTCTTTTAAAAGGGTTTCTATCCAATCCTTCATATCCCGCTTTATTTTTTCCACTTTCTCATCCCTTAACATTCTTCCATCTCATTCTACCACCCTACGTCAACAGTCTATTCACCACCCCCTCCAGCACCCCCTTCCACCCCCTCCCCAGCTTCTTGTGGCTTATCCTTATCTGCGTGCGGCCGACCTCTATGCCGTCGCGGAAGCCCGCCCCTATTTTCAGGGCGTCGAAGGGGAGGCCGCGGAAGCGGCGGAGGATAATCTGCCCGTCCTCCGTGATGATGGACTCTATTCCCGCTTTAGCGGCCAGTCCCTTGATTCTCACCGCGTAAAACAGGTTTTCCACCTCCACCGGCGGGGCGCCGAAGCGGTCGGCGTACTCTTTCGCGATGTCGTCCAGCCTGGCGGCGGCATCGGAGGCCCCCAACTCGCGGTAGAGCTCCAGCCGCGTCTCGACGTCCGGCACGTAGTCCTCGGGGATAAAGGCGTCCAGGGGCAAATCGACGCTGGGCGCGGGGAGGCGGGACATCGGCCTGGGCCGGCCGGCCTTCACTGCCTTCTGCTCCTCGACCGCCTCCGCCAGCAGCCGGGTGTACAGGTTGAACCCGATGGCGGTGATGTGGCCGCTCTGCCGCGGCCCGAGCAGAGTGCCGGCGCCCCGTATTTCCAGGTCCTTCATGGCGATGCTGAAGCCCGCCCCCAGCTCGGTGGCCTCGTAGATGGTGCTCAGGCGTTTATGCGCCACCGGCGTCAGGTTCCTCCCGCCATCATACAGCAAATAGGCGTAGGCGAGGTTGGCGCCCCGTCCTACCCTGCCGCGCAGCTGGTAGAGCTGCGTCAGCCCGAACTTGTCCGCCCGGTTGACAATCAGGGTGTTAGCGTTGGGCATGTCCAGCCCCGACTCGATAATCGTGGTGCAGACCAGAATATCCACCCTCCCCCCCGTGAAGTCGGTCATCACCTTCTCCAGCTCTTCCTCCGGCATCTGACCGTGAGCGATGGCGACGCTGGCCTCCGGCACCAGCTCCCGGAGGCTGGCGGCCACCAAGGCGATGCTCTGCACCCGGTTGTGCACGAAGAAGACCTGGCCGTTCCGCTCCAGCTCCCGCAAAATCGCCTCCCGTACCAGGTGGTCGTTGTACTCCGCCACGTAGGTCTTGACGGGCAGGCGCTCCTCCGGCGGCGTCTCCATGGTGCTCATGTCCCGCACCCCCGCCAGGGACATGTGCAGGGTGCGGGGGATAGGGGTGGCGCTCAGGGTCAGCACGTCCACCTCCTGCCTCATCTTCTTGAGGTGCTCCTTGTGGTTGACGCCGAAACGCTGCTCCTCGTCGACGATGAGGAGGCCGAGGTTTTTAAAAGCCACGTCCTTCTGGAGGAGGCGGTGGGTGCCGATGCAGATATCCACCGTGCCCCCGGCCAGCCCGTCGATAACCTCGCGCTGCTCCGCCGTCGAGCGGAAACGGCTCAGCACCTCGGCCCTGACGGGGAAGGCTTCCAGTCGCTCGGCGAAGGTGGCGTAGTGCTGCTGGGCCAGGACAGTGGTCGGCACGAGCACGGCCACCTGCTTGCCGTCCATGACCGCCTTGAAAGCGGCGCGGATGGCCACCTCCGTCTTGCCGTAACCGACGTCCCCGCAGACGAGCCGGTCCATGGGGCGGGGCTGCTGCATATCTTCCTTGACCTCGCGCTGCGCCTCGAGCTGGTCCGGCGTCTCCACGTAGGGGAAAGCGGCCTCGAGCTCTTGCTGCCAGACCGTGTCCCGGGAGAAAGCGAAGCCGGCCACGACCTCCCGCGAGGCGTAGAGGGCCAGCAGCTCCTGCGCCAGCACCTCGGCGGCTTCTTTGGCCCGCTGCTTGGTCCTCACCCACTCCAGCGTGCCGAGCCGACTCAGCACCGGCGTCCTGTCCCCTGCCCCGACGTAGCGGCTGACCCTGTCTATCTGGTCGGTGGGGACGTAGAGGGTATCGCCGGCGGCATACTGCAATACCAGGTACTCTTTCTCGCTGCCGGCGGCGGAGAGGGTCGTCACGCCTTTGAAAAGGCCGATGCCATGCTCGACATGGACGACGTAGTCGTCCGGTATTATGTCAACCATAAGCTTATGGTGGGCCGCCGGCCGCCGCTTGACCAGCCGCCGCTGCTTGACGAAGCCGAAAATCTCGGCGTCGGTGAAAAGATAGGTATCGCCGCCCATCACCCACCCCTCCGGCAGCGAGCCCGCCACCAGCACCAGTTCGCCCGGCCCCGGCGCGTGCGTTACGGTCTCGACGGGCGCGGCGATGACGTCCTCCCCCTCCAGCAGCTCGGAGAGTCGGCTCGCCTGGTGGCTGACGATGACGAGGCGCTTGCCCTGCTCCCGCAGCTCCAGCACCTTTTTCAGGAAGGCCGGCAGCTGGCCCGCGTAGCCCGGCGCCGAGATGAAGTCCAGCCTCTCCTCCACACCCCACGCCTCGAGCCGCAACGACGGCCGGGCTCTGAACCCCGCCGCCACCTCCCCGCCGGTGAAATACGGCCGGGGGAAATTGGCCGGCAGCTCACCGCGCTCCATCTTCTCCGCGCGCAACTGCCCGGCCTCAGCATCGAGGTCGGCCATCGTCCGCTCGATAGACGATTCCTGGTCGAGCACCAGCCGGGTATCGTCGGGCAGATAGTCCGCCAGGCAGCCGCGATTGAACAGGGCGGCGTAGAACTGGACTTCCCGCGGCCGCCGCCCCTCCAGCAGCGCCTCGAAGTCCCGCTGGAACTGCTGCCTGACCTCGGCGGCGCAGTTCCTCAGGTCGAGGCCGTTAAAAACGCCCTCCAGCTCGTGCCGGTCCATGAGACGCGGCGCCAGCAGCTCGGTGGCCGGCCCAACGAATATGGAGTCGATTTTCCCCACCGAGCGCTGGGTAGCGGGGTCGAAGTAGCGGAGGCTGTCGACGGTGTTGCCGAAAAACTCCAGCCGGACGGGTAGCTCGCTGGTGGGTGGGAACACGTCGATAATACCGCCGCGGTGGCTCATCGTGCCCGGCAGCTCCACGGTGCTCTCCGCCTGATAGCCGATGCCTTCCCAGCGCTCCAGCAGTTGAAAGGGGTCGGTTTCCGTCCCCAGTGCCACGGTACGTCCGGCGGAAATGAAATCGCCACGCCGCGGTGTCCGGGACATCGCTGCCGCCGCCGAGGCGATGACCAGGGGCGCGTCCGCGCCGCCGTCATCCCACCCCGCCAGCGCCGAGAGCACCCGCAGCCGCTCCATCTCGGTGGCGGCGTCCGTGGCCAGGCGCTCGTAAGGGAGGGAGTCCGGCTCCGGGAAGAGCCGTATATTCCCGGAGGGGCACCAGCTAAAAAGCTGCTCGTGGAGCTTCCTGGCATTCTCCGGCTGCGCCGTGACTACCAGCACCGGCCGCCTCAGGCCGGTATAGAGGGCAGCCAGCAGGTAGGGCTTGGCGCCCTCCAGCGCCGATACCGCGGCATCGCTCCCCGACCGCAGCCCCTCCAGCAGACGGCGGTACTCCGGCGTATTTCCAATTATTTCTAATAATTTACTCAGGTCAGTCAATATAAATCTCAAAACACCTATAGGGCTCGTCCCACTCCGGAGGGAGGGACCAGCCCTGTAACCGGTAACAGTTTAGCACAGTCCGGCCGCCCGGCCTAGACTCTCTTCAGCATAATCAGGGCGGCGACCAGGGCGGCGACCATGACCGTGGCGCTCAAGGCCAGGGCCGGCGGCACCCCCGCCGCGCTGCCCACCCAACCCATCACCGGCGCGCCGATGGCGATTCCTGCCGTGAGCAAAGCGTGAAAGATACCGGAGGCCGCGCCGCGCTCCTCCGGCGCGGTATTATCAGCCACCAGGGCCGAGGTGGAGGGAAAGAGTACCCCGTAGGCCAGCCCGTAGAGCGCCATAGCCGCAACAATCAGCCAGAACTCCCTGACCAGAGGCATGGCTACCAGGGCGATGACGCCCAGGCCCAGGGAGAAGGCAATCGGGGACAGCCTCCCTACCCGGTCGGAGATGATGCCGCTGGGGAACTGGAGGACAATAAAGACCACGGAGAAAGCGGCCATGACCATCCCGACGTGAAAGGCCCCCAGACCCAGCCCTTTCATGTAAAGCGGCAGCAGGGTGACCATCCCACCGAAGGCAAAGTGCTGGGCGAAGATGGCGCCGTAAGAGACGAGCAGGCCCCTCCTCTTTAACAGGTCGCGGGCCTTCTCCCAGCCGTCGCCGGCGGCGGCCTTTGCCGGGCGGGGTGAAGGCGGCCGGCGGGGCAGGAACAGTCCCAGCACCATCCCCACCATCGAAAAAGCAGCCCCCAGCAGGAAGACCGCCCGGTAGCCCAGCCGGGAAACGATGAAGCCGCTCAGGCCGAACCCCACCAGCGTGGCCAGCCCGATGGCCATGCCGTAGAGTCCCATCGCCCGGCCTTTCTGCTCCTCGCCAGCGTGGGCGGCGATGGCCGACATCGTGGCCGGGCCGATGGAGGCGCCGGTGGTGCCGTGCAGCATCCGCACCAGCGCCAGGTGCACCGGCAGGCGGCAAAGCGTGTAGAGGAACATACTCAAGGCATCCCCGAGCAGGCCGGCCACCAGCGGGTACTTGTAGCCGATGCGGTCGATAAGGCGTCCGAAGACGATATTGAACGCGGTATTCGTCAGGGAATACAGCCCGACGATGAGACCGATGATGCCGACACCGGCCCCCAGCCCGGCGGCGTAGAGGGTGATAATCGGTATCAGCAGGTTGTTATCAAAGAAGCCGATGAAGGTGACCACCGATACCAGCGGCAGGACCTTCCCGGCCCCGGAACGGCCCGTTTCGTTCATATATTCAGCCTAATCAGAATACAACAGACGCCCTGCCTTGTTCAACTTGCGTCCACTTGCTATAATGTGAAAAACTACGGATAATATATTCATGAGCGGCAACAGTAAAAAATCCCTGGGGGGGCTGCCCTACCGGCGCATCGTGGTCAAGATGGGCACGCGCCTGCTCACCGGCGGCGGCAGCGAGCTGAACCTGGACATCATGGCCAAACTGGTGGGACAGGTGGCGCAGCTGCACCGGCAGGGCGCCGAGACGATTATCGTTTCCTCCGGGGCGATAGCCTCCGGCCGGCACAAACTGGGCCTGAGCAAGAAAATCCGGGGCATCCCCTACAAGCAGGTGCTGGCCTCGGTGGGACAGGGACGGTTGATGAACACCTACGAGCGACTCTTCGAGCAGCACGACATCACCGTGGCCCAGGCCCTGCTGACCAAGGCTGACCTCTCCGACCGCGCCGGCTATCTCAACGCGCGCAATACCCTCCTGGCGCTGCTGGAGCTGCGGGTCGTCGGCATCGTCAACGAGAACGACGTTGTTTCCATCGATGAGATTAAGGAGGCCAAGTTCGGGGACAACGATAACCTCTCCGCGATGGTGGCCAACCTGGTCGATGCCGACCTCCTCATGATATTAACGGACATCGGCGGGCTTTACACGGCCGACCCCTCCCGCGACCCCGCCGCCCGCCTGATTCCCGAGGTGAGGAAAGTAGATGCCGGCATCAAGCGGCTGGGGGCCATCACCCGGAGCAACCTGGGCACCGGCGGCATGGTGACCAAGATAGAGGCCGCCGCGCTGGCCACGTCCTCCGGCGTGGACGTCATCATCGCCGACGGCCGTGAGCCGGACGCTATCGTGCGGCTGGCCTCCGGCGAGGCTATCGGCACCCACTTCCTGCCCGCCGCCGGCAACCTGGAGAGTCGGCAGCGCTGGATGGTCTCCGGGCTCTGCACCCGCGGCAAGCTGATAGTGGACGGCGGCGCCGCCCTGGCCCTGCGGAAACAGAACCGCAGCCTGCTGGCGGCCGGCATCACCCGGGCGGAAGGCAAGTTCGCCCGCGGCGATATCGTGGCTATCTATGACGCCGGGGGCACGCAGCTCGGCTGCGGCATCAGCAACTACAGCTCCGGCGATATCGGTGTTATCAAGGGTGCCCACTCGACGAAGATTGCCGGGCTGCTCAGCTTCGACTACGGCCCGGAGGTGGTGCACCGTAACAACCTAGCGCTGTTGGAAAGGGAGGAGCCAAGTGCCCATAGGGAAACTATACCAGTCCAGCGATGAGAAGTTCATAGCCGTCGTCAACTACCAGTTCCAGCACGAGTCCGAGAACCGCTGGTGGGGGGAGTTGACCCTGGTGGACTACGTGCGCATCAAGGACGGCAGCGGGTATCTCCTGGAGCTGGAGGACAGCCGCCGGGCCAGGTGCTCGTTGAAGAAGAGGGTCAACCGGGCGGTCACCAGCCTCCCGCCGC
>MGNX01000035.1:0-438 GCA_001796935.1 Chloroflexi bacterium RBG_16_60_22
TTCAAAGGCTGTTATAGGCCTGAACAGTCCCCTGCCAATCCTTTCAACTACAACGTTCAGGTATCTGCCGCTGGCGGTTTGCCCGCTAAGGACATACCTTTGCCCAACAACCTTTCTGCTAAGATGCAGATCAAAGCAAACATCCTCCACTTCTACGGGTGTCACATCATGCCGGGCGATATGCTCGATGTTTTCGTCGTCCCATGCCAGCTCATCAATTACCACCCTTTCCTCCTAATAGTATAAATGTATCACAATGTGTTACATATGTCAATGATACTTTTCTCCCCCCATCTCCTCCATGACCTCCGCGACCACAAAAACGCTCCCCGCGGCGCAGATGAGGTCGGGCGGTTTAGCCTTAGCCAGGGCCAGCTTCAGGGCCTCCGCCACGGAGGGGGCCAATCGGGGGGTGACGCCGCGCTTCAAAAACTCCGC
>MGNX01000035.1:515-4619 GCA_001796935.1 Chloroflexi bacterium RBG_16_60_22
TCCGCCACCATCCCCGCCACGTCCTTGTCCCCCCCGAACCCCAGTATCAACGTCAAATGGTCATACTTAAAATGCCTTTGTAAAGCCTCACCCAGCCGCTTCATGGAGTAGGCGTTGTGGGCGGCGTCCACCACCACCCACGGCGCCCGCCGCAAAACGTGGAGTCGGCCCGGCCATTTCACCCTCGCCAGACCGTCAACGACAGCCGCCGCCGGTATAGCCGCGTCCAGCGCCTCGACGGCCGCCACCGCCGCCGCCGCGTTCTCCAGCTGGTGCTCACCTAAAAGCGGTATGCGCAAATCGTACTCACCTTTCAACCCCTTCACCCGGAACGACTGCCCCTCCGGGCTGAAAGCGCCCGCCCGCCAGGTGACGTCCTCCCCGACGCGCACCAGGGGCACGCCGCGCTCGCGGCAGACCCGCTCGATGACGGCCATCGCCTCGGGGAACTGGGGGGCGGCAACGACCGCCGCCCCCGGCTTGATGATGCCCGCCTTCTCCCCGGCGATTTTCGTCAAAGTGTCCCCCAGGACATCCATGTGGTCGTAGGAGATGGACGTCATGACGCACACCTGCGGCCGGACGACGTTGGTGGCGTCCAAGCGACCCCCCAGCCCCACCTCCACCACCTGGAACTCCGCCCCGACCTCGCGGAAGCAGGCGAAGGCCAGCGCCGTCAGTATCTCGAAGGTGGTCAGCTCCCCGAAAGCGCCCTCCCGGTTCACCGCCTCCACGTGAGGGACGAGCGACTCGGTCAGCCGGGCCCAGTCCGCCCCGGCGATGGGTTTGCCGTCCACCTGGATGCGCTCGGTGAAGGAAAGGAGGTGGGGGGAGGTATAGAGCCCGGTGCGGCGGCCGGCCTGTACCAGCACCGAGGCAATCATGGCGGCGGTGCTGCCCTTGCCCTTCGTCCCGGCGACATGGACGGTGCGGGCGGCGTGCTGGGGGTTTCCCAGTCCCTCCAGCAAACGCTCCATGCGCCGCAGGTCCCAGACGATGCCCGAGCGGGGCAGCCGCTCGTAATCGGCGAACCTCAAAAGATATTCCAGGGCCTCTTTGTAGTCCATCGGGAATAATCATAGCCTACCGGGGAATATCCCGTAAAGGGAAAAATATTTTAAAAATTATTTAACAATCAAGTTCGGGGGGTTATTGACAAACACAACATGTTGTGGTAATTTATAAGCCTTAGCACTATGTATTGTGGAGGTCGGGCTTGAACTGTCCGTATTGCGGGTACTACGACTCCCGGGTCATCGACTCCCGGGACGTTAACGACGGCATCCGCCGTCGGCGGCAGTGCCTCAAGTGCGAGGCGCGCTTCACCACCTACGAGCGCCTCCAGCCGGCCAGCCTCTTCGTGGTGAAGAAAGACCAGCGGCGCGAGGAGTTCGACCGGGAAAAGCTGCTGGCGGGCATCCGCAAGGCCTGCGAGAAAAGGCCCCTCCCCAGCGGCACCGCGGAAAGGCTCGCCGACGACATCGAGGCCGAGCTCTACCAGACGGGCCGGACGGAGATACCCACCAGCCTCATCGGCGACCTGGTCATGGCGCGACTGAAGAAGCTGGACCACATCGCCTATATCCGCTTCGCCAGCGTCTACCGCGATTTCGCCGATATCACCATGCTCAAGCAGGAGGTGGATACCCTGGCCAGCCACGGCCCGGCATCTTCCGCCGACCAGCTGCCGCTCATCCCGCCGGAAGAGGCGGCCGGGCCGGTAAAGGCACCGCGGAGGTGGCGGCGGTGAGCGCGGCCTACCCGCCGGGCAGGAAACAGTCCGGGCCGGTCAACCGCAGCCAGGTAGCCCGCATCGTCTTCGCCAACGCCGAGGCGATGGGCATCCGCGACCGCCGCCTGGTGGAGCGGCTCACCGCCCAGGTAATCGAACGGCTGGAGAGGACGCAGGCCGCCTACCTGCCCACCCTGCCGGGCATGGAAGAGCTGGTGGACAAGCGCGCCCGCCGCCAGCAGCCCCTGCCCACCGAGGCCGAAATCGAGGCCATGGTCATGGCGGTCCTCAACGAGGCAAAACCGGTACATGAAGAGGAGGTCGAACCCGAAATGGAAACTAACGCCGAAGTCAGAGCGCCCCAGGAGACCGCGACCGGTACGGGCCTTACCGATACGGCCCTTCATGTGCTGGAGAGGCGCTATCTCAAGAAGGACAAGCAGGGGAAGGTCATCGAGAAGCCGGAGGATATGTTCCGGCGGGTGGCAAGGGCCATCGCCGCGGCGGAGCTCATCCACGATTCCAAGGCCAGCGTCAAGGCCATCGAGGACGAGTTCTACCGCCTGATGACCCGGCTGGAGTTCCTGCCCAACTCCCCCACCCTGATGAACGCCGGCAAGGAGCTGGGGCAGCTGTCCGCCTGCTTCGTGCTGCCGGTGGAGGACTCCATGGAGTCCATCTTCGACGCCGTCAAGTACACCGCCCTCATCCACAAGAGCGGCGGCGGCACCGGGTTCTCTTTCTCCCGGCTGCGGCCGGAGCAGGACCGGGTCGGGTCTACCGGGGGAGTCGCCAGCGGTCCCGTCTCCTTCATCAAGGCCTTCGATACCGCCACGGACGTCATCAAGCAGGGGGGGACAAGGCGGGGGGCCAACATGGGCATCCTGAACATCGACCACCCGGACATCATCAAGTTCATCGAGTCCAAGCAGGACATGACCTCCCTGACCAACTTCAATATCTCCGTGGCGCTGACCTCCGATTTCATGGAGTCGGTCAAGGCCGGGACAGAGTTCGGGCTGATTAACCCCCGTACTAAAGAGGAAACCGCCCGGCTCAACGCTAAAGAGGTCTTCGATAAGATAGTGGACATGGCCTGGAGGACGGGCGACCCCGGCATCGTCTTCATCGACCGCATCAACGATGACAACCCCACCCCGCACCTCGGCAAAATCGAGAGCACCAACCCCTGCGGCGAGCAGCCCCTCCTCCCCTACGAGTCCTGCAACCTGGCCTCGATAAACCTGGCCAGGATGGTGCGGAAAACGGGCGGCGCTTACGAAATCGACTACCCCAGGCTGGGGCAGACGGTGCGGACGGGCGTGCGCTTCCTGGACAACGTCATCGACGTCAACCGGTTCCCCCTGAAACAAATCGAGGAGATGACCAAAAAGACGAGGAAAATCGGGCTGGGGATAATGGGCTTCGCCGATTTGCTGGTAATGCTGGGGGTGCCCTACGACTCCGCGGAGGCGCTCCAGCTGGCCGGGGATATCATGCGCTTCATCAACAACGAGGCGATGGAGGCCTCGGCGGCGCTGGCCGGGGAGCGCGGCGCTTTCCCCGCTTTCAAGGGGAGCGTCTACGACGTGCCGGGCGGCCCCAAGGTGAGGAACGCCACGCGCACCACCATCGCCCCCACCGGCACGCTGAGCATGATTGCCGGCTGCTCCAGCGGCATCGAGCCCCTCTTCGCCCTGAGCTATACCAAGACCGTCCTCGACGGCACGCCGTTCGTCGAGGTCAATCCCTACTTCGAGGAGGCGGCGCGTCACGGGGGTTTCTACTCCGACGAGCTGATGCGGAAGCTGGCCGAGGGCGCCAGCCTCGGGGACATCAAGGGGGTGCCCGATGAGGTGAAGAGGGTCTTCGTGACCGCCCACGAAATCACGCCGGAGTGGCACGTCAAGATGCAGGCGGCCTTCCAGAAGGCCACCAACAACGCCGTCTCCAAGACCATCAACTTCCCGGAGTCGGCCACCCGCGAGGACGTCGCCCGCGCTTACCGGCTGGCCTACGAGGAGGGGTTGAAGGGCATCACCATCTACCGCGACCACTCCCGCGACGCGCAGGTGCTCACCACGGGGAAGAAGGCTGCCAAAGCCGAAGAAACCCCCGGCAAGCTGACGCCGCGGAAGCGCCCCTCCGAGACCCGGGGCACGGTCTCCCGTGTCAATACCGGCTGCGGCTCGCTCTATATCACGGTGGCCTACGACGACCAGGGTATCTGCGAGGTCTTCTCCACGCTGGGCAAGTCCGGGGCCTGCGCCTCTGCCCAGCTCGAGGCCACCTGCCGCCTCATCTCCCTGGCGCTGCGGTCCGGGGTGGACGTGGCATCGGTGGTGAAGCAGCTGCGTGGCATCCGCTGTCCC
>MGNX01000035.1:4626-4809 GCA_001796935.1 Chloroflexi bacterium RBG_16_60_22
CCTGGGCGGAGGGGAAGTCCATCCTCTCCTGCGCCGACGCCATCGCCAGCGTGCTGGAGAAGCACATCGGGGGGGAATCGAGGCCGCAGCTCCAGGACTGGGGGCTGGCCAAGAACCTGGCCGGCCAGTGCCCGGAGTGCTCCAACATGCTCGTCTACCAGGAGGGGTGCTACATCTGCCCGG
>MGNX01000035.1:4890-4992 GCA_001796935.1 Chloroflexi bacterium RBG_16_60_22
CGAAGGGATTTACCTTTTCCGTTGAGTTGCCGCTAACCCATATCTTAGCGATAGTATTTTTCTGGGTTAGCCAGCCTCACCCCCTTTATCCCCCTCTCCAAC
>MGNX01000036.1:0-7153 GCA_001796935.1 Chloroflexi bacterium RBG_16_60_22
GCAACGAGTAAATCAATACTCTATACCAATATCATCTAACAAAAGGAACGTTTGTTCACGAAACGGTAATAGCTATTTTTACGAATAATGGCTTTTTAGATTTAAATTTGAGTTCAAAATTTAGAATCATCGCTATCTGCTTTCCCAGGAGCAAAGGCAATCCTAAATGCCGTTCCGTCTCTCTTTTAAAGGGGAGGAGCCCTGCTTGACAAGAATCGCCCCTGGAGCTAATCTAGGTTAGTGAAAATGCTGACGTTTCAACGGGTTCAGGAAATCCGAGAAGTCAGGTGGCAAGGGCTACCATAACGGCGCTGGCAGATCATAGGATGAAGAGGGAGGATAACCATGAACATTGGGACCGTTAAAACAGCGGCAATCTGGGCCAGAATCTCAGGACCGGATCAGCAATCTTTACCCTCGCAGGTAGCTGAGGTCAAGGAGTGGCTTCAAGCTCAGGGTTTTATAGTGCCCATGGAACGTATCCTCATGGTCGATTGGACTAGCAAAGATATCCTGCGTTGCCCAGAGATGCAAAAACTTCTCTCCTGGGTCGCTAACCGTGAGGTGGAAGTGGTTGGTTCATTACATCTTGATCGTTTTGCTGCCCGGCCTGGTCAAATGTCTCAGATCTTCGATACCTTCAAAGATGCAGAGGTCCAGTTACTTCTAAAGCAGACCCCCTTGCCTCCTGGCCTGATGGGCGAGCTCATGGGGCTGGTCATCACCATGGGCAAGGCGCTTTCTGTGGAACGTGCCGACCAGGGCGCTAAGAAAGGGCTGCATGACCGGCCAAAGATACACAGGGTGCCGGTAACCTATCGAAAGCCTTATGGCTTTATTTGGCGACGTGATCCGCCTCGGCTGGAGCCAGATGAGAACTGGGATACTGTTCGCTTTATCTGCCGTGAGGGTCTGGCCGGGAGGCCAACCCGGGCTTTAGTTCGAAAGTTGAAAGAGATGGGCATTCCCAGCCCCACCGGTAATCCCGAATGGTCCTTTCAGACTATCTATGATATCTTCCGGAACCCTCTTTACGGCGGTCGCTTCTATGCTCTGCGAAGTGAGGCAGTAGAGCCAACCCACAGGATGTGCAACACCTATGGCAGAAGCTCCCAGCGCTGGCTTCCTTTCGACCAGTGGGAATATCTTCCAGAGGTTAAAGTAGAGAACGCCCCTCTCACCTGGGAGGAATGGTTATCGCTCCAAAGACGACGGACACAGAATAAACTCATGGCCAAGAGGAACGCCAAACATGATTATCTTTTGCGTGGGCTTGTCTTCTGCAATGTCCATAACCGTCGATATAAGGGCCACGCTGAAAAGGATAGGGGGTATGCCTATGTTTGTCCGGTTGAAGGTGGCCACGGCTTTTATTTCCACGGTTACATCAATGGGCCACGATTGGAACAGACAGTCAAACGCATCGTGACCAATCAAGTGGCAATGGAGGCTATCTGGCGCAACGACCAACCGGACACCACGGAGGAAAGCCTGCAGAATGAGATGCGCCGCCTCGAACTGTCTACACGTACTACAGTGAACGGCATGGTTGAACTTGAGCGTCGCAGCCTGAGCCCAGAACTCGAAGATGAAAGATATCGCATAAAACCCGAAATTTACGAACGTCTCAAGTGCCAATATGAGGCGAAGCTAAAATGGGTATCTGAGCGTAAAGTCCAACTGCAGGCGCAGTTAAATAATCTCAAGCGGCGAGCCGAGGCCGTGGTAAAATTGAACAGCATTTATGATCGCGTCGAAGGTAAATTAGAAAGCCTCACCAACCAAGAGTGGCGCGACCTCCTCCTAGAGCTTGGTGCTACCATTCATGTGACAGAAGACGGTTTCCTGGAGCCTCGCTTCGAATTGCACCTGGGTCCAGAGAAGTCAGGCGCCATTGTGTCTAGCGTCCCTTAGAAAGGGAAGGGGGTAATTAGTATGAGAGGGGCCTTCGCCCCTCTCAATAGCTCTCCTATTTTCTTATCCCTCTTTATCTTGCCTTCGGGTAAGACCCCAGGATTTTCACGAAGACGGCGTGCTCTTCCAGCGATTTCAGGGCCCCGGCCACGTTTTCCTCCTCGCGGTGCCCGGAGACATCCATGTAAAAGTTATACTCCCAGGGCTGGTGGCGCGTGGGGCGGGACTCCAGCTTGGTCAGGTTAATGTTCCTCGAGGCAAACTCCCGAAGGCAGTCGTAGAGGGCCCCCGGCTTGTGCTTGAGGGAGAAGACGATGGAGGTCTTATCGCTGCCGGTGGGCGGCGAGTCCTCCCGGGAGAGGAGGAAGAAGCGGGTGAAGTTGTGGGGGTTATCCTCAATCTCCCGGGCGATGATTTTCATGCCGTAAATCTCGGCGGCCTGGGCGCTGGCGATGGCGGCGGCTTCCCGCCGGCCCTGCTCCTTAATCATCCTGACGCTGCCGGCCGTATCCGAGGCCGGGACCAGCTCGGCGTTGAGGTGGGAGAGAAAGCTGCGGCACTGGCCGAGGGCCTGGGGGTGGGAGTAAACAATCTTGATGGAGTCGAGCGTGGCTCCCTCCATGGCAATCAGGCAGTGGCTGATACGCAGCTCCGTCTCGCCGCAGACCATCAGGGGCGAGTCCAGCAGCAGGTCGTAGGCGCGGGTGATGCTCCCCTCCAGGGAGTTCTCGACGGGGACCATGGCGAAGGGGACCTCGCCGACCTCCACCGCCTCGAAGACCTCGTCGAGGCTCTCGCAGGGTCGACTCCGGGTGGACTTGCCGAAGAAGCGGATGGCGGCCTCCTCCGTGTACGCCCCCGGCTCGCCCTGGAAGGCCACGGCCACCCCCTGCACCTTCTTGCTGGCATCGATTATCCGGTGGTAGATGCCCTCGACATCGGCGGGGCTGATGCCCTTTTGCCGGGCCAGGCTGCGGACGTGGCGCAGGACCTTGAGCTCCCGGTCCCGGTCCTCGATGAGGCGGCTGGTCTCCTGCTTGCCCCGCCCGATTTCCTCCGAGATTTTTTGCCGCTCGCCGATGAGCTCGACGATGCGGGCGTCAATCTCGTCAATCTTCTTCCGGAGGTCGTCCAGGTTCACCGGATTACCCCCGGCAACAGCCCGGCCCTCAGGGCGAAATCGGCCAGCGTCACGGCCATCATGGCCTCAACCGCCGGGACCGCCCGGGGGACGATGCAGACATCGTGGCGGCCGCCGACGCTGATACTGGCGGCGGCCATCTTTTGAATATCGACCGTCGCCTGCTCCCCGGCGATGGAGGTGGTGGGCTTGACGGCCACCCGGACCACCACCGGCATGCCGCTGCTGATGCCGCCGAGGATGCCGCCGGCATTATTGGTCACCGTGACGACGCGGTCGCCGCGGAGGACGAAGGCGTCATTATTCTCCGAGCCTTTCATGCGGGCGGCGGCAAAGCCGGCGCCGAACTCCACGCCCTTGACGGCGGGGATGGCCAGCAGCGCCTTGGCGAGGTCGCCGTCCAGGTTATCGAAGACCGGCTCGCCGAGGCCGACCGGCACGTGGCGGGCGATGCCTTCGATAACGCCGCCGAGGCTATCGCCTTCTTTCCCGGCTTTATCGATAAGGGCGGCCATTTTTTTCGAGGCGGCGGGGTCGGCGCAGCGGAGGGGGTCGGCCGCGGCTTTCTTCACGACTTCGTCGAACCCGGCCGGTTTAGCCTTGATGCCGCCGATTTCCACGGTATGGGCGATGATTTCCACGCCGATGGTGCCAAGGAGCTTCCGGGCGATGGCCCCGGCCATGACGAAGGAGGCGGTAATCCGGCCGGAGAACCTTCCGCCACCCCGCCAGTCGGAGAAGCCGCCGTACTTGACGTGAGCGGTAAAGTCGGCGTGGCCCGGCCGCAGGCGGTAGCGGATACTCTCGTAGTCGGCCTCGCTGACGTCCCGGTTCCAGACGAGCAGGCAGATGGGCGCGCCGGTGGTGAATCCGTCGCTGACGCCGGAGAGGACCTCGACCTTATCCGGCTCCAGCCGGGTGGTGGAGGCACCGCTCCCCCCGGCCCGCCGCCGGTCCAGGTCTTTCTGGATATCGGCCTCGTCGAGGGGGAGTCCGGCGGGGCAGCCGTCGATGACGGCGCCCACGCACCGGCCGTGGCTTTCTCCGAAGCTGGTCACGGTAAACAGTCGGCCGATACTATTGTGCATCTATCTTCAGCTTACCCCCGACGCTCTTCAGGGCATCCCAGAACCCCGGGTACGTCTTGTTGACGCATTCCGCCCCGTCAATGGTGATGCCGCCAAGGACAGCGCCGAGCACGCCGAAGGCCATGGCGATACGGTGGTCATTATGGCTATCGATGACGACAGGACTCTTTTCCCTGTCGGCGGCAGCGGCCGCCTTCTCCTTTTCGGCCACCTTTTCCTCCTCCTCCTCTTCCCCGCCCATCCCCGGCTTGGCCACCTTCTTCATGCCGACGATGGTCAGGCGGTCCCGGTCCTCCATGACGCTGATACCCAGGCGGGACAGCCCTTCCTTGACGGCGGCGACGCGGTTGGATTCCTTGATGCGCGCCCGCTCGATGCCGGTAAACTCGCTGATGCCGGCGGCCATGGCCGCCAGTACCGCCACGGTGGGCAGCAGGTCAATGCAGTCGGAAAGGTCAGCATGGATGGCCTTCAGGGGGGCCTGGCTGACGATGACGGAGTTCCCGGCCAGCCTGACCGATGCCCCCATGAGCCGGAGGAAGTCCAGCAGGGCGCGGTCGCCCTGGAGGCTGGCCGTGCTCAGGTTGTCCACGGTGATACCTTCGGAAAAGGCCCCCAGCGCCAGGAAGTATGACGCCGAAGACCAGTCGCCATCCACCTTGAAGCGGGTGGCCTTGTAGCGCTGGCGGCGGACGATGAATTTATCCATCTCGGTGCGGACGCCGATGCCGAAGCGGCGCAGGCAGCTCAAAGTCATCAGGATGTAGGGCTTGGAGGTGAGGGGGGTAGTGAGCCGGATGCTCACTTCCTTCTCGGCGAAGGGGGCGATGAGGAGCAGGGCGGAGATGAACTGGGAGCTGATGTTCCCCGGAAGCTCGGTGGGGCCTCCCTTGAGGGTCCCCCCGGTAACCGTTACCGGCGGCGTCGTCTTGCCGGCCATGTCGCACTTGACCCCGAGCTTCCCCAGGGCCTCCACCAGCGACCTTACCGGGCGCTTGGAGAGGGACGGCCCGCCGACGAGCTGGTGCTCGCCGGGAATCAGCGAGCATATGGCCATCATGAACCGGAGGGTGGTGGCCGATTCCCCGCAGTAGAGGTCCGGCGTCACCGGCGCCTTGAGGGTGCCCCCGGTGACCCGCCAGACGTCTTTGTCCTTTTGGATGCTGATGCCTACCTTGCCCAGGACTTCCGCGGCAATGCTGGTATCGTCGCTGACCAGCGGGTTGATAATCTCGGTATTGCCCCGCGTCACGGCGGCGCACATCAGCGCCCGAATCGTCATGCTCTTGGAGGTGGGGACGACAACTTTCCCCTTTACCTCGCTCTTAGCGATGGTGACTTTCATACTCTTCCAGGCCTGCCACTATTTTAGCGGCTACCGCCTCCACGTTCAAGCGGGAGGTGTTGATGATAATGTCCGCCGACCTCTCGTAATAGGGCCGGCGGAACTTCAACAGCTCCTTTATCTGCCGGGTGCGGTCAGCCACCGCCAGCAGCGGCCGCCCGCCCCCGTCCGCGGCGGTACGCTTCAGGATGACCGCCGGCGATGCCGTCAGGCAGACGATAACGCACTCCTCCCGCAGCCGGTCAATGTTTATTTTATTAAGAACGAGGCCACCTCCGCAAGCGATTACCGCATTCTTTTTACCGGCGACCTCGCGGGCGGCCTCGATTTCAAGCTGTCGGAAACCCGTTTCCCCGTCCCGCCGGAATATCTCCGGGATGGACCGTCCGGCTTTGCCTTCAATTATGGCATCAAGCTCAATATATTCCTTATTCAGCTTCCGGGCCAGCACTTTGGCCACCGCCGTTTTCCCCGTCCCCATGAAGCCGATGAGGGCGATGCTAGTCTTCATGCTTTTCCAGCGCCTTGACCGCCTCCTTCCGCATCAGGTCGAGGGGGGCGGTCTTCCCCGTCCACTTCTCGAAGGCCAGCGCGCCCTGCCAGGCGAGCATATCGATGCCGCTGATGGTGCGGGCGCCGGCTTCCGAGGCTTCCAGCAGCAGCCTGGTCTTAACCGGATTATAAACGACATCGAAAACGACCAGGCCGGGCCGGAGCAGTTCGGCGGGGACGGGGCTGTTATCCGCGGCAGGACTCATCCCCAGGCTGGTAGCGTTGACCAGGATATCGGCGGTATCCAGGGCCGTCGCCAGGTTATCGAAGCAGAGCTCCATGACCGAGACGCGCCGGCCGAAGTCGTCGGTCAGCATCTCGGCCAGGTCTTCCGCCCACTCGATTTCCTCCCGGCGGTTGAGGATGGTGAGATGGGCGTCGTGCTCGGCCAGGATATAGCCGATGGCCCGGGCGGCCCCACCGGCGCCCACCACCACGATGTTTTTATCGTCCGGCTCGACACCCTGCTGCCGCAGCGCCTGGATAAAGCCGCTGGCGTCCGTGTTGTAGCCCCGCAGCTCGCCGTCGCAGTTGACCACGGTATTCACGGCGCCAATCCTCTCCGCCAGCGGGTCGAGCCCGTCCAGCCGGGGGATGACGGCCACCTTGTGGGGTATGGTGACGTTGAAACCGGCGGCGTTCAGAGCCCTCATGCCATTGACGGCGTTGGGCAGGTCCGCGGCGCTGACGCGGAAGGGAAGGTAAACGTAGTCCAGCCCCAGCTTCCTGAAGGCGGCGTTATGCATCGCCGGGGACATCGTATGCTCGACGGGGTCGCCGAGCAGCGCGCAGAGCCGGGTCTTTCCCGTTATCGCTTTAACCGTCATTTGCCCAGCATCCCGTAAATCTTTCTCAAATCGGCGGCGGTTATCTGCCCGGCGGCTGACTCCCTGCCGGCGGCTACCGAGGCGTAGGTGAGATAGCCCCCCACCAGCGGGCAGAGTACCCGGGAAGCGTATCCCCCCGACCCCATGGCGAAGGCGACCACCCTCTGGCCGGGAAAGGCGGTGATAAGTCGCAGGACAGCCAGGTTATCCGCAAAGCTGCGGGCGGTGGTCACCACCTTGCAGATGTCAGCTCCGGCGGCCAGCTGGTCCTTTACTATGTTATACA
>MGNX01000036.1:7209-7331 GCA_001796935.1 Chloroflexi bacterium RBG_16_60_22
ACCTTTAATCTCCTTAATAATACCATGAATACCCGGAGCGGCGAGCTCAATATCGATGACGGCCGCCCCCAGCCCCGCAGCGCGGCGCAGCTCGCCGATTCTGTCCGGTTCGCTCCCTTTCC
>MGNX01000036.1:7341-16654 GCA_001796935.1 Chloroflexi bacterium RBG_16_60_22
CGGTTGCAGGCTATCCACGGTTTCTTGAGGTATTTTATCACCTCCGGCCATTGGCCACCGATGATATCGATGCGCACCTCAAAGAGGTCGACGAGCGCCGCCACACTTTTCACCGCCGCGGGGTCGTGGCCGGTGACGGTAGCGCATATCTTCGGCCTATCCCCAGCCAACCAGGACCTCCTCCACCAGCGCCAGGTCGACCCCGTCCGAGACGAAGGCGTTGCCGATAGCTTTCAGCAGGACGAACCTCACCCGGTCCTGCCGGACCTTCTTATCGTGCCGCATGGCCCGCACCACCTCTTTCTTATCGAGGTCGGGCACCTGTGCCGGCAGGCCCGCTTTGACGATGACCTCCTCCAGCCTGGCGACATCACCGGCATCGAGCAGGTTCATCCGGCTGGAAATCTCGGCCGCCACCATCATGCCGATGGCCACGGCCCGGCCGTGTTTCAGCCGAAAACCGGAGACCGCTTCGACGGCGTGGCCGACGGTGTGGCCGAAGTTCAGGATTTCCCGCAGGCCCGTCTCTTTTTCGTCCCGGGCCACGATTTCCGCCTTGATGCGGGCCGCCTCCAGGACAATTTCCTCCAGCACCCCCGTGTGGGCCTGCAAAGCCTTGTTCATGTTGATATCGAGGAAGTTGAAGAGGTTGCGGTCGCGGATGGCGGCGCACTTGATAGCCTCGGCCAGCCCGTTGGTCAGCTCGTCCTCGGGGAGGGTCTTCAGCGTATCGATATCGGCGATGACCATCTGAGGCTGGTAGAAGACGCCGATGACGTTCTTCAGCTTACCGTGGTCCACGGCCGTCTTGCCGCCGATGCTGCTGTCCACCTGGGCCAGCAGCGTGGTGGGCACCTGTACCAGGGGTACCCCACGGAGGTAGGTAGCCGCGACGAACCCGGCCAGGTCCCCGACCACCCCACCGCCCAGGGCCAGGACCGGCGTAGTCCTCTCGGTGTAGGCCGCGGTAAGCTTCTCATAAAGCCGGCCCGCCGTCTCCAGGGACTTCTGCTCCTCCCCCGCCGGCACTTCCAGGACGGTGACGTCAAAACCGGCGTTGGCCAGGCCCTGCCGGAGGACATCGGCGTAAAGAGGCCCGACCGTGGTATCCGTGATGACGACCGCCCGGCCGGAAAAGCCCTCCCCCTTCAGCCAGAGTCCCGCCCGCGCCAGCAGCCCCGCCCCGACCCGGACCTCGTAGCTGCGGCCGGCCAGCTCAACCTTCACCTTTTTCATTGATGCCATTGTACCTCTAGTTATTGCGGCATGCAATATACGGAAAGGCCGGATACAGGCGTAAGCCCGACCTTTTTTCAAGAATATTTTCATCATACGTAAATTATTCTTAGAATACCCTCCAAACATGTTGACATGCGGTAGGGTTTTGTGATAAATTTATTGTTTGGTGCTCGGAATTCGCGATAGCGGATAGATTGAGCGAAATCCCTCGGTCTAGCACGCTAGAATTCCAGATGGATGGGCTCAGGCTCATCCATTGTAATTGTTAGGGGGACAGGAAAGAAACAATGCCAACGATTAATCAGCTGGTCCGCAAGGGGCGTCAGAAGGCCGCCAAGAAGGACAAGACGCCGGCGCTGGGGTTCACCTTCAACGCCCTCAAGAACCGGGTGCTGCAGGGGAAGAGTTCCCCCCAGAAACGCGGCGTCTGCGTGCAGGTCAAGACGACGACCCCCAAGAAGCCCAACTCCGCCCTGCGCAAGATAGCCAGGGTGCGCCTGACCAACCACATCGAGGTTACCGCCTACATCCCCGGCGAAGGCCATGAGCTGCAGGAGCACTCGGTGGTGCTGATTCGGGGCGGCCGCGTCAAGGACCTGCCCGGCGTCCGCTACCATATCGTCCGAGGAGCCCTGGATACCAGCGGCGTGGCCAACCGCAAGCAGGGCCGCAGCAAGTACGGGAGCAAGCGGGGTAAGGAAAAGGCCGAGACTAGCTAGTCCGGGGGGAGAGTATGCCGAGAAGAGCCAGAGCCACCAAGAGAGAAATAGCGCCTGACGCCAGGTACCGCAGCGCCACTGTGGCCAGGCTGGTTTCCAAGGTTATGCAGCGCGGCAAGAAGCAGACGGCGGAGAGTATCGTTTATGGCGCCCTGGACCTGCTGGGACAACACGTCTCCAAGGACCCGGTGGCGGCGCTGGAACAGGCGGTCCGCAATGCCACGCCGCTCCTCCAGGTCAAGCCGAGGAGGGTGGGCGGCGCTACCTACCAGGTGCCCGTGGAGGTCCAGCCGGACCGCGGCCTCTTCCTGGCGCTGACCTGGCTGGTCAGCTCCGCCCGCGTCCGCAAGGGTAAAGCGATGATGGAGAAGCTGGCCGACGAGCTGACCGATGCCTTCCAGGGACAGGGAACGACGGTGAAAAAGCGGGAAGATACACATAGAATGGCGGAGGCCAACCGTGCCTTCGCCCACTATAGATGGTGAGGGGTTTTCCGATTAATACCAATGTTAAAGTAAAGAGTCCAGCCGCGGCGGGAGAGAAAAAGATGCCCAGGGATTTCCCTCTGGAGGACATCCGCAATATAGGCATTATCGCCCATATCGATGCCGGTAAGACCACCGTCACCGAGAGGATACTCTATTACACCGGGCGGACTTATAAAATCGGCGAGGTGCATGAAGGCACCGCCGTCATGGACTGGATGGAACAGGAGAGGGCGCGGGGCATCACCATCACGGCGGCGGCCACCACCTGCTACTGGCGCGAGCACCGCATCAATATCATCGATACGCCGGGGCACGTCGACTTCACCGCCGAGGTGGAACGCAGCCTGCGGGTGCTCGATGGCGGGGTGGTGGTCTTCGATGCCGTGGCTGGCGTGGAGGCGCAGTCGGAAACGGTCTGGCGGCAGGCCGACCGCTACAAGGTGCCCCGTATCTGTTACATCAACAAGATGGACCGCATCGGGGCCAATTTCAGCCGGACGCTCTCCATGATTGAGAGCCGGCTCACGGCGACCCCGCTGCCGGTGCAGTACCCCCTGGCCGCCGAGGACAGGTTCCAGGACGTTATCGACCTGGTGGGGAACAAGGCCTGGCGCTTCAATAACGACCCCGACCGGGGGCCGGAAGAGATACCCATCCCGGAAGACGCCAAGGCAAAGGCCTCCGAGCTACGGCAGGCGCTGATTGCCAAGCTGGCCGAGAATGACGACACGATGATGGTAGCCTATATCGAGGGCGAAGAGGTCGAGCCCGAAGAACTGAAGCGGGCCCTGAGACGGGTAACCCTGGCCAACCAGGGGGTGCCCGTTATCTGTGGTAGCGCCCTGAAGAACATGGGCGTGCAGCCCCTCCTCGACGCCATCGTCGATTATTTACCCTCTCCGCTGGATGTCCCGCCCGTCGAGGGTATAGACACCCGGAAGGGGGAGAAGATTACCCGCGAGGCCGATGACGCCGCCCCGTTTTCGGCGCTGGCCTTCAAGGTGGTGACCGACCCCTTCGTGGGGCGGCTGGTCTATTTCCGGGTATATTCCGGCAAGGTCAAGGTGGGGGCGCAGGTCTTCAACCCCACCCGCGACCGCCACGAGCGCATCGGCCGCCTGCTGCTGATGCACGCCAACCACCGCGAGGACGTTAGCGCCGCCGATACCGGCGCCATCGTTGCCACGCTGGGACTGAAAAACACCTTCACCGGCGATACCCTCTGCGACGCCTCCAAGTCGATTTTGCTGGAGTCCATCAAGTTCCCCGAGCCGGTGATATCCATCGCCATCGAGCCCAAGACCCGCGCCGACCAGGACAAGATGGGCGACGCTCTCCAGAAGCTGACCGAGGAAGACCCCACCTTTAAGGTGACCTACAACGAGGACACCGGCCAGACGCTCGTCTCCGGCATGGGCGAGCTCCACCTGGAGGTAATCGTCAGCCGGCTCATCAGCGAGTTCCGTGTCGGCGTCAAGGTCGGCCAGCCGCGCGTGGCCTACCGGGAGACCATCACCGCCCCGGTGCAGGCCGAGGGCCGGTTCGTCCGCCAGACGGGCGGCCGCGGCCAGTACGGGCATGTCAATATCAAGCTGGAGCCGCTGGAGCGCGGCAAGGGCTTCGAGTTCGCCGATGCCACCCGGGGCGGCGTGATACCCCGGCAGTTCATCCCGCCGGTCCAGACCGGTATCCGGGAAGCCATGGAGACCGGCGTGCTGGCCGGCTACCCGGTGGTGGATGTCAAGGCCACCCTCTATGACGGCAGCTACCACGATGTCGATTCCTCCGAGATGGCTTTCAAGATGGCCGGCTCGCTGGCGCTGCAGCAGGGCGTCAAGAAGGCCGGGCCCATCCTGCTGGAACCCATCATGAAGCTGGAAGTGGTGACGCCGGAGCAGTTCCTCGGCGATATCATCGGCGACCTCAATGCCAAGCGGGGACACGTGGGCAAGGTGGACACCCAGGGAGAAATGTACGTGGTCTACTGCCTGATACCCCTGGCGGAGTCCTTCGGCTACGCCACCCGGCTGCGGTCGCTGACCCAGGGCCGTGCCACGCACTCGCTGGAGTTCCACAGCTACGAGCCGCTGCCGGCGGAGCAGACCAAGGAAATAATTGAAAAAGCGGTAGGCAAGAGATATGGCTAAACAGAAAATCCGCATCAAGCTAAAGGGGTACGACCACAAGGTAGTCGACCAGTCGGCGCGCCAGATTCTGGAAGCCGTGGAGAGCACCGGGGCCGTGGCCGTGGGGCCGGTCCCCCTGCCGACGCGTATCCAGAAATTCAGCGTTATCCGCTCACCCTTTATCGATAAGGACTCGCAGGAGCAGTTTGAAATCCGCACCCACAAGCGCCTCATCGACATCATCGAGACCACCTCCAAGACCATCGACGCGCTGACCAAGCTCAACCTGCCCTCGGGGGTGGAGATAGATATCAAGCTATGAGAAAGTAATGTCATTCCGAGCCAAGCGTGGGAATCTCAAACGTTGTGCTAAGCGTAAAGAGATTGCCACGGGGCTGAAGCCCCTCGCAATGACGCGTGCGGTAAGATTATGATGACTGAAGGAATTATCGGTAAAAAGCTGGGCATGACCCAGGTATTCGGCGAGGACGGCCGGCAAGAGTCGGTAACCGCCATCGAGGCCGGGCCGTGCACCGTCACGCAGATTAAGACCCTGGAAAAGGACGGCTATACCGCCGCCCAGCTCGGCTTTGAGGCCGTGAAAAAACAGAAGACCGGCCGCAAGGGACGCGGCCAGGACAAAGAGCCGGTAAGGTTCAAACACCGGCGTGAGTTCGATTTAGACGTGGCGGGGCCCCTGGCCGCCGGCCAGAAAATCGACGTCAGCCTGTTCAAGGCCGGCGACCGGGTGGATGTTACCGGCATCTCCAAGGGCAAGGGGTTCGCCGGGACCGTCAAGCGCCACCACTTCGCCGGCGGGCCCAAGACGCACGGGCAATCGGACCGCCACCGCGCCCCCGGCTCCATAGGCTCGACGACCACGCCCGGGCGAGTATACAAGGGGATGCGCATGGCGGGGCACATGGGACACCGGCGCACCACCGTCAGCCACCTGGAGGTATTTCAGGCCGACCCCGCCCGCAACCTGCTCCTGCTCAAGGGGGCCGTGCCGGGCACCAGGAACGGCCTGTTACTGATAAGAAAGTCCAGCAGGGGGAAGAAGTAAGTGCAACTCCCGGTCTATAACCTCGCCGGAGAGGTAGTCCGGCAGATTGAAGTGAGCGACCTCGTGTTCGGCGTGCCGTTCAACGAGAGCGTGGTGCACCAGGTGATGGTGGGCCTGCGGGCCAACGCACGCCAGGGGACCAACTCGACGAAGACCCGCGGCACCGTCCACGGCAGCACCCGCAAGCTTTACCGGCAGAAGGGCACCGGGAACGCCCGCGCCGGCAGCAAGAAATCGCCGCTGCGCCGCGGCGGGGGTATCACCTTCGGGCCGCACCCCCGGGACTACCGCCAGGACACGCCGCGCAAGATGCGCCGCCTGGCCCTGAGATGCGTCCTTTCCGCCAAGGCCGGGGGCGGTGAGCTCAAGGTGCTGGAAGCAATCGATTTTCCCGAGCCCAAGACGAAGAAAATGGCCGAGGCCCTGGCCGCCCTCGGGGTAGCCGCTTCGGCCCTCATCGTTACCCCGGAGCCACAGGAAAACGTCATCCTGTCCGCCCGCAACCTGCCTAAAATCAAGACCCTGCCCGCCCACGTCCTCAACGTGCTGGACGTCCTTAACTACCAGACGCTGCTGATGACCGAGGCGGCGGTGCGCCTGGCGGAGAAACTCTGGGGCAACGGACTGAAGCAAGGGGGAGACAATGCATCTGTACGAGGTGCTGCGCCGGCCGCTGATAACTGAAAAAAGCACGGTGCTGCAAGCCCAGGGCAAGTACGCCTTTGAGATTGCCGACGCCGCCAACAAGCCCGTGGTCAAGGAGGCGGTGGAGAAGGCATTCAAGGTGAAGGTGACCGGGGTCAACGTGGTCACCATGCGGGGCAAGATGCGCCGGGTGGGGCGGCAAATGGTGATGACGCGCCCATGGAAAAAAGCTATTGTTACCCTCCAGCCGGGGGACAAGATAGAGTTCTTTGAAGGTGTTTAGATTGAAGGGGGAAGCTGAGTGGCACTAAAGATATATCGACCGACCTCTCCGGGCCGGCGCGGCATGAGCGGCTATACCTTCGACGAGATTACCAAGGACAAGCCGGAGAAAGCGCTGGTCAGGCCCCTTAAGAAACAGGCGGGTCGTAATTTCCGCGGCAAAATCACGGTGCGCCACCGCGGCGGCGGCGCCAAGCGGCAGTTGCGCATCATCGACTTCAAGAGGGACAAGATTGACGTTCCCGGCCGGGTGGCCGCCATCGAGTACGACCCCAACCGCTCGGCGCGGCTGGCGCTCATCTTCTACGCCGACGGGGACAAACGCTATATCCTGGCCCCGGTGGGCCTGAACGTGGACGATACGGTGGTGTCCGGCGGCAATGCGGAAATCAGGCCGGGGAATACCCTGCCGTTAAAAGCCATGCCTTCCGGCACGATAATACATAATATAGAGATGATGCCGGGCAGGGGGGGCCAGATGGTGCGCAGCGCCGGGGCCTCCGCCCAGCTGATGGCCAAGGAAGGCGAGCACGTGCTCCTGCGGCTGCCCTCCGGCGAGCTCCGCCGCGTCCGCTCCAACTGCACGGCGACCGTCGGGCAGATAGGCAACGTAGAGCACCAGAATATCAGCCTGGGCAAGGCGGGGCGGAAGCGCCACATGGGGTGGCGGCCCACGGTGAGGGGCTCGGCCATGACCCCACGCGACCACCCCCACGGCGGTGGCGAGGGACGCTCGCCCATAGGCATGCCCGGCCCGAAGACGCCCTGGGGCAAACCGGCCCTGGGGTATAAGACGCGCAAATCCAAGGTTTCCGACCGGATGATTGTGAAGCGGAGAGGGAAATAGGCGGATAGCGAGGTACTATGTCAAGGTCAACGAAAAAAGGACCGGCGATTAACGAAAAGCTGATGAAGAAGGTGGATGCCGCGATACGCTCCAGCAAGAAAACGGTCATCAAAACCTGGGCGAGGTCTTCCACCATCATGCCACAGATGGTCGGGCTGACCATCGGCGTCCACGACGGCCGGAGACATGTGCCCATCTACGTCAACGAGAACATGGTCGGCCACAAGCTGGGCGAGTTCGCCGCCACGCGGACCTTCCGCGGCCACGTCGGCCGGTCGGAGAAGGTCACCACGGTGAAGAGGAATCCATAAAGCGAAAGATTACCGTTAAGGGTGTAAGATAAAGTGGAAGTTAGAGCCGTAGCCAAGAATACCGGGATACCCGCCAGCAAGGTACGCCCGCTGGTGGACATGGTGCGCGGGAAGCGCGTCGAAGAGGCGCTGACGCTGCTCCGGTTTACGCCGACGCCCAAGGCCAAGCTCCTCGCCAAGGTGGTGAAATCGGCAGCGGCCAGCGCGGAAAACAATTTCCAGATGGACCCCGCCGACCTTAAAATCGTCCGCATCTTCGCCGACGAGGCGCGCAGCATGCGCCGGTTCCGGCCGCGGTCGCGGGGGCGGGTAAGCCCGATCCGGAAGCGTTCCAGCCATATTACGGTTATCGTGGCTGAGCAGGAGGGTTAATTGGGTCATAAAGTTCACCCGATAGGTTTCAGGCTCGGTTTCATCAAGGACTGGCAGTCCAAGTGGTACAGCGACGCCCATTACGCCGAGTTCGTGCAGGAAGATAGCCGGCTGCGCGAGGAGATAAAAAGAAAGTACCCTGAAGCGGCCATATCCCTGATAGAGATTGACCGCCAGGCCAAGGACGTTACTATCACGCTGCACACCGCCCGCCCCGGCATCGTCATCGGGCGGGGCGGCCAGCGCGTCGATGAAATGAGGCAGCACCTGGAGGGGCTCGTCGGCAAGAGAATCCGGTTGAACATCCAGGAGATACGCCAGCCGGAGCTTGACGCCTACCTGGTGGCCCGTTCCGTGGCGGAGCAAATCGAGCGCCGTGTGGCCTACCGGAGGGCCATCAAGCAGGCCATCTTCCGCACCGTCCAGGCCGGGGCGAAGGGAATCAAGATAAGCGCCGCCGGCCGGATCGGCAACACCGAGATTGCCCGCCGCCAGACATCGCACCAGGGGCAGGTACCCCTGCATACGCTGCGGGCGGACATCGATTACGGTTTCACCGAGGCGCACACGACACTGGGGAGTATCGGCGTGAAGGTCTGGATATATAAAGGGCAGGTCCTGCCCGAAATCCGGGTGACGGAGGTCGAGGAGAAACCGGCCGAGGCGGCACCGGCCGAGGCGGTTACCGAAGAATCCGCCGCCCCCGAGGCCGCAGCGTTCGAACCGGTCATCAAAGAAACCCCCGCCGCCGAGGCGGAAGAGAAACCGGCCGCCGTTAAGGAGAAACCAGCCGCCGCCAGGGAGAAACCGGCCGCGACGGTTAAAGAAAAACCGGCGACCGCCACCAAAGAAAAGCCTGCGGCCGCCGCTAAGGAAAAACCGGCCGTGACGGCCAAGCCGGCGGCCAAGAAAGAGCCGGAGAAGAAACCGGCCAGGGCCGCCGTTGCCAAGGCGGTCGAGGAGGAAAAACCCGCCCCGAAACAGCGCAAGAAGGCAGCCGGCGGGACCGAAGCCAGGGCCGGGTTATCAGCGGTAACGGAAGCGGAAGAGAAGGAAGAGAAAAAGGATGCAGCAGCCTAAACGCGTCAAATATCGTAAGGCGCACCGGGGACGCCGCCGTGGCCAGGCCCAGGCCGGTAATACCATCGGCTTCGGCGACTACGGCCTGCAGGCACTGGAATCAGCCTGGCTGACCAGCGCCCAGATTGAGGCGGCCAG
>MGNX01000036.1:16738-41930 GCA_001796935.1 Chloroflexi bacterium RBG_16_60_22
CCCGCATGGGCAGCGGCAAGGGCGCCACGGACCACTGGGTAGCCGTGGTCAGGGCGGGACGTATTATCTTCGAGATGGCAGGGGTGGGGGAAAAGGTGGCCAAGGAGTCCATCCGCCTGGCCTCGCACAAGCTGCCCATCAAGACCAGGTTTGTGTTGAGGGAGAGCCTGACCGCCGCGGAGGCGACCAAATAAGGAGCCTTGACGTTGAGACTGAAAGAATTCAGGGACCTGAACGATAGTGATTTAAAGAAAACGCTGGAGGAATCCCACCAGGAGCTCTTCAACCTGCGCTTCCGCGTGTCCACCAAGCAGCTGGTGAACCACCGGGAGCTGCGGCGGGTCAAGAAAAAGATTGCCCGGCTCAAGACCCTGCTCCACGAAAGGGAACTGGGCATAAGGTAGGACTTGGCGATGGAAGAAAAACGCAAGATAAGGGTCGGCAAGGTAGTCAGCGATAAGATGGACAAGACCGTGGTGGTGGAAGTGGACACGCCCTGGAAACACCCGCTTTACAAGAAGACTATCCGGAGGGTGGTCAAGTACTACGCCCACGACGAGAAGAACCAGTGCCAGACCGGGGACACCGTCAGGATCGTGGAGACCCGCCCCGTCTCCCGGCAGAAACACTGGAGGGTGGCGGAGATAGTCATCAAGGGAGAGGTAGCGGATATCCAACCCAAGGAGATAACGAACTAGGATTATGGTGTAACCGTCATGATTCAGATGCAGACCAGGTTAAGGGTAGCCGATAACACCGGGGCGCGGGAAATCATGTGCATCAACGTGCTCGGCGGCACGCGGCGCAAATACGCTCACATCGGGGATATCATCGTGGCCTCGGTCAAGAAGGCCATCCCCAACGCGGGCACCAAGAAGGGTGACGTCGTCCGGGCGGTCATTGTCCGCACGTCCCAGCCCTACCGGCGTCCCGACGGCTCGTACATCAAGTTCGATGAAAACGCGGCGGTGATTTTAACGGACAAGAATAACCCCAAGGGGACACGCATTTTCGGGCCGGTGGCCAGGGAGCTGCGGGACAAGAACTACACCAAGATTATCTCCCTGGCGCCCGAGGTATTATAAAGGCAGAAACGATTATGAAGATAAGGAAAGACGATACGGTGCTGGTTATCGCCGGTAAGGATAAGGGGAAAAAGGGCAAGGTACGCTTTGCCCACCCCCGCAAGCAGGAGATAATCGTCGAGGGCGTTAACTTCATCAAGAAGCACTCCAAGGCCAGAGGGGCCGCGAGGCAGGCGGGGATAATCGACCTCGAAGCGCCGCTCCACGTCTCCAACGTCATGCTGCTCTGCGATAAGTGCAGCAAGCCCGGCCGCATCGGCTTTCAGAAGCTGGAGGACGGCCGGCGGGTAAGGTTCTGCCGCGCCTGCCGCGAGGTGATTGATTAAATGGCCAGACTGAAAGAGAAATACCGGAAGGAAGCGGTGCCCCGCCTGATGGAGATTTGCGGCTATAAGAACGTGATGCAGGTGCCGCGCCTGGAGAAGATAGTGCTCAACATCGGGCTGGGGGAGGCCATCACCAACGCCAAGGCGCTGGAAGCGGCGGAGGCCGACCTGGTGGCCATCTGCGGGCAGCACCCGGTGACCACCCGCGCCAAGAAATCAATCGCCGCTTTCCGGCTGAGAGAGGGGATGCCCATCGGCCTTAAGGTGACCCTGCGCGGCCAGCGCATGTGGGACTTCTTCGATAAGCTGGTCAACGCGGTGCTCCCCCGCATGCACGAGTTCCAGGGGGTCTCACCGGACGCCTTCGACGGGCGGGGCAACTACACGCTGGGACTCAAGGAGCAGATACTCTTCCCCGAGATAGACTACGACAAGATTGACAAAGTACGCGGCCTGGAGATATGCATTGTCACCAACGCCGCCACGGACGAGGACGGCCGGCACCTGCTGGAGCTGCTGGGAATGCCGTTCGCCAAGGATGGAGCTTAGTATGGCCAAAAAATCGTTGATAGCCAAGTCCAAGCGCCCCCCGAAGTACCCGGCGCGGCAGCATAACCGCTGCCAGCTCTGCGGACGGCCCAGGGCCTTTATCCGCAAGTTCGGCGTGTGCCGGATTTGTTTCCGCAAGCTGGCCCTCGAGGCGCAGTTGCCGGGAGTGAAAAAATCCAGCTGGTAAGCTGAAGAAGGAAAAGGTTGAGATGAGTGTCACCGACCCGATTGCCGATATGCTGACGAGAATCCGCAACGCCATCATGGTGAGGCATGACAGCGTGCTGGTGCCGGCCTCCAAGATAAAGCTTTCCATCGCCCGCATCCTCAAGGAGGAAGGATTCATCGCCGACTACGAGGTGGTGCGGGGCAAACCGCACCGGTCCATCAAGATTCTCCTGAGGTACTTCGACGACAGCAAGCCGGCCATCTCGGGGCTGAAGCGCGTCAGCAAGCCGGGACTGAGGGTCTACGTGCAGAAGAAGGAAATCCCGCGCGTGTACGGCGGCCTCGGCATCGCCATCGTTTCCACGCCCCAGGGCGTCAGGACAGGCCAACAGGCCTGGCGGCAGGGGGCCGGCGGCGAGCTGCTGTGCTACGTTTGGTAATAACCCGGAGTAAGATATGTCCAGAATAGGTAAAATGCCGATTAAAGTACCGTCCGGGGTGACGGTGAATATCAGGGGGCAGAACGTGACGGTGAAGGGCCCCAAGGGGGAGCTCAGCCGCTCCCTCCCCGCCGAAATGCTCGTCAAGCTGGAAGGCGCTGTCCTGACCGTCAGCCGCCCCAGCGACGACCAGAAGCACCGGGCCTACCACGGGCTGACGCGGAGTCTGCTGGCCAACATGGTGGACGGCGTGTCCAAAGGCTTTGAGAAAACGCTGGAAATCGTGGGGGTGGGCTTCCGCGCCGAGAAATCCGGCGAGAGCCTGATGCTCCGCATGGGCTTCTCCCATACCGTAGAGGTGAAACCCCTGCCGGGTATCACCCTGAACGTGGAAGGCAACAACCGCATCAAGGTCAGCGGTATCAACCGGGAAGACGTCGGCCAGATGGCCGCTCAAATCAAGGCCGTCCGCCCGCCCGATGCCTACAAGGGCAAGGGCATCCGTTACGCCGGAGAGATAGTCCACCTTAAACCGGGCAAGGCCGGTAAGGTGGTGGGGAAGTAATAAGATGAAAAAGTCTGAAACCAGGGAAGCGCGCCTCCGCCGGCACCGCCGGGTCAGGGAGAAGCTGAGCGGCACCGGTGACCGGCCCCGCCTCTGCATCTTCCGCAGCCTGAACCATATCTACGCCCAGGTAATCGACGACGTCAAGGGGCAGACCCTGGCCACCGCTTCCAGCCTCGACGACGAGATAAGTAACGATTCCAAGGGCAAGACGAAGACGGGCCGCGCCGAGATGGTGGGGGAGCTCCTGGCCAGGCGCGCCAGGGAAAAGAAAATAATGCAGGTAGCCTTCGACCGCGGCGGCTTCCAGTACCACGGTCGGGTTAAAGCGCTGGCGGAAGCCGCCCGCAAGGGTGGCCTCAAGTTCTAAGAGAGGACGATGCACGTCAGATGAAGCAGCCATTGAGCAGGATAGACCCGGTGGAGCTGAACCTTAACGATAAGCTCATCGATGTCAACCGCGTCGCCAAGGTGATGAAGGGGGGCAAGCGCCTCCGCTTCAGCGCCCTGGTGGTCACCGGTGACGGCGAGGGACACGTCGGGCTGGGCATCGGCAAGGCCAACGAGGTGCCCGCGGCGATAAGCAAGGGCGGCGCCCAGGCCCGGAAGAACCTTATCAAGGTCCCGCTGGTGGGGACGACCATCCCCCATGAAATCACGGTGGACTTCGGGGCGGCCACCGTCCTGCTCAAACCGGCCGCGCCCGGCACCGGCGTCATCGCCGGCGGCAGCGTCCGCGCCGTGCTGGAGGCCGCCGGAATCAAGGATATCTTAACGAAATCGCTCGGCACCGCTAACCACATCAACGTGGCCAAGGCGACCATGAAGGCGCTCACCGAGCTGAGAAACCCACCGGAAGAACTGGCCCGGCGCAAGGCGAACATCAGAACCGAGGAGGCCAAGCCCGTTGAGTAAGCTGCGCATTACCCTGGTCAAGAGCGGCATCGGCTACGAGAAGAGCCAGAAGCGGACCCTGGCGGCGCTGGGTTTTCACCGGCTGAACCAGAGCGTCGTCCACGAGGACAACAACGCCATCAGGGGTATGATAAACAAGGTGAGACACCTGGTCAAAGTGGAGGAAGAGATTGGTCAAGCAGAATGACATATCTCCGGCGCCCGGCGCCCGGCGTGCCAGCAAGAGGGTAGGCCGGGGCAACGGCAGCGGGCACGGCACCTATTCTGGCCGCGGCTGCAAGGGCCAGAAGTCCCGCGCCGGCTACAAGATGCGGCCCGGCTTCGAGGGCGGGCAGCTGCCATTAATCAAGCGCCTGCCGCGGAAGCGCGGTTTCACCAATATCTTCCGCACGGAGTACAGCACCGTCAGCATCGGGGCGCTGGGTGCCTTCGATTCCGGCAGCGAGGTGACGCCGGAGAGGCTGGCCGCCACCGGCATTATCAAGACGCTGCATAAACCCGTAAAAATACTGGCCGACGGCGATATCAAGCACCCGCTGACGGTCAGGGCGCATAAGTTTTCGGCATCGGCCAGGGCCAAGATAGAGAAGGCCGGGGGCAAGGCTGAGGAGGTAGAGTATGCGGCAAAGGCCGAGTAGACCCAGGCTCCTGCAGGCCATGCTCGATGCCTTCAGCCTGCCAGACCTGCGGCGCCGCATCCTGATTACCATCGGCATCCTGGTAATCTTCCGCTTCATCGCCCACGTGCCGTTGCCCGGGGTGAACCTTCAGGCTTTGCAGGACCTCTTCGAGGGCAACGCCCTGCTGGGTATGCTCGACCTGTTCAGCGGCGGCGCCATGAGGCAGTTCAGCGTGGCGGCGATGGGCGTTTACCCGTACATCACGGCTTCTATCATCATGATACTGCTGGTGCCGGCCATCCCGCGGCTGCAGGCCCTCTCCCAGGAGGGGGAATCCGGCCGTAACAAGATTAACCTGATTACCCACTGGCTCACCGTGCCGCTGGCCGGTCTCTCCGGCTACGGGCAGCTCGTGCTGCTCCAGCGCGCCGGGGCGGTCGCCGGCGCCAACCCCCTGCCCACCGTCACCATCGTGATTTCGTTAATCGCCGGCACCATCTTCCTGGTCTGGCTGGGAGAGCTCATCACGGAGTACGGCATCGGCAACGGCATCTCCATCATCATCTTCGGGGGCATCGTCGCCGGCCTGCCGCAGCTCATCGGCGAGGGATTCCTGGCCAAGGAAAACTTCACGGGGCTGTTCGTCTACCTGGTCATCGTCCTGATTACCGTGGTGCTGATTGTCATCTTCACCGAGGCGCACCGCCGCATCCCGGTACAGTACGCCCGCAGCGTCTTCCGGGGCGGCCGCATGTACCGCCAATCAGGCTCCACCCATATCCCCATGAGGGTCAACAGCTCCGGCATGATACCGCTCATCTTCGCCATGTCCGTGGTGCTCTTCCCGGGCATCGTCGCCAGCTACTTCGCCCACCCCGACCAGCCGGGCTTCGCCGATACGATTGTCCGGTGGTTCAACCCGAGCACCGCCCTGCCGGTGGGCGCATTTTACTGGGTTTTTTACTTTATTTTGGCGGTGGGTTTCACCTTCTTCTACACGATGGTGACCTACCAGCAGCAGGACCTGCCCGGCACGCTGCAGAAACAGGGCGGCTTCATCCCCGGGATACGGCCGGGGAAGAACACGGCCACCTATCTCAGCGGCGTCATCAACCGGATTACCTGGGCGGGAGCGCTGTTCCTGGCCTTCGTGGCGGTGATGCCTTTCCTGGCCAGGACGTTTACCAACGTCCAGCAGATACAGCTTTCCAGCCTGGGCATGCTCATCGTGGTGGGCGTGGTGCTGGATACCATGAAACAGCTCGAGGCGCAGCTGGTCATGCGGCGCTATGAAGGGTTTATCAAGTAATGTATATTATTCTGCTGGGGGCCCCCGGGGCGGGCAAGGGAACGCAGGCCGTCATGATGGCGGAGAAGCTGAAGCTGGTGCAGGTTGCCTCCGGCGACCTCTTCCGGCAGGCCCTGGCGCAGCAGACCGGGCTTGGCAAGAAGGCCAAGGGGTACATGGAGAAGGGGCAGCTCGTCCCGGACGAGATAACGATACAGATGGTGCTGGAGAGGCTGGCCAGGCCGGACGTCAAGAACGGGGCCATCCTCGACGGGTTTCCGCGGAATATCCAGCAGGCGAAGGCCCTGGACAAGGCCCTGGCGGCGCAGGGGAAGAAAATCGATAAGGCGGTCTATATCAAGGTATCTGAGGGAGAGCTGTTAAAAAGGTTGGGCGGACGCTGGATTTGCCGCAACTGCCAGGCGCCCTACCACGAGGTCGATTCCCCGCCCCGGGCCAAGGGGAAGTGCGACCGCTGCGGGGGCGAGCTTTACCAGCGCGCCGACGACAATGTGACGACGGTCAAAAAACGGCTGGAGGTCTATTTTGCCGAGACATCCCCTCTCATCGACTCTTATAAGCGGGCGGGCAAGCTGCTGGAGATTCAGGGCGAGGGCAGCGCGGCCGATGTTAACGGGCGGATAGTCGCCGCCCTGCGCTAGGGTGGGGGAAAGCCACCGTATGGGCATCATTATAAAGAGTGAAAAAGAGATAGCCGTCATGCGGCAGGCTGGAAAAATTGTGGCGGAAGTGCTTAGAATAGTAAGCCGGCAGGTAAAACCGGGTATGAAAACAAGGGAGCTTGATATCATCGCCGAGAGGGAACTGAAGAATCGGGGGGCCAGGTCATCGTTCAAGGGCTACCGCGGCTTTCCGGCCAATCTCTGCGTGTCCGTCAACGACGAGATAGTGCACGGGATTCCGGGAGACCGGGTGCTGAAGAACGGGGACGTCGTCTCGCTGGACTTCGGCGTTATTTACGAAGGCTTCCAGGGCGATGCCGCAGTGACCGTACCGGTCGGCGAGGCCAGCCCGGAGGCCCGGCGTCTCATCGCCACCACGCGGGAGGCGCTGGAAAGCGGCATCGCCGCGGCGCGCGCCGGGGCGGCGCTGGGCGACGTTTCCGCGGCCATCCAGGACTACGCCGAGGCGAGGGGCTACTCGGTGGTGCGGGAATACACCGGCCACGGCATCGGCCGGGAGATGCACGAGGAGCCGCAGATACCCAACTGCACCGAACCGCCCTACGGGTTGAAGCCCGGGATGGGCCCGGTGCTGAAAAAGGGGATGACGCTGGCCCTCGAGCCCATGCTGAACACCGGCGACTGGCATACGCGGGTGGCCACCGACCGCTGGACGGTGCTCACCGCCGACGGCGGTCTTTCGGCGCACTTTGAGCATACCATCGCCATTGACGATACTGAACCGGAGGTGTTGACCAGGGGAGTTTATGCCTAAGAAAGAGGCCATCGAGGTGGAAGGGACGGTAGTGGAAGCGCTACCTAATGCCATGTTCCGCGTCGAGCTACCCAACAAGCACGAGGTGCTGGCCCATATCTCGGGCAAGATAAGAATGCACTATATCAGGGTCCTGCCCGGGGACAAGGTCCTCATCGAGCTGTCACCCTATGACCTGAAGCGGGGCAGAATCACCTACCGGCTCAAGTAAGGTAAAGGTAAAAGATTATGAAAGTCAGGGCTTCCGTCAAAGTAAGGTGTGATAAGTGCAAGGTGGTAAAACGCCGGGGCGTGCTCCGGATTATCTGCAGCAACCCGAAGCATAAGCAGCGGCAGGGATAGCCAAGGAGGGAGAATATGCCACGTGTCGCGGGAATAGATATACCGGTTAATAAGCAGGCCTGGGTATCGCTGCAGTACATTTACGGCATCGGCCGGGCCCAGAGCTTAAAGATTTTGTCCCAGGCGAAAATCGCTCCGGAGATCCGTGTCAAGGACCTCACCGAGGAAGAAGTCAATAAGCTGCGTGAAATCATCGATAAGCAGTACCGGGTGGAGGGCGAGCTCCGGAAAGAGATTAACTTCAATATCAAGCGCCTGATAGAAATCGGCAGCTACCGCGGTCTCCGGCACCGCCACGGCCTGCCGGTGAGGGGGCAACGGTCGCGCACCAACGCCCGCACCAAGCGCGGACCGCGTAAGACGGTCGCCGGCCGCGGCCAGAAGCGCGGCATGGCCAAGAAATAGTCGGGTGAACTGACACAAGGAGGACAGGGTGGCACAGAAAAAGAAGGCAAAAGCGAGGCGAAGGGAGCGCAAGGCCGTCCCTACCGGGCGGGCTTACGTCCAGTCCAGCTTTAACAATACCATCGTGACGCTGACCGACCCCCAGGGCAACGCCCTGGCCTGGGGCAGCTCCGGGACGGCCGGGTTCAAGGGTTCCCGCAAGGGCACGCCCTACGCGGCCCAGATGGCCGCCCGTGACGCCGCCCGCAAGGCCATGGTCCACGGCCTGCGCCAGGTGGAGGTCTATATCAAGGGTCCGGGGAGCGGCCGCGAGGCGGCTATCCGCTCGCTGCAGGGCTCCGGCCTTTACATCACCGGCATCAGGGACGTCACGCCCATCCCGCACGCCGGGTGCCGGCCTCCCAAGAGGAGACGAGTCTAAGAGGGGAAGAGTATGGCAAGATATACAGGAGCAGTCTGTCGATTATGTCGACGCAGCGGCGAGAAGCTCTTATTGAAGGGCGGCCGCTGCTTTACACCCAAGTGCGCCGTGGACAAGCGGCCCAAACCGCCGGGGCAGCAGACCTCGCGGCGGCGCCGCCGCTTCTCCGACCGCGCCCTGCAGCTCCGCGAGAAGCAGAAGGCACGCTACACCTACGGTATTCTGGAGCGGCAGTTCCACAAGACCTTCAGCAGCGCCGAGAAGCAGGCTGGCATCACCGGCGAGAACCTGCTGGTGCTGATGGAGAGACGCCTGGATAACGTCGTTTACCGCCTCGGCTTCGCCGATTCGCGGCCGCAGGCGCGCCAGCTGGTGCGGCACGGGCACATCATGCTGAACGGCCGCAGGACCAACGTCCCTTCCTGCCTGGTCAAGGAAGGCGATACCGTCAAGTGGCGGGAGGGCAGCCAGAAGTCCGAGTATTTCAAGCAGCTGGTCCAGGACATCGAGGCCAAGACCGTCCTGAACTGGCTGAGCCTGGACCGGCAGACCCTCACCGGGCAGGTCCTGTCCCTGCCCACCCCGGAAGAGGTTGACGCCCGGTTCGACGGAAAAGCGATTGTTGAGTATTACTCGCGGTAGCAACAAGGAGGCAACCAATTGGCTGGACTATTAGTCCCGAATATAGAATGTACCGAACAAGCGGATAATTACGGGCGGTTCGTCGCGGAACCACTGGAGAAGGGGTTTGGTATGACCCTGGGCAACTCCCTGCGCCGTGTGCTGCTCGGCTACCTTCCCGGGGCAGCCGTAACTCAGGTGAGAATTGAGGGAGTCCAGCACGAGTTCACGGTTATCCCCAACGCCAAGGAAGACGTCATGGAGTTCCTGCTCAATGTCAAGGAGATGAGGTTGAAGCCCCTCTCCGACCGCGGCGGCATGCTGACGCTGGAGGTGGAGGGGGAACGCCGCATCACGGCGGCGGACATCAAGCCCTCGGCCGACTTTGAGATAACCAACCCGGAGCTCGGCCTGGTTACGCTCAACAATCCCGGTAGCCGGCTCTACGTGGAGTTCGACGTGGAGCTGGGGACGGGTTTCCAGACCGCCGAGGCCACCGACAACACGCCGGTGGGCACTATTCCGGTCGATGCCATTTTCACGCCGATACGCAAGGTCAACTATACCGTCGAGCCCACCCACATGGGGCGCGAGACCAGCCGCGAGCGGCTGTTTCTGGATATCTGGACCGACGGCACCACCTCGCCGGTGGATGCCGTGAGTCGCGCTGCCGGCATCTTGATCGAGCAGCTGACCCCGTTCCTGGAGTACGTCAAGATTTCCCAGATGAAGGCCGAGGAGCGGCTCATCCGCCTCTCCATCCCCGACGAGAAGTACAATATGCCCGTAGAGCAGCTCGACCTCTCGGTACGGACGATGAACTGCCTGCGGCGCAGCAATATCACCACCGTGGGCGAGCTCATCGGCAAGGGGACCAAGGAGCTGCTCAAGCTGCGTAACTTCGGGCAGAAGTCCTACCAGGAGATAGAAGACCGCCTCGGCTCGATAGGCCTGTCCCTCAACCCCAAGGTCGAAACGGAGGCGGAAGATGGGGATTCCCCCCAGGCGGAAGATGGGGATTCCCCCCAGGCGGAAGAGGAGACCCCCAAGCCGGCCAGCAAGAGCAAGAAGAAGGCGGCAGCCGCCGTGGCCGAGGCTGAAGAGCCCGCCGCCGCCGAGGCAGCTGAAGAACAATCTGAGGATGGAGAGCCGCGGTCATGAGGCATCAGATAGCCGGGAAAAAACTGGGCCGGGCCACCGGACACCGGCGGGCGCTGTACCGCAACCTGGTGACCGACCTGCTTAAGCACGGAAAAATCGTCACCACCGAGGCCAAGGCCAAGGAAGTGCGCGGCATGGCCGAAAAGATGATAACGCTGGGCAAGAAGAGCGGCCTGCACTCGTACCGCCAGGCGCTCTCCTTTATCACCGACAAGAAAGTAACGGAGAAGGTATTCTCCGAGCTGGGGCCGCGCTACAAGGAACGCTCCGGCGGCTATACCCGCATCGTCAAGCTGGAGCCCCGGCTCGGCGACGGCGCGGCGATGGTCAAGCTGGAGCTGGTCGAGTAGCGTCCGCGGGAAGCGTGAAAATGGTTACGGGACTGGCCACGGATAACCGGGTGGTGCTGACAATCGAATATGACGGCACCGGCTACTGCGGGTCACAGTACCAGTCCAACGGACCGACGATTCAGGGGGAGATAGAGAAGGCGTTGCAGAAGCTTACCGGAGAAAAGACCAGGATTAAAGCGGCCAGCCGCACCGATGCCGGCGTCCACGCCCGCGGCCAGGTGGTCAGCTTCCGGACGGAGTCCAACCTGCCTTTGAAGGCCTTTATCGACGGGCTGAACCATCACCTGCCCCGGGACATCGCCGTGAAAGAGGCGTTCCGGGCCGACGATAATTTCGACGTGCGCCGCGGCGCCACCGGCCGCGAGTACAAATATTATATTTTAAACAGCCCGACGCGCTCGCCGATGCGGCAGGGCTTCTCTTACCGGGTGGACGGCGACCTGGACATCGAGGCGATGAACCGGGCGTGCCGGGCCCTCGTCGGGCGGCACGACTTCGCTTCCTTCGTCTCCAGTGGCGAGGTCGCCCGGAAGAAGCGGACGGTGCGCACCGTCCGTAAAGCGGAAATAACTCGGGACGGGGACATGGTGGTGCTGGACATCGCCGCCGATTCCTTTCTGCCCCACCAGGTGCGCAACACGGTGGGCCCGCTAATCAGCGTGGGACAGGGCCGGATGACGGTCGAAGAGTTCCACCGTATCGTCGCCGCGGCGACGCCCGGCCTCGCCGGACCCACCGCCCCGGCCGACGGCCTCTGCCTGGTGGGCGTCAACTACCCCGGTCCCTTTAATGGAGATGCACGATGAAAACATACAGCGCCAGACCGGCTGACATCGAACGAGCCTGGCATTTGATAGATGCCGCCGACCAGACCCTGGGGAGGCTGTCCACGCGGATAGCCCGCCTGCTGATGGGTAAACACAAGCCGATGTTCACCCCCAGCCAGGACACCGGGGACTTTGTGGTGGTTATCAATGCGGAGAAGGTACGCGTCACCGGCAACAAGGGCCGGCAGAAGCTTTACTACCGGCACTCCGGGTATCCCGGCGGGTTCAAGAGCGTCACGCTGGAGAAGATGATGCAGGATTTCCCGACGCGGGCCATCGAGCACTCCGTCAGGGGGATGCTGCCGCATACCCGCCTGGGCGCCCGGATGAAGAAGCGACTGCGGGTCTACGCCGGCGCGGCGCACCCGCACGAATCCCAGTTCCAGACCGAGAAGAAGGAAGCGAAGTAAGAGGACGCCGATATGGATAAGCAGAGCTATTTTTACGGTACGGGCCGCCGCAAGACGGCGGTGGCGCGCGTCAAACTGACGGCGGGGAACGGGGCTATCATCGTCAACGGCACGCCCTACGAGGAGAGGTTCTCCTCCCTGGAGCACCAGCGGGCCATCGCCCAGCCGTTCCTGGCCACCGAGACCACCGGCAAGTACAACGCGGTCATCAAGGTGGAGGGGGGCGGCGTCACCGGCCAGAGCGGGGCCATCTCCCATGGCATCTCCCGCGCCCTGGTGCGGGCGGACGAGCGTTTCAAGCCGATTCTGCGCCAGAGCGGCCTGCTGACGCGGGACGCCCGGGCCAAGGAGCGCAAGAAGCCCGGCCTCAAGCGGGCCCGCAAGGCGCCGCAGTACACCAAGCGTTAGAACGTAAGCGGAAATACGATTTCTAGCTGGAAGCCTTGTTTTTCAGGGCTTCCAGCTTGTTTTTAGCCTCACCCCCTTAATCCCCCTCTCCAAACACGGGATATCTTGCACTCCGTAGATAAATTGTTTGGAGAGGGGGGAAGTAATGTTGAGAGGGGGCTTTGCCCCCTCTCGCTGACGCACTCCCTTTTTATGATGGGGGGAGATACTATTTAGAGAAGCTTGCGCCCCTCTACGCAGGCTCATCCCCCTGTTGTCATTCCGGCGAAAGCCGGAATCCAGGTTCGACCTCACCCCCTCTCGCTGTCGCACTCCCTTTTCAAGGTGGGGAGCTTAAGCTGCCTAGAGCATGGGGGAGCTTGAGGGGGCTCCAGCCCCCTCATCCTTTTACTCCCCTCTCCAGCCATGAGATACTCGGGGTTGCATTTATGCTCCGGCTGGAGAGGGGTCAGGGGTGAGGTAAAACACGAGAAACGAGTGTAAACTGGAGTCTATTTCTCCCCCTACCCCTTCGCCAGCCGGTCCTTGAGGTAGCTGATGACCTCAACGGGGGAGGGGTCCACGCGGTAGAGGATAGCCAGGTAATAGCTGGTGAGGTCGCCGTGGAACACCAGGCTGAGCATCTGGGCCAGGGGGCTTTTCCCCTCGCTGTCAACGAACTCGCAGGCCACCCCGGCGCGCTTGAGAAGCTCGGAGGTGACCTCGTAGCGCAGCCTGACGCGGTCGTTGAAAGAAGGCGACCGCAGCAGGACCACCCGGACTTTCTGGGCTATTTCCTTCGGTAACGGATAGCCGACCGTGGCGTTGTGGTTAAGCTCCGGGAAGACCTCGTAAAAGGCCCAGGCCTTGGCGTTCTCGTTAATCTGGGTCTTCCAGCGGTGGGCCGCCTCCGCGGCGATGCCGGCGCCGTAAACCACCGGCAAACAACCGTAAAGTCGCTGCGCCAGCTGCTTGGCCGGGTTGGAAGCCAGCGGCGACCTCTCGTCGAGGCGGGCCGACAGCTTCTCCAGGACCTGGACAGCCTCATCGACATCCGCCGCTTTATCACTGAGAAAGCCCAGCTTCTGGAGGACGGCGAGGGTGGGGATAAAGCTGTAGCCGAGGGCGGCGCGGGGCTGCGCCTGGTAGTCGATTTTGAAAACGGGGACTTTCTTGGATTGAGCCATTTCCATGAGCTTGCCGCCGGTGGTCATCGCCAGAATCCTGGCGCCCGTTTTGAGCGCCGGCTCGAAGGCCGAGAGGGTTTCCTCGGTGTTGCCCGAGTAGCTGGAGGCAATCACCAGGGTCTTAGCATCGACGAAGGCCGGCAGGCCGTAGTCGCGGTGGACGGTGACGGGTATCCTGGCTTCCGCCTGCGCCAGGCTCCGCACCAGGTCGCCGCCGATGGCCGAGCCCCCCATGCCGAGCACCACCACCTTGTTGACGCCGGCGTAGTCCGGGGGGAGGTCAAAGCTCATGGCGGCCCGGTAGGCCTGGCGGCACTGGAGGGGGAGCTCCTTGATGCGGGCCAGCATGCCAGCGGGGTCATACTGCTGATAGATTTTAATATCGTCGAGGTTGATAGTTTTCACGGAGCCTCCCCCATTACGGCCGGTCTAAGGCCTCCTGTATGTTCCTCCATATTGTATCGCTAACTATCTTCGAATTCCAGTTCAGCTCTGGCCCGTCTACGATATTCATTATCAGACCTGCCTCTGGTATCCTCAGCGTCCCTGCGCCGCGGCGCTGGTCCAATTTTCGCAGCCGGCAGGACGGCTTTAACGCAGGGCGGCTTGCACTCGGGAGAGCCGTCCAGGTGCGTGTCATTCCGATTATAGATTTGCGATAGCATTAAGCCAAGCTATAGAGCGTATGATAAAAATAATGCAGAGCTGCTATTCTCGCGACGCTCAATTCTGTTTGATAACCAGTTCGGCAAAAGACGTCGGGTAATATCTCCCCTGGCTTACATACCTTATGCCGGAGATGAGGTCCGTGCTGGCCGCCTTCTTGGGGATAAAGCCATAGGCCCCCGATTGTCTGGCGACAATCATGTTTTCTTCCTCGTCGTACTGGGTTAAAATCAAGACCTTGGTCTCCGGGCACTCCTTGCTGATTAGCTTTGTCGCTTCTATCCCGCTCATTACGGGCATGACAATATCCACCAGCGCCACGTGCGGCAGAAGCCGCAGCGCTTTATCGAAGGCGTCACGCCCGTCAGCCGCTTCACCCACTACCTCCATATCCTTTTGCAGCGAGATGACGGAACATATCCCCGTTCTGACCATGTTATGGTCATCGACGACGAGCACCCTTATTTTCCTGGTAGCAACTTCGAGCAGGCTCCGGATTCGCGGAACCAGCGAAGCCGGCTCGATGGGCTTGAATAAATATTCCTCGCCGTCGACCTGTAATCCCTCGTGTCTTCGCCACCCCCGGATTGGCCTTTCCTCGTACCTGGCATCAATCACGAGCAGCGGTATGTCTTTATACCTCGGATGCTTTCCCAGCCATTGATACATGGAAAATGCCTGCCCGGCCGGTGCTAGCGTACCTAAAATGATGATGTCCGGGTCGGCTTTTATCCCCACCCGAGCTTCCTCCGCGCTTGATGCCATCACCACCTCGTAGGTCCTGGCTTCTAAAGTGCGCCGGCAAGCTTCTACAAAATCGGGCTCGTCGTCAATAATCAGCACTCTTTCCTTCTTCCCCGGTTTCTTCTCCCCCCTGGTGATAGACTTCGCGGACCTTTTCGGCTTTTCGGTACTCATTTTATGCCACCTCCCTGTCTTGAATTCGGCGATTCGGCCAACCTCAGAACACGCGCTATTGAAGACTTCCCGGCTTCATGCATTAACCAATTCGGCAGCCTCTAAAATTCCGGGGACCACCCTTTCATTACCTACGGCCATAATATGGACGCCATGACACAGTTTCTCTTCCTTTATGGTCTTTATCATCCTTGCCGCTATTTCGATTCCTTTCTGAAGTCCCTTGCCCTTCTCCACGGCCGCCAGCTCGTCAATAATTGTTTGAGACACGATTATACCGGGGACATTATTGTTCATGTACCGGGCCATCCCGGCTGAGGAAAGGACAATGATACCGGCCAGGATTTTTACGTTAAACTGGGAGGCATATTGCATAAACCGGCGCAGGCTCGCCAGGTCAAATATCCCCTGGGTCTGGAAAAACTGCGCCCCGGCAGCTACCTTCTTATCGAATTTAACGAGCTGCGGCTCCACGAAGTCCGCTTCCGGGTGGACCGTGGCGCCGATGCAGAACCGGGGGGCAGCCTTAAGCTCGTTACCACCCATGTCCGTTCCCGATTCCAGAGTCCTTATCATCTTCAATAACTGAACGGAATCCAGGTCAAAGACAGGTTTGGCTTCCTTGTGGTCGCCCACATCAACCGAATCTCCCGTGAGGCAGAGCACATTGGTGATGCCCCGGGAATAAGCCATGAGAAGGTCAGCCTGCAGCGCCAGGCGGTTGCGGTCACGGCAGGTCATTTGCAGGACGGGCTCGCCACCGAGCTCCTTTACCAGCAGGGCGCCGCCTAACGAAGGGAAACGCATCACGGAACTTTGATGGTCCGTGATGTTGATGGCGTCAACCTTATCCTTGAGCAGCTCGATATGGTGGACCATTTCTGAAATATCCACGCTTTTAGGAGGTCCGACCTCGGTGGTCACGACGAATTTATTCGAGCCGAGTTTCTCTTCAAATGATGAATTAGCCATCGCCCTCTCCTGTAACCACAGCGGCTTTAGTCACAATCCTTCTCGGTCTGGGAATTGTCCTGAAATTACGGGGAGGGTAATACCGGCGCATTTTATCCAGTTGCTGCAATCTCTCGAGGCGCTGGTAAATCAATATCCAGGCGCAGTCCATATCTTTATTGGCCTCGCATTTACCTTTTTTGGTGCCGGCACAGGGACCGTTGAGTATCCCTTTGGTGCACCGGGTAATAGGGCAGATGCCGGCGGTATCTTCCAATCGGCAATCACCGCAGGCGGCACATCGCTCGTCCCAGACCCCTGATTCCTTCGTCATGCCCATAAAAGAGGTATTGACGCCGGGCAGCACGGGCATCTCCGGAAAACTTTCCGCGATGGCTTGCACGCCGATACCGCAACCGAGAGAGAGGACTACGTCCACATCAGCGACCTTTTCCGGGAGCAGCTCCAGGAATTCGGGGTCGCACTGCCTTTTCAGGGTATATTCGGAGAAAGTATGGGCCACGTCCCCGCTCCTGGCCTGAGCCAGCCGTAGCGCGTTATGGAGAAAAGAGACCTCACGCTCACCTCCGGCGTCACAGACGGTCATGCAGGTGCCACAGCCGAGTATCAATACTCTTTCGTAAGGGGTAATCATCCGCCTTATTTCTTCAAAGGGTTTTTGTTCAGCGACTATCAACTCTTCACCTCCCCCATTATTACCGAGGCTAAACGGAGAGCGCTTACCTGTTCAACGAACCTGTCCAGCTCCGCGGCCGGGTCTTCGGCGGCAGCGCCCAGGGCAAAAACCTGGAGGCGCTCAGGTTCGAGGCCGATTGGTTTCAGCACCTTCCTGACCCTGGCAACCCGCTGTTGCACCCAGTAGATGGTATTTTCCCGGGCGCATTGTTCTCCGCATCCGGCAATAAATACACCTTCCGCGCCGGTCTCGAAGGCAGCCAGCAGGTGGGTCGCCTCTACCTTCGCGACGCAGAGAACGGGTACAATCCAGACGCCGGCTTTTGCCCCCCTCCACAATCTGGCCAGGCTGCCCGTCCCGAAGAGACCGTACTGGCAGCCGAACCCGATGATGAACGGCTTGTTTTTTGCCTCGGCCAGGGATTTGACGGTATGACCGAGCTCTTCGGTTACCTGGCGGCGGTCAAACGGCTTTCTCAGGACTATCGCTTTGGCGGGACATTCGGCGACGCAGATACCGCAGGCCTGACACTGGTCAGCCGGTATGCGGACGGTGCCGCTGGCATCAAGATAGGGCACGTGATAAGGACAGGCCCTCAGACAGGTGAGGCAGCTGGCACACTTGTCCTGGAAAAGGATTTCCACGCCGATGCCGCACCGCAGGCACCTTCGGGCTTCGTTGGTAGCCTGCTCCCAGCCGTAAACGAGCTCAACCGTCCCGAAGTCCTTCGCCCTGGCTGCAACAGTTAAACTCGGGGGCTCAACCCGCTCGATTTTTCTTATCATCTCTATCGTTTCCGGCAGCAGGTCGCCACTTAGCTTTTCCCGGTCTTCTTTGCCGGGTAGCGGGTAGCGGTGCCGGAGGTAATCATCGATGCGGAAGGCGGCGAGCCTGCCGGCGGCCAGGGCCTCGGTCACCGTAGCCGGCCCGGTGACGGCATCGCCTCCGGCGAATACCCCGGCCCGGTTGGTGGTAAGCGTACCGGGGTCAACCTGAATCGTGCTGCCCCTGCCCAGGCGGACTCCGAAATCGCTCGGGGCCTGCGGTGCCTGCCCGATAGCCCCGATTAAGGTGTCGAGTTCTTCAACGAATTCGCTATCCTTGATGGGAACGGGGCGCTGACGGCCGCTTTCGTCCGGTTCCCCGAGCTCCATTCTTATGCAGGTTACGGTTAACCTCTTGTTTTCCCTTTTAATTCTGGTTGGTGTCACCAGGTATTTAATATCTATCCCCTCTTCCAGGGCCTGCTCCACTTCTCCGGGCTCGGCGGGCATTTCCGCCCGGCTGCGGCGGTAGAGGATGCTCACGTTTTTTACGCCTAAACGGATTGCCGTACGGGCAGCGTCGATGGCCACATTACCGCCTCCGACCACCGCCACCCTCCTCCCCAGGGACGGCTTGAGTCCCAGATTTACCTCGCGGAGAAAGGTCGCCCCGTCTATCACTCCGGCACTTTCCTCTCCTTCAATCCCCATTCTGAGGCTTTGGTGGGCACCGATGGTGATAAAGACAGCTTTGTAACCCAGTTCAAACAGCAGGTCCAGGGATACCACCCGGGTGTTCGTCCTGATTTCCACCCCCATCCGCGTTAACCGCTGGACTTCAATATCCAGGACATCACGCGGGAGCCGGTACTGGGGAATGCCGATGCGGAGCATACCCCCCAGCTCGGAATGAGCTTCCAGGATAGTCACCGGATAGCCGGACTTCTTGAGATAATAAGCACAGGATAGACCGGCCGGACCGGACCCGACGATAGCGACCTTTTCTTTGTGCCTGGTCTCAGCTTCAGCCCCAATTAAACGGTCGCCGCCGAATTCCACGGCGAATCTCTTCAAGGCGCGGATAGCTATCGGTTTATCCACCTGAGAACGCCGGCAGGCATCTTCACACGGATGAGTGCAAACGTAGGCGCAAATAGAGGGGAAGGGATTGCCGGTCCTGATGACCTGCAGCGCTTCCATAATCTTGCCCTGGGAAACCAGGCCGACATATTCCCTGATATCCATATGTAAGGGGCAAGCGGACTGGCAGGGAGGCACCAGGCTGTGGTCCGGAGACCTCTCCAGACGCTCTTCTGGATAGCTCTTGTTTGCCACGTTCATCGGTAAAAACCTCAGACCATATCGGGTGGCAATATTCAATAGCTTACTATTATGATACCTAACGGCCAGAGCTATTCAATAGGAAATCCACCGGAAAGAAAGGGGCGTTTTTTTCGGAATGTCGACCGGGAAATACCCTAGTTTAGACCCGGGGAAAATACCGGTTAATGCCAGAATTGGGGAATTTGAATTGATGGGGATTGGTTTAGCCTGTTATAAAGTTATCACGCGCTTGCGAATGGCGAACTTGATGAGGTCGGTCCGACTGTGAATGTTCAGTTTGTTATTCAGACTGCTTTTATACCATTCCACGGTCTTGGGGCTGACGACGAGCATTTCAGCTATTTCCCGGGTGGTATGTCCCTCCGCCACCAGCTTGAGTACTTCCCTTTCCCTATCGGTCAACTGCTGGTACGGGTCTTGTTCCCCGTCTGTCGCGATTTTTTGCTGAATATCCTCGACCAGAGCCGTGGCGGCTGAAGAAGACAGATAGGAATCTCCCTGGTAGGCAGCCTGAATGGCTGCCGCGAGTTCCGAGAATGCTGACATCTTGGTGACAAAGCCGCGGGCGCCGGCTTCGATGATAGGGATGACGTATTCGCTGTCGTCATACTGCGTCAGCGCCAGCACCTTTACCCCGGGGAATTCTTTTCTCAGGCGGCGTGTCGCTTCCAGTCCACCCATCACCGGCATTGCCAGGTCCATGAGCACTACGTCCGGAACAAGCTGCCTTACCTTTACCAGAGCTTCTTTCCCGTCCGATGCCTCGCCGACCACTTCAATGCCTTCAACCAGCGCGAGCAGGGAACGGATACCGGCCCGTACCAGGGTATGGTCATCGACGATTAATACCTTTATTTTTTTCATACATCAGATTCTCGCCAGCGGCACTTTCACGGTCACTTTGGTTCCCCGCCCCGGACGGGAGTCAACACGGCATCTGCCTCCGACCAGACTCACCCTCTCCTTTATGGTGAACAGACCTGCCCCCCGACCGCTGGGGTCCACCCGCGTCAGCTTGCTGACATCAAATCCCTTGCCGTCATCTTCGATATATAGTACGCACTCATTTTCATGGCAATCGAGCTTGACCAGGGCGTTCTTCGCCTCGGAATGTTCGAGGATATTGCCGATTAACCCCTGGGCGACGCGGAAAAGCGTTACTTCAATTTCCGGCGGGAAACGCTCCTCCGTACCACTGAACTCCGTAGATACTTTAATGCCTTGAGCCTGAAGCGTATCCTTGGCATATCTGTGGATAGCCGCGGGCATTCCCAGCTCGTCCAGTAAGCTGGGGCGGAGTTCCTTCATCAGCCTGACGATTTCATGGCCGGCGTGGACCGCGAAAGCGTGCGTCGTTTTCACCTTTTCCATAAACTCGGCATCCCCGATGCCCTTCATTTCGGCGATGGTCATAATAGCCTGCAGGCTCAGGGTCAAACTGGTAAGCGCCTGGCTCGTTTCGTCGTGTAGCTCGCGGGCAATCCTCTTTCGTTCCTGCTCCTGCGCGGTCAACGCATGTTGCAGAAGGGCCCGGTATCTTTCCCCGGCTCGTGCCAGCTGGTCATATAACCTGGCTTGCTCGATGGCGGTTCCCAGATAGTCGCCGATAGATTTGAGCAGGGAGACGTCATCGGCGGCGAATCGATTTGCCACGTGGCTCGCGATATTCATTACTCCGGTTACCTTGTCCTTCGCCTTCAACGGAATGCTAACGAATCCCCTGAGTCCCTCGGCGAGCACGAGGTCAGGTCGGGTGATGCGCGGGTCTTTGGAGATGTCTTCCAATATTATAGGCTCGCCGGTCTCGGCCACTTTTCCCGCGATGCTCTCACCGGGGGGGATTCGCGTTTCTTCCACATATTTGGCGGACAAGCCCCTTTGTACCCGGTAGCTCAGCGTGTTGGTTTCTTCGTCTAACAGCAGAATTCCCCCGATGTCGCTGTTAATAAGCTCCAGTACATTGTCCAGGGCGGTTTTTAATATGGTGTCCAGGTCATGCAGCCCGCTCACCGCGCTTGAAATACGGCTGAGTGCTAAAAGCTGATGGTGGCGCCGGAGAATCTGCGTCTCCAGCTCTCTTTCCGCCGTAACATCTCTCCTCAACTCGACTATCGCCCTCGTGTTGCCTTGCTTGTCCCGAAGCGGATAGGCTGTAATTTTAACGTAGCTGTAAACTCCGGGTAAGTTGACCGGGTGGATAACCGTTGTCACGTTGCCGGTCCTGAGGACCTGCTGGAGCGGGCAGTCCCATAAAGGGTCGCGGCACGGTCTGTCCCTGTCCTGAAAGACCTGATAGCAGTATTTACCGATGGGCGACCCGTCCTTCTTTTGAAACCTGCCCAGCACGGCGCCGTTAGCGAACCTGACACGATACCCGGAATCGACCACCAGAAGCTCGTCCTCCACGGCATCTATGATGTCCTGCAGGTCCGCTTTCAAACCCACGTCTTTCGTACCCGGCATCTCCGGTCTTTTCCTGCCCATTACCCCTTCCACCTTGCATCAATTAAGGTACAGCCCCGGCCGGGTATTGTCAAGATGGTTCGGGATAACCGGATTTATTGTTTTTCCACTTTAACCCAACTGCGTACCGTTTTAGCCGGAATAGTATCTATAAAGGTGAGACACTATCGTTTTGTGTAATTCGGTTTCCGTCATCGGTGTCCCCTCCTGCTTGGGATACGGGTCCGGAGAGACGATTTTAGCGGCGGCCTGGTCGGCGGTTAATCCCTGCTTCATGGTCTTTTGCACCGCGTCCGCCCATTTTTTTACGATGTCACCCTGCTCTTTGAAGTAGTCCTTCTGACAGACATCTCCATGTCCCGGGACCACAACATTGATATGGAGCTCATTGAGTTTTTTAAGGGATTCAAGCCACGCCCCGGGGTCGGCTTCCTGAAGCCAGGTCTTCTTTTTGTGGAAAACCACATCGGAGGTGAAGACCACCTTTTCCTCAGGAAGATAAACGCCCATCCCGCCGGCCGAGTGGCCGGGAAGGCGGAACAGTTTGACAGTGTGATTTCCCAGATAAATGGTCAGGCTTTCTTCGACGGCGATATCGGCCAGTCTCACTTTATAATCTTTCATCAGTGGCAAGCCTGGAGGGTCAATGTGCTTTACGGTCTCCATAACTTCGGCGGCAGGGGTCTTCTCCAGCCTGGCACGTGTATTTTGAGAAGTGATGAGAACTCCCGGAAAGAAATAGCTCCCCTGCCAGTGGTCGGGGTGCTCTTCGGTGTTAATCAAATATTTTATCTCTCCCTTTTTTTCAGCCTCGCGGCGCCATTTCACGGCATTGGTCGGCTGCATGGGGGTATCAATGAGGACCACCCCCTCCCTGGTGACCAGCATTCCCAGGTTGCACGCCATCATCCCGTTTTCCACGTAGACATTTTTCGTAACCTGTATCATCATACCCTCCGTTTATTATTCAGGTTAGTCCCCTTAGATGACGCCAGACTTTCTCATCTCAGCTATTTCCCGGTCAGAGAGGGTTAAGAGGCCCTTGAGGACTTCTTCAGTATCATCACCTAAGCCGGGTGATGCCCGTTCCACGTTGCACGGCGTCCGGGAATATTTTATAGGGTTGTTAACTATCCTGAAGTCGCCGCCGGCCTGATGGTGCACGTTAACAATCATATGCCGGGACCTGATTTGAGGGTCGGCGGCCACTTTATCAATGGTATTAACCGGTCCGCAGGCAACGGAAGCCGCTTCGAATTCGTGAATCCATTCGCTGGTGGTCTTTTGTCGCATTGCTTCATTCAGGATGGGTTCCAGAATATCGTTGTTCTGCGAGCGGAGCCAGCCGGTCTCAAACCGCTTGTCATCGATAATATCCGTGCGGCCGATTATAGCGCAAAAGACAGGCCACTGGTCCTGCGCCCCGCCCATCGTCGCCACGGCGATATATCCGTCCCTGGTCGGAAAAACCTGGAACGGCGTAAAGACCGGGTGACGGGTTCCCAGCGGCCCGGGTGTTTCCCCGGTGGCCAGGTAACGCACGAACGCATTCTCCAGCAAAGCTACCTGACAATCCAGCATACTGATGTCAATCATCTGCCCCTGTCCGCTGACCTGGCGCTCCCGGAGCGCCGCCAGGATGGCGATAGTCATATACAAGCCGGCGGTGATGTCTCCCAGCGAGGCGCCCGGTCTCACCGGCGGACGCCCGGGTTCCCCGGTGATACTGATGATACCACCCATGGCCTGAACGATGACGTCAAAGGCGGGTTTATCTTTATAGGGGCCGTTTTGGCCGAAGCCGGAACACAGGGCGTAGATTATCCCGGGATTATGCTTTTTAACGACGTCATAGCCGATACCCAGCTTTTCCATCGTACCGGGAACGTAATTGCTGACCACGATATCCGCCTGTTTCACCAGCCTGAGAAAAATTTCCCTGCCTTTCGGGGAAGCCAGGTTGAGGACGACGCTCTTTTTCCCGCGGTTGAGGCTGAGGAAATAGGTGCTGACTCCGTTGACGTGCGGGCCGTTTCCCCGTCCGATGTCCCCGACTTCCGGCCTCTCTATTTTGATTACCTCGGCGCCGAGGTCGCCGAGTATCATGGTTGAGTACGGCCCGGATAATACCCAGGTTAAATCAAGGACCCTGATTCCTTCCAGTGGTTTACCCATAATAGCTTCCTTTTGTCATACCTTTAATGGTGATTTCACCTTCCGTTTCTTGGGCTGATACTCGATGTCGGGTATGACGGGTAATAGCAAAAATGAGGGGTATTTTTCATTATGATAGATTTTATGCACGGTGGTCTTACTGCTGCAAATATGGTAGGGTATATATTCTACACCGGTGGCGCCGGAGATGCCTTCCGCTAAATCCAGGCAGGTGATATCGAGACAGATGCGATGCCCCTTTTTAAACAGGTTGGCCGTCGCCAGGATATCGATAGCATATTCATTTATCTCACCCGGCACCACGGGTTTCGCCGCTTCCCTGGTCAACGGGTGCCAGGGCTCCCAGGGCCGGGACCTCCGGGGGTCGACTGCCCGGTTGGAGGCTTTAAGCCAGCCCCGGGTGAGCTCTCTCTCCTTGAGGTCGGCGGGGGTATCCAGTTCGCCCGGCCGGGCCGTCCTGACCGATTCGTCCGGGCCGACATCCTTGAGGATGACTATCCAGTTGGTATCCGGCTGGTCCAGTGAAGCGTACAGGTAAAGCGCGCCGGGTCCGGCCACCAGTATATCTTCGGGCAAGGGCCCGGTCATATATCTCAACCGTTCTATCTTCCGGGTATGGGTGGGGGGCATTTGCAGGAAGGCATCCGGCTCCTCGTAGTCTTCAATGCTGGAAGGAGCGAACGGGGCCGTCCGCAATCTTTCCCAGCTGTGCAGGTAGAACTTTGTCCATCTAGTTTCCGGCAAAGGCCAGTCATCGGCATAGCGCCACTTATTGGCCCCCATCATCCAGAACTTCACGGGTGGTTCATCCATGATGCCAGTATCAATGCCCTTCAGCCAGTAGTCGTGCCATCTCAAGATTTCACCGTGATAGGAATGGAAGGGACGCTCAAGGTGCGCCGGGCCAGTGAACAATAATTTCTTTGGCGCGTTGATTTCTCGAAACCAGTGTTGCGCTCCATTAAGATGCGTCTTGTAGGTATAACCATACCAGCCGGAACCGGTATAGGTAGGGACCATAACCTTTTTGAATTCGGCTTCGCTCTTCTTTACCGCTTCCTCTGAATCAAAAGGATTGATGAGAAAATTAAAAAATTGGGGATAAATCTGGCCCTTCATGGTCAGGACGTTATAGACGTTCGGGTACATCTTGTAGTCCGGGTTGTCTATCGCTGCCTGCCACAGCTTCTCGGCTTCCGGGGAAAGGTCTCCCGGTCTGCCCCTGGTCTCGTGCATGACGGATAAGAGGGACAAGATATACCGGAACGTGTGAATTACACCTCCCGGGTATTCGTCACGGAACCCGCCCAGTTCGCCATAGGCCCCGCGGGGGTCAAACGGGAAGATGGCTTTCAAATGAGGCGGTTGCTGCCGGGCCACGGCCAGCTGCTCCGCTCCAAAACCGGAGATGCCGGTCATCCCGACATTGCCATCGCACCAGGACTGCCGGGCTATCCACTCGATGATGTCATAGCAGTCCCAGGCGCGGGAACCGCCGTCCTCGGATTTACCGACGCCGCGGGGATTGGCCACGATTCTGGCGTACCCGCGGGACACGAAGAAATCGGTATCACCGCCTTCGATGGTGCCGGTCCAGAGAGGAGACCAGGCCGGCTGCGGAGGCACGGCCGCGGCATAATCCGAGGTCTGCAGGTCCTTGTTATGAACAGCCATCGCGAAGAGTGC
>MGNX01000037.1:0-381 GCA_001796935.1 Chloroflexi bacterium RBG_16_60_22
GCCGAGTTTGCCAGAAGCCTGCCCGGCGTGGCGGTAGTCCGTGACTACCGCTATGTCTGTTCGCCGAGTTTGCCAGAAGCCTGCCCGGCGTGGCGGTAGTCCGTGACTACCGCTATGTCTGTTCCGACCCGGGCCAGGAGTTAATCAGGAATGACATCGAAGAATACGGCCTCGACCGGGTGATTATCGCCGCCTGCTCCCCCACGATGCACCAGACCGCCTTTATGAACAACGTGGAGAAGGCCGGGCTCAATCCCTATCGCCTGGAGCGGGCCAATATCAGGGAGCAGTGCTCCTGGGTCCACGCGGACATGAAAGATGGTACCGTGAAGGCTAAAGCACTCCTGACGGCGGCGCTGGCCAAGGCGGCGCTGGCGCAGC
>MGNX01000037.1:570-8782 GCA_001796935.1 Chloroflexi bacterium RBG_16_60_22
CTCTCCCGACTGGAAAGAGTGAAAAATCAAAGTAACATCGAGGTCCTGACGTCGTCGGAGGTGGTTGAGGTCGAGGGGTACGTCGGCAACTTCAAAGCCAGGGTGAGGAGGGCCGGGGGAGGAGAGACAGAGCTCGGGGTCGGGGCCATCGTCGTGGCCACCGGCTATGAGGTTTTCGATGCCCGGCTCAAGCCGGAACTCGGCTATGGGGTTTACCCGGAGGTAATCACCACCCTCGACCTCGAGAGGTTGAGCCGTGATGACAGTCCCACCGGGGGCCGCATTGAGATAAACGGCCGCGAGCCGAAGAACGTCGTCTTCATCAAGTGCGTGGGCTCGCGGGACAAGAGTGTCGGCGTGGAGTATTGTTCCCGGGTATGCTGCATGACGGCGGCCAAGCAGGCGCTTTACATCAGGGATAAAATCCCCGACGCTAAAATTACGGTCTGCTATATCGATGTCCGGACTTTTGGCAAGGGGCACGAGGAATTTTACGAAACGGTGCAGGGCCGGGGGGTGCTCTACCGGCGCGGCACCGTGTCCGAGGTCGGCCGCCAGGGGGACCGGCTGGTGGTCCGGGCGGAGGATACGCTGCTCGGGGAGATGTACGAAGAAGAAGCCGACCTGGTGGTGCTGGCGGTGGGGCTGTGGCCGGCGGCGGGCACGTCCGGATTGGCCAAGACGCTACGCATCTCCACCGGCAGCGACGGCTTTTTCCTGGAAGCACACCCCAAGCTGGGGCCGGTGGAGACCACCACGGACGGCATCGTCCTGGCCGGTTGCTGCGTCGGGCCCAAGGACATTACCGATGCCGTCAGCGAAGGGCATGCCGCGGCCGTCAAGGCCAGCGTGCCGCTCTTCCTCGGCCGGGTGAAAAAGGAGCCGCTGGTGGCCTGTATTGATGAGGAGGTCTGCGCCGGCTGCCGGCTGTGCGAGAATGCCTGCGAGTACGCGGCGCTGGTCTTCGACGAACGACGCCAGGTGATGACGGTCAACGATGCCCTGTGCCGGGGGTGCGGGGCGTGCAGCGCCATCTGCCCGTCAGGGGCGAACCAGGTGAAGAACACCACCAAGAAGCAGATATTCGTCATGCTGGCCGAGCTGGTGTGAAGCCGGAAGACCTTACATAATCAATTGAAGCCGTGCTTTTTCAGCAAAGACGCGGGGTTGACAAGGTGCCGGCGCAGCCAGGGCCGGGCGTCGAGCCCGTAGGCCAGTCCCATGAGCTCGGTGAAGTAAAAGACCGGCAGCGGATTTTCACCCGGCTGGCCGGTCTCCAGGTTGTGTTGACAGAGGCCGCAGGCCGTCACGATGGCCTCCGCCCCCACCTCGCGGGCCGCCTCGCAAATCCCCGCCACCAGCCGGCCTTCGATGTCCCGCCGGGTAAGCAACAGGCTGCCGCCGCAGCATTCCACCTTGCCTCTCCAGTCGAGGGCGTCCGCCCCCAGGGCCTTCAGCAGGGTATCCATTATCTGCGGGTTCTCGGGGTCATCGATGCCGGTGACCTCCGGCGGGCGGACCAGGTAGCAGCCATAGTAAGCCACGACCTTCAGTCCCGCCAGCGGTTTTTTAACCTTCTCCGCCACCTTTTCGAAGCCCACCGTATTGGCGAGGATATCCAGGAGGTGCCTGACCTCGTATCTGGCGCTATAGGGCATATCGATAAGGCCAGGCAGCTTTTCCCGGAGCGCGGCATCGTCACGGAACTCTTTACGGGTCTTTCGCAGCCTCAGGAAGCAGGCGGGGCAGACCACCGCCAGGTCCGTCCCCTCTTTTTCGGCAATGGCCAGGTTCCTCCCCACCAGGGCGTGGGCCAGCCGGTCGTCCACGGCATGACACGAGGAAGCCCCGCAGCAGTTCCAGTCCGGAATCTCGACGAGTTCGATTTCCAGCGCCCGGCAGACCTCCACGGCCGACCGGTTATATTCGGCGGAGGTAGTCTCCTGGGAGCAGCCGGGGTAATAAGCGTACTTCAATCTTCTCCAACCTCCCGGCTTTTCCGGAAAATAGCCTGAATCTCGCCGGCGCCTTTTATCCGGTGGGGGAGCAGGCCCATCTTTCCCTTCATCAGCATCCTGATTCCCAGGCCGATGTCATTGAAGAAGTCGCGCGTCTTGATTTTCAGCCCGATGACCATCCCGAGCTCGTATTCCCGACCCCAGCGGCGGATGCTTTTTAAAAAAGTCAGGTGGAAAGCCGGGATTGCCGCTTCCCTTCCGGCTATCTTCTCACGGAGCGCTATCTGGCGGAGCGTATCCATGACGCGCGGGATATCAATGCCCTGGGGACAGCGTGCGGCGCAGGTCTCGCAGGAGGCACAGACCCAGATGGTGCGACTGCGCAACACCTCCGCCGCGGCGCCCGTCTGAATCATCCGCATTAACTGGTTGGGCTGATAGTCCATGGCGAAGCTTACCGGGCAGCTCAGGGTACAGGTCAGGCACTGGTAGCAGCGGTTGAAGTCAACCCCGCTGTCCTCCCTCACCCGCCGGCCGAAGGCTAACCCGTCGGCTTCTTTCACCGCGGATTCGGCGGGAATCATGATTCACCCACCTCGCCCAGCTCCTCTTCCCGGAAAACGCTCAGCGGCAACTCATCTTCCAGGCTCCGGCCGGGAACATACCCGAACATCTTCTGCAACTCCTCGCCCACCTTGCGGAATATGGGAAATACCGGAACGTCATTGGGGCAGGCCTCCTGGCAGAGACCGCAGCCCACGCAGGACGTCGCCATGTGGTTGAGGCGGGTCAGGTGAAAGAGCAGGCTGTCGGCAGGCAGCCTGACGGCGCCGCGCTTCTCGGCCCAGCCCAGGTATTTCTCCGCCTCCCAGTCAAAGGTGGCGGAATCGAAGAAACACTCCCGGCAGTAGCAGAGCGGGCAGGCCACGCGGCAGTTGTGGCAGTTGACGCAGGCGGAGAATACCGAAAGGAGATTGTCGACCCCGGTGGTCTCGACTTCAAAACGACTATACAGCTCGTTTTTATTTTTGGTACGCGATGCCGCCAGTTCAGCGACCGCCTTCTCCCTCTCCTTTTCCGGTACCGCCACCCCAGGTTTGAGCCCGAGCCCTTCCAGGACGCTTTCGCCCTCGGCGCTGTCCGCCCGGACCAGGAACCCCTTCCCGGTATCCGTGCCGATAAGCCCGATAGCGATGTCGGCATTGATAGGAGCGGGGTATTCGCAAACACGGCAGGCGTCCCGCAGCAGTGACTCATCGCCGCTCTTCACCCTTTTCAGGAGCTCTTCGGCGGGAGCTGGCGTCTCCTGGCAGAGCCGGTTATAATCCTTAACAGAGCAGGTGCCGTAGCAATCAACCCCGATGAAGACCAGGTTCTCCCGGGAAGCCTGCTTCAGCTTAATCAGCTCGATGAGCGCCCGGAGCTCGCAGGGCCTCAGGACCACGCCGACCTTTCTCTGGCTGGCGGCAACTTTGGTCAGGGAGGATGCCAGCCGGGCGGTGCTGACCGTCATTATAGGGGCCAGGGGGTTGGCGTTCCCGAGCATGGCCGGGTCGCTGACCAGCGCCGGGGCGGTCATGCCGCCCGAAGGCAGTTCCAGCGGGACGAGCAGGGCGTCCAGCATCTTTTTCTCCAGGATACTTCTCAGGAAGGAGTTGACGCCCTCCCGCAGATTCCCCTCCCCGACCTCGATTAAAACACTCGTCGGCATTTATCTCATCGCATTCAGATTGACCAGCGGTTCTTCAGGGGATTGGGGCCTTTCTTTCTCATCGCTTCGGTGAACTCGCGCATGGTCCGGGCGAACTTAGCCCCCTCGGAAGCGCTTATCCAGCGGACCCATACCCGGTCGTCGTCCAGTCCCAGTGTTTTCAGGATGGTCTTCAGGGCCGCCATGCGCCTTCGGGTCTTATAATTGCCCGAGATATAGTGGCAGTCGCCCGGGGGACATCCGCCGATAATCACGCCGTCGGCGCCGGAGCAAAGCGCCCTCAACACATAGACGGGGTCCACGGCGCCGCTGCACATCACCCGGATGGGCCGGATATTGGGGGGGTACTGGAGCCGGGTGGTGCCGGCCAGGTCAGCGGCCGTTGAGGTGCACCAGTTGCAGAAAAACCCCACCAGGGACGGCTCGAACTCTTCCTTTCCCGCCGTTTCTCCGTATTCCCCCGTAATCCCTTCTTTTTTATCTTCCACTATAAATACTCCCGTGTGCGGCGCTTTAAAGCGCCGCATCGAGGATGCGGAAAAGCTGCTGGTCCTTGAGCTCACGCAGGCTGGCCGCCCCGTTGGGACAGGCGGCGGCACAGGCGCCGCAGCCCTGGCACAGCGCTTCGATTACCCGGGCCACTCCTTTTTCAACGTTTTTCACCCGGGCTTCGTACGGGCAGGCGGCGATACAGAGCTCGCAGCCGCTGCATCGTCTCTCGTTGACCAGAGAGACTGCTTTCCCGCCGGTAAGGCGGGAGCGGGACAGCAACGCCGCCGCCTGCTGGGCGGCCGCCCCGGCCTGGGTGATGGTTTCCCTGATATCCTGCGGGCGGCTGGCCAGGCCACAAAGAAATATTCCCGCCCGGGGGGAATCGACCGGCAGGAACTTCGCTTCCATTTCTCTGAAGAAGCCGTCCCCGGTCAGCCCGATGCCGAGCACCCGCGACAGTGCCGTGTTATCATCCGGTGGGACAATCGCCGGGCTCAACACCAGCCGGTCGGGCCTGATGATAACAACGTTTCCGGTGACCGGGTCAGTGGCCCTTATTTCCAGCACATCATCTTCAAGAGAGACCTGCGGCTTCTGTTCCGGCTCGTACCTGACGAACAGCACGCCCGCTTCCCTGGCCCGGGTGTAATATTCTTCTCTAAAGCCGTAGCTCATGATGTCCCGGTAGAAGACGGTGATTTCCGTCTCCGGGTTCAGCAGCTTCAGGTTCAGGGCATTTTTCAGGGCCTGGGAGCAGCAGACGCGACTGCAGTAAGGCCGGTCTTTGTCCCGCGAGCCCACGCATTGAACCATCGCCACCGACCTCAGGGCTGCGGCGTCAATACGGCCAGAGGCGAGCCCGGCTTCCAGTTCCCGCTGGGTGATTACCTGCCCGGCCCGGCCGTAGAGATACTCGGAGGGACGGGACTCCCCGGCGCCGGTAGCCACGATGATGGCCCCGGCCTCGATATCGGCGGTCTCCGACCGCTCGTCTTTTAAAGTACATTTGAAATTCCCGATATGCCCGGTAACCCCGACCACCTCGGTGTTCAGTCGGAGGTGGATACGGGGGTGGTTCTTCACTTCGTCGACGAGGTTTTCCAGGTACTCCCGGGGGTTTTCTCCCCCCAGCAGGGAGAAGACGTGCCCGGCGTTCCCGCCGAGGGCGTCGGACTTTTCGACTACCTCGACCCCAAAGCCGCGTTCGGCGATGGCACGCGCGGCCGACAGTCCCGCCAGGCCCCCGCCGATGACCAGAGCCCCGGGGACGACCGACTCCCCTTCGGGGGGAGGAACATATTCCTGGCTATGAATCTTCTCCAGCGCCATATTGACGAGGCGCCCGGCTTTTTCCGTGGCTTTGAGGCCATCGTCGCGGTGGACCCAGGCGAGCTGCTCGCGGATGTTTATCAACTCGATGCACGTATCTTCGTACAGTCCGGGGGGAGGGAGCAGGGAACACGCCGCGATGACCGCTTTGTTGACACCGCTCTCACTCAACCGCGCTTTTACCTCCCGCCAGGTCTCCGGGTGGCAGAGGTGAACCACCTCTTCAACGTAGGCCACCCCGGGCGCCCGGTGGCAGAAATCGGCGATTTCCCTCAGGTTTATTGTCTGCCCGACTTGACCATAGCAGTTGCACAGGATGACCGCCGCCCCGGCCTCTTCCTCACCCGGTCGGGGGGGTGTAACGGGAAGGGCTTTTTCCGAACCGAGAAAACCCATGGCCCGGCCGGCCGCCGCGGTAGCTTCCACCAGCGTGTCGGCGATGTCCTGGGGAGTCGAGGCCGTTCCGCAGACAAAAATGCCTTCGCGGGTCGTGTCCACCGCCGAAAAGGCCCCGGTGGCGGCAAAACCCCATTTATTTGTCTTTATTCCCAGTATCTGGCAGGTTTCCTCGAATTCCCGTGATGGCGTCTGTCCCGTCGCGAGCACCACCATGTCGAAGCGACTCGTTATTACCTCACCGGACTGGTCAAAGGCCATGATGAGCAAGTCACCAGTTCGGAAGTCCTGTTTTACCGCCGGAACGCGCTGGCGGGTGAACCTGACGCCAAGCTCGTCCCGGGCCTTGTCATAGTAGCGATGATGTCCTTTTCCGAAAGCGCGCAGGTCCATGAAGAAGATATTGACGTCCGTGTCCGGATACATCTCCTTTATCATGGTCGCTTCCTTGATGGCATACATGCAGCAGGCTGAAGAGCAATAATCTCTCTTCCGGTCCCGGCAGCCCACGCACTGCAGGAAGGCTATGGACCTGGGTATTGCCCCGTCGGAAGGCCGGTACAGAACGCCCGGGAAAGGACCGGAACCGCCCGGCCGGCGTTCCAGCTCGAGGCCGGTGATGACGTTAGGGTAGCGTTGATAGCCGTATTGCGTGGCCGTGGTAGCGTCGAAGTTTTCAAATCCCGTCGACAGAATAATGGCCCCCACCTTTAGCTGAAGACCCTCGTCCGGGGCGGACATGGAGATGGCTCGCGTCGGGCAAGCGTCTACGCAGGCGCCGCACCTCGTGCAACGCTCCGCATCGATACTATAGGTCTTGGGAAGCGCGAGAGGATGATGCAGAAAAATAGCACGGTGACCACCCGGGACTTGATTGAAATTAGCATCGTCCGTCACGGGGCAAGCCGCCTCGCATATTCCGCAGCCGGTGCAGAGCTCGGGATTTACCCGGGGGTACTCGGGCTTAAGGGTTACGGAAAAACGGCCGGGTTTGCCTTCGACCTTCTTCACCTGGTGGTGGAGCAGCAGCTCGATGTTGGGGTGGAGCAGCCCCCGGCGCAGGCAGTACTGGCCGGTGCGGTCACGGTTAAAAACGGGCAGTATTTTACACAGGCCGCAGTGATTATCGGGGAACCACTTATCGAGCTGAACGAGTGTGCCGCCGATATGCGGCTGGCGGTCGCAGAGGTAAACCCTGGCCCCGGACTCAGCTATCTCCAGGGCGACCTTGATTCCGGCAATGCCGGCACCGATAACCAAGGCCGCGTTACTGTTTCTATTTTCCGTTGTCAAGAATTCGCCTTAATTTAATTATATTGCGTAGCCACCAGAGGAGACAGGCTCAATGTTGTCAACGGCCTCTTATCTGGATTGTAACACAAAGAAAGTTGGCGAACCAAGCTCAGACGACGGGAACGGGTTAACGGGGAGGGAATTTAGCAGCAAGAAAGTGGATTAATCACGCCGTACTTGTATAAATTGGACGCCCCAAGATTATGCCGGTAGCAGAGAAAAATGTTCTTAAACCGGATATCCCACAGGGTGTTCTACGGCTTTGACAAACTGTATGTAAATTATCACTATTGCACAAACATGGATGTGTGCCATTTCACGCGTACTATAGCTACTCTTAGTTATCATCGAGTAATGTCCAATGGGCAGATGCTATTTTGGCTGAACATCGTTATTTCCAGTTGCATCTTGACCACTAAAAGTTATCTGATTAAATATTTCTATTATCCTCTTAGGCGTTTCCTTCGAATCTAGAAGTAGTTCTGCTCCATCACCATAAATCTTTAACCGTATCTCCCATTTTTCCTTCATGCCGGGAGTGTAACGTATATAGTGTTTCTTTAAGTCGATTTTGGCAAATTGTTTTCCCAATTCCCTATTGTGATTCAGGAGAGTAATGATTTCATCTTTGTTTTCTTGCAATATTCTGCGGAGACTTTCCTCAAGTTCCTTTTGTAATTGTCTGTTTTCACGCTTTTGATGGATTTGATGAAAAATATATGATGCTGCCAGTGAAGCGAAGATACCGTAAAATATCTGAGAGAATTCTCTTAGATGCCGTAAGATTTCAAATAGAATCTCGGGTGCTGGTGCAGGAGGTTCTGGGAAAGTTAAATCTAGAAGGAATTGTTCACGAACGTTGGGTTCATCGCCAAAAAATTTCAATACGGCAATCTTGACTATGTCATCAGTCCTGCTCCGGTCACCTAGAAAAATCCGCATGTCAATTCCTAGCCAACTCCCGCCAGCTCGGCGTTCTTTATGGTTACGGTGGGATTGAGATTTCGTTTAGGAACGGGAAGCCCGCGCTCTT
>MGNX01000038.1:0-14512 GCA_001796935.1 Chloroflexi bacterium RBG_16_60_22
TCTACCGCCGGCAGACGTCGTAAAGCCTGAACTAACCGGTTAACGCCAATTTCAGGCGTTAAGTTAAGAAAGGCGCGGTCAATCCCCGGACCGCGCCTTTCCATTTGTTTTATTTCTTTGCTGCATCATGTGCTGCGTTATTTTAGCCAGTACGGGTAAAAATAACCGCCGGTTCATGTTGACAACTGGCATATAAAGTATTACAATGGTGCCAAATAGCATATTTATGGCAGGGAGCGCCGTTGGTTAATAAGAATCCTTATACCTGGTCCGGCCTGGGGCTGCTGATTGCCGGGGTGCTGGTATCCTTATCGGCCTATGCCGTCTTTCACCTGACCTGGCTGACGGCGCTGGGTATCAGCCTGCTTATCATCTCGGTTATCCTGCTGGCCCTGAGCAAGGCCGTGCCCGAGCTGCCTCCCGAGGTCTGTGCCCTGCTGCTGGAGACCGGTGTCGATAATATTGCCGCCCTGATAGAAGAGCTCGGGGTCAGGACCCGGGCCATTTACCTCCCGTCCTCGTTATCCGGTGACCGTCCACGTGCCTTCATCCCTCTGCGCCACAATGGCACGCAGCCGAAAATAACCGCCACCCTGCCGCAGCGGCTCATCACCCGTTACGGAACCGACCCGGAGGACGTCGGGTTGCTGGTGGCCACCATCGGCAGCGCTGCCGTCGGCCTGCTGGAGTCGAAACCCGCGGCCACGGGGGAGTCCCTTGAAGAATCACTGAATGCGCTGTTCGCCGGAAGGCTCGGTATCGCCGACGGGGCCAGCGTCATCTGCCGCGAAAACGTTATCGATATCGAGATACGTAAGCCCAGGATGAAAAACGGCGCGGCGTGGTCTCACCGGTGTCTCGGCCGGCCCCTGGCATCGATGGTCGCCTCGATTGCCGCCGAGGCCTGGGACCGGCCGGTGACCATCCGCCGCGAGGAGCAGAGCAACGGTAAATACCGCGTGGCGCTCGAGGTCCTCGGGTGAGACTGTACAACCGCTATATCCTGACGGTCTCCGTCTGCCTGCTCCTGACCGCCGTTACCCTCATCGCCCTCGGGGGAAATTCCCTGGACGTGTACTATATCGTCTTCATCGTGGAAGCCCTGATAATTACCGAGCTTTACGCGTATTTCAGCGGCAGGGCCCGCCGCGGCCTGAACTATGCCGGCGCCATCCTCTTCGCGGGCTTCATCGTGGTGCTGGGACTCCAGATTATCAATATACTGACATAAATACCGGTCCCTTCCAGGCCCATGATGAAAAAGCTGGTACTTATATTGATGGCATTAACCGTGCCGGGACTGATTTCCCCCGGCCTGCTCGCCCTTGCCCAGCCCGCCCACACCCCCCACGAAGACCCTTACCTGGCTACCGGACGGCTTGACGAAGCGGGACTGCTGCTTTCCTACAGCCTGATTATCGACGAGGCCAGCCGGCGCCGGTACCGGGGTACGCAGGACATCCTTGAAGAGCTGGAGCATGCCTCTCTCCCGGACGATATCCAGTACATCACCGACCGGTACAGTAATCTCTACCGGCGGCTTTTTACCACCCTGGACAGCCTGGAATCTTGGCTGGATGAAACATCGAGGCTGCTGACGGGCAACCGGGCAGACGAGGCCAGGGTGATGCTCGACGCGGCCGATGGGGATATCCGCCAGGCCGTTTCCCTGATGAAAGACGTCCGGACCGCTACCACGACCCTCGAGGAGCGTTTTAGCGTTTTCGCGGCAGCCGCCCCCGCTCGGCTGACCCGCGCCCACCGTCAGCTCGAAGAGAGCCTGGCCAGGCTGGCCGACCTCATCGACCAGTTAAGCGACCTGCGGGATAGTCTGACCGGGCAGTATATTAAAATGTCGGCGCTGGCTCCCACCGAGCTTTCCCTGGGCGTCGACCCCGCCGCGGCCTTCGTCGGCGACAGCGTCACCGCCTCCGGCCGGCTCAGTGACGGCGATGCCGGCCTGGACGGCCGGAGCATCGTCCTGTACCTCGCCTACAAGGCCACGACTCCCGGTAATACCACCGTCACCGCCACGACCAACACCACCACCGTCACGGCCTCCGACGGCATTTACCGCGCGGCCGTTACCCTGCCCTACGCCTACACGGGCAACATGACCCTGACGGCCCGGTACGGACCCGCCGGTGGCGATGCCGATGTCTATCTGGCCAGCCTGAGCCAGTCGGTGACCATCGAGGCCCGGTTCTACCCCACCCGTCTCCGGGTCGATACCCCCGCCAGCGTCTATGCGGGGTTCCCCTTCGACGTCAGCGGGCAGGTCGACGCCGCCGACGACAGCCAGGGCCGCGTCACCGGCATTTTCCTCGACGGCTCCCGGGTGGCGGAAGCACCGGCGCCGGGCCCGTTCCGCCGGGAGATAACCCCGCCGGGAAACCTCCCGCCCGGCCGCCATACCCTGACCGTGGCCGTCCCCCCGATGGGCCGCTACTCCGGCGCCCGCCAGGACCGGGGCATTAATGTCCTGGTATTACCCGTTCACATAGAGGTGCAAACGCCGACCCTGGTCATCCTGCCGGGAGCCATCCGAATCGGCGGCCGGGCCTATCACGACTTCGGGCCGGTGGCGGATACCCCGGTAATCCTGACCTTCAAAGACTCCGTGCGCACGGTTGTCACGTCGCCGGACGGCTATTTCAACGATACTCTGAAGCTGGACCTCCTGCCCGGCGGGGCACCGCTGGCCGCCAACCCCTTTTACACCGCCGCCGCCCGTAACCCCTTTGACCTGTCGCCGGTAGGCGTCCGGGATATTGCCGTCACGATGACCTCGCCGGTGACCGCCGGGGGATTAGCAGAGGTGAAAAGACAGGTAATCACCGCCAACCCGCTGACCGGCGCCCTGGCGCTGGGAGCGCTGGCCGTCCCGGCCGTATTTTTCTACCGCCGCCGGCCGCGGACGGTAGCGGAAAAGAGCGCCATGACCGCAAGTGGGCCGGAACAGCCGGTGGTCAACCGGGTGCCGGCCTCCCGGCCCGGACTCTCCACCGTCAGCCAGCGGGTAATCGCGGCCTACCGGAGAGCGCTTGAGGTGGTGGAAAGGATAACCGGGGCTATCATGGCGCCGAGCCATACCCTGCGGGAGTTCCTGGAAACGGCGTCCCTGCCCACGGCGATTACCCGGACCTTCGCCGAGCTGACCGCCATCGCGGAGAGCGCCCTTTACTCCGCCTCCGGGGCGGGCCGGGAGGAAGCCGCCCGGGCCGAGGAGCTGGCCGACACCATCAGGGAGGAGCGACACCGTGGGACTGCGTAGGTTTTTATTCATCGTCACCGCCGCCACGGTAATCGCCCTGATTATCACGGCGTGGTTTTTTCCTTCCAACGATGACTTCCGTGTGGAAAACCCCTTCTGGAACGGCGCCGGGGACCTGGGCACCCGCTACCCGGTCCGGCCCCTCAACTCCCTGGCCGACCTGCCACCTTCAGGGGAGGGGGCGACCCTGATTACCATCCCCTACGCCGGCTATACCGAAGCCGAGCTGGAGCGAATCGGCGACTTCGTCACCGGGGGCGGCAGATTAATTCTGGCCGACGACTACGGCCACGGCAACGAGGTCCTGGAGGCCCTGGGGCTGGGGGCGCGTTTCAGCGGCGAGGTCCTGCTCGACCCGCTGGTCAACTACCGGAACGAGCAGTTCCCCCGGATAATACATCTAGCGTCCGACCCCCTGACCGCGAACGCAGATAACCTGGTCTTCAACCACGCTACCAGCCTGGACGGCGTCGGCGGGGGCGGCGTCCTCGCCCGGTCGTCAGCGTTCAGCTTCCTTGACCGCGACGGCAGCGGCACCCGGGAAGAAAACGAGCCTGCCGGCCCGCTGCCGGTCATCGCCCGCCAGGCGGCGGGGCGGGGCCAGGTCGTCCTCATCGCCGACCCCAGTCTCTTCATCAACGCCATGGAGTCGCTGGGAGGCAATGCCGTCTTGATGCAAAACATCGCCGCCGGCTCGACCGCGCTCTACCTCGACCAGTCGCACCTGCCCGCCTCGGAGCTACACCGCACCAAGGACGCTTTGAAGCGGACACGGGACCTCCTGGCGAGCCTGCCGGGCACGGCGGGGCTGGTGCTGGCGGCGCTGGTGATAATACTGGTGCCGGTATGGCACGGGAAGAAGATAAAATCGCCGGAAAGGAGTCGAAAATGACAACCGGGTCGGAAAAAGGACAGGCCACACCGGAGAGGATTATCGCCGAGGTATCCCGGGTAGTGGTAGGCAAGGAGGACATCAAGGAGCTGCTGCTGCTGGCCCTGCTCTCCGGGGGGCACGTGCTCATCGAGGGACTGCCCGGCACGGCCAAGACTACCATCGCCCGCACCTTCGCCCGGGTCATCGGGGGCACCTTCAAGAGGGTGCAGGGCACCCCGGACATGCTGCCTTCGGATATCCTCGGGTTCTACCTGTACCGCCCGGACGGCAGCAGCACCTTCATGCCCGGGCCCATCTTCGCCAACATCCTCCTCACCGACGAGTTGAACCGGGCCACCCCCCGCACCCAGTCCGCCCTGCTGGAGTCCATGCAGGAGCAGCAGGTCACCATCGAGCGGGAGACCCATCCGCTGCCGCGGCCTTTCACCGTCGTCGCTTCCCAGATTCCCTACGGCGGCCCGGGGACATCCCCGCTCAGCGAGGTGCAGGTGGACCGCTTCATGTTCCGGGCCTGGAGCGGCCTGCCCAGCCCGGAGGAGGAAGACCTGATTTTACGGGACATCGATGCCATCAGCGAGGCGGATATCGGGGTGGTGACCGCACCGGAGGAAATCGTCCGTCTCCAGCAGGAGGTCAGGACAGTGCATGTCGCGGATAATATCCGCGGCTACATCCTGGAAATCGTGAATAACCTGCGCCGCCACCCGGACCTGCTGCCGGGCATCAGCCCCCGGGCCGGCATCGCCCTGCTCAAGGGGGCGCGCGCCAGGGCCTTCCTGCAGCAGCGGGGGTTCGTTATCCCCGACGACGTTAAAAAATTGCTCGTCCCGGCCCTCCACCACCGGGTCCGCATCAACCCCGAGGCCGAGATGGAGAACGTCAACCCGGACGCCATCATCGAAGAGGTAGGCGCCAGGGTACCCGTACCCAAGAGCGACCATGCCTAGAGTATCTTTAATATTATTATGTCAAATATACGTGCCGCTGGCGCTGCTGGCCGCCGCCGTGGTAGCGCCGTGGCCCTACTGGCCGCTGGCCCTCGGCCTGCTGCTGGCGGTACTTTCCGCCGCGCTGCGCCGGCCGCCGCCCCGATTTAATATCGTCGTCGACACGGCGGCGCTCTGCCTGGCGCCGCTGCCCCTGGCGGCCCTGCTGGAACGCCTGACCGCGCTGACGGTTCTGGCGACGCAAATCACGGCCGTGGCACTCACCCTGCCCGTGATTTACCTCATCGACATTAATTTGAGGGAAAACAACCGCGCCCCGGTGCCGATGAAAGAAAAGGAAGGCAGGCGGACCACCCCGGCCTTCGCCGCCCTGCTCGGCGCCGCGGCATCCGTGATGCTGATAGCGCTGGCGGCCGGCCGGCCCGTCCTGCTCCTTGCCGGCGCCGCCCTGGCCCTTTACCTGCTGGCGTTGATGATATTTTTCTACGCCGCCGTCCCCCGCCGTCCCTTCACCGCGGACGAGGCGAGGAAGAGGGTCCTGGCCGGGGCTACCGAGACGGTGCCCCTCCACGTCGACAGCCGGGCGGCGGTGAGCCTCCGCGCCCGCCTGGCCGCTGCCGACTCCTGGGTGCAGGTGAGTCCGTCAGAGATAGTTTTAAAGGGCGGCCGGAACCGGCTCCACGTCAGCCTGACGCCGCCCCTGGCGGGAGGGACCCGCCCCCGCATCACCGTCTCGGCCACCGACCCCCGCGGGCTGGTGCGGGTAACCCAGGCGCTGGAACCGCTCCGCCTCCACGTCATCCCCCGCGCCGAATATGCCGCGTGGCTGGCCAGGAAATACCTGAAGCAGACCGACTCCGGGGTGGTGACCGCCGCCAAGCTGCCGCCGCCGGCCAATGTGCCGCCGGAGCGCGGCAGCGAGTACCGGGATAGCCGTGCCTACCAGCCCGGCGACCGGCTCAAGGACATCGACTGGAAGCATACCTTGAAGCTGAGCCAGCTCATCGTGAGGGAGTTCCAGGAGGTCGGCGACCAGGCCGTTATCATCGCCGTCAACCTGGCGGCGCCGGACGCGGAAGCGGCCGATAAGCTGGCCTTCAACCTGATAACCGCCGCCCTGACGCTGGCGCGGGAGAACATCCCCACCGCGCTGGCCGCCTATAACCACGAAAGGGCCGTCATGAGCACCGCCGTCCTGGAACCGCTGGAAATGCTGCGGCGGGCGCTGTCACTGGTGGGAGAAATAAGGGCGGTGAACCTCGAAGGACGCTACCTGGAGCCAGCCGATATCGCCAGAATCAGGCGCAACTACGAACGGCTCAAACGGTCGGAGTCGGAGCCGGCGCGCCGACTCCTCAATATCATCGATTTCCAGCGCCGCTCTATTGAGGAAGCCGCCCGGGGACACCCGGCCACCCTGGCGCTGACCGCCGTCACCCGGCAGGTGCCGGCCCCAGCCATGATACTGCTGGTATCGGCCTCGGACCATGACGTTGAAGCCGTGGGAGTGGCCACAGCCAGGCTGGCCCGGAGGAAATTCACCACCGTGCCGGTGGCTATTCCACGGTGACGCTCTTGGCCAGGTTGCGGGGGAAGTCGATGGGGCAGTCCCTCTGTTTAGCCACGTAGTAGGCGAGCAGTTGCAGGGCCACCGAGTTCACCACGGGGGAAAAGAGGGGGTCGATCTGCGGCACGGTGATGACAAAGTCGGCCAGCTCCGCGGTGTCATCGTCACCCTCGCTCATCAGCACCAGCACCGGCGACCGCCGGGCCTTGATTTCCTTGATGCTGGTGATGACCGGCTCGCAGGTGTTGTCCTGCGCCACCACCGCCACCACCGGCGTCCGGCTGCCCAGCAGGGCGAAGGGACCGTGCTTGAGCTCGCCGGCGGCGTAGCCCTCGGCGTGGATGTAGGAAATCTCCTTAAGCTTCAGGGCACCTTCCAGGGCGACGGGGTAGTTTATCCCCTTGCCGATGAAAAAGATATTCTCGTAGCCGGCCATCTGGCGGGCGATATCGGCGATGGCCGCCTCGTTATCCAGGACCTGCTGCACCTTGACCGGCAGCTGCCGCAGCTCCCTGACGAGCTCGTCGAGCCGGCGGATGTCCACCCGCGCGTAAGGCAGCGCCAGCCAGTACAGGGCGATGAGCTGGCCGAGGAATGTCTTGGTGGCCGCCACGCTTATCTCCGGTCCCGCCCGCGTGTAGATAGTGCGGTCGGCGAGGCGACTGGCCGTGCTGCCGACGACGTTGGTGATGGCGATGACCTCGCAGCCCGCTTCCTTGAGTTTCTTGACGGCCTTGAGGGCGTCCGTCGTCTCGCCGGACTGGGTGATGACCAGCGCTTTGTTGCGGGCGGATACCTGGCCCGCGTAATTGAACTCGTCGGCCATTTCACACCTTACCGGGATTTTCACCAGCCCCTCGATGATGTACTTGCCTACCAGGCCGGCGTGGTACGAGGTGCCGCAGGCCAGTATCAGCAGGTCTTCCGGTCCCGTTCCCCCCGCCGCCGTGAGGTCGGCGATGGGTTCCGCCGACGCGATGTACTCGGCGAGGGTATCCCGGATGACCCTGGGCTGCTCGTGAATTTCCTTGAGCATGAAGTGCTCGTAGCCGCCCTTCTGGGCGTCCTCCACGCTCCAGAGTATCTTGTGCTCTTCCCGGACGATTGGAGAGCCGTTGTTCTTCACCCGGACGCCGCCGGCGTTGACCACGGCGATGTCCCCGTCTTCCAGGTAGATGACCCGGCTGGTGTAGTCCAGCAGCGCCGGGACGTCCGAGGCGAGGAAGTTCTCCCGGTCGCCGATGCCGATAATCAGCGGGCTGTCTTTCCGGGCGGCCACCAGCCGCGACTCGCCGGCCATGAGGGCAATCATGGTGTAGGAGCCCTCGATGTCTTTCAGGGCCCGCTCCACGGCCTTAACGAAGTCGCCGTCATAGTATTTCTCAATCAGGTGCGGTATCACCTCGGTATCGGTCTGGGAGGCCAGGGTATGCCCTTCCTCCGCCAGCTGCTCGCGGAGCTTCTGGAAGTTGTTGATGACGCCGTTGTGGACCACGGCAATCCGCCCGGTGCAGTCGCACTGCGGGTGGGCGTTGACCTTGGAGGGCTCACCGTGGGTGGCCCAGCGGGTATGCCCGATGCCGGTCGTGCCGTTCAGCGGCGCCAGCGCTTTGGCCAGCGCCTTGACCCGGACGGCGTCCTTGCGGACCTCGATGCCGTCGTTCAGGACGGCGATGCCGCAGGAATCATAGCCGCGGTACTCCAGCTTGCCGAGGCAGTCGAGGAGGACCGACTGGGCCTTCCTGGCGCCGATATAACCGACGATGCCGCACATGTTTAGTCAGTCCCCGTTCTAATAATAAGCCTAGTACACCAGGCTGCGGTCCGGTATCCGGCCGCCGATGACCTTCTCCATCCGTACCTGGCAGTAGTTGCCGAGGATGGTGCCCGGCTGGGCGGTGACGTTGTTGTCCACGCTGCAGTCTTCGCCCATCATCACGCCGACGTTCACCAGCGGGCTCTCCCCGTTGATTCTGATTTCGCTCTGGCCGCCGAAGGCGGCGAACCGACCCTTTATCACGCAGCCCTTGCCGATAACGGAATCGTTGACGACGCAGCCGGGGCCGACGGTGACGTCGTTACAGATGACGCTGTTTTTTACCTCGGTAAAGGAGTTGATGACCACGTTATCGCCGATACTGGTGGCCGGCAGGATGCTGACGTTTGGCCCGATATCGCAGCCGGCGCCGATGACCACCGGCCCGGAGATATAGCTGCCGGACCTTATCACGGTATCCTGGCCCACGGTGACCTGCCCCTTGAGGGATACCCCGTCCTCGATGCTGCCGCCCAGCCTGGCCTCCATGTCGCCGAGGACGGCGGCGTTGAGACTGAGGATGTCCCAGGGGTAAACAACGTCGAGCCGGGCGCCGGTGGTCTCCAGCGCTCTGATGGAGCGACCCCCGGCAATCATGTTGTTCAGGGCATCGGGGATATCCAGCACCGACTCCGTGAAGCGGAAGATTTCCCGGCTGAAGGCGTAGATGCCGGTATTGACCAGGTTGGAGCCGGCCTCCCGGGGCTTCTCGATGATTTCCTTCACCTCGTCGCCTTCGATATTCACCACCCCGTAGCGGACGGGGTCGGCCACTCTCTTGACCAGCACCGCGTCCGGCTCAACCGCCACGAAGTCGGCGATGGTGGCCGCCTCGATGAGGTTGTCCCCGTGCAGGACGAGGAACTCGTCGTCGGCCACCTCCCTGGCCTGCGCCAGGGCATGGGCCGTGCCCAGCTGATTCTCCTGGGTCACGTAGCTGATTTCCACGCCGAACGGCTCGCCGGAACCCATGTAGTCGAAGACGTGCTCCTTGCGGTAACCCACCACGAGGACAATCCGGCGGATGCCATTGGCGGCCAGGGACTCGACGACGTACTGCAAAATGGGCTTGGCCGCGATAGCCAGCATGGCCTTGGGACGGGTCACGGTAAACGGCCGGAGCCGCTGCCCCTCGCCCGCCGCCAGAACAATTGCCTGTTTCATAAGCCACCCCTCAAAATATCTTTGAATCCGGTAGAATCACGCCGCTGGCCACCGCCCCCGGCCCGATGAAGGTGTTATTGCCGATGATGGCGCCGACGTTAATGGAGGCGTTAATCCCCGTCTCGACGCGGTCGCCGATGATAGCCCCCAGCTTGCGCCGGCCGGTATCGATGCCGCCGGCGAAGATATTCTTCTTGTCCAGACGCAGGTTGGCAATCTTGGTGCCGGCGCCGAGGTTGCACTCCTCGCCGATGACGCTGTCACCCACGTAGTTGTGGTGCGGTACCCTGGTGCCCCGCATGATGATGGAGTTTTTGATTTCCACGGCGGCGCCGATGTGGCAGCCGTCCCCGATGGCCGTGGACGGGCGGATATAGCAGTTCGGCCCGACTTCGCAGTCCTCCCCGATGATGACCGGCCCGACGATGTAGGCGCCCGACCTCACCGCTGTGCCCTTACCGATGACCACGTTTCCCTTGAGCACGACATTGGCCTCCACCTCGCCGAGGTTCTCCGCCACGAGACCGGCCAGCATGGACTCATTGGCCCGCAGCAGGTCCCAGGGATAAGAGAGGTCGAGCCAGGACTTTATCTCCTGGTAATGCAGCCCGTCGGCGGTGTCCATCAACATCTGGAGGGAATCGGTTATTTCGTACTCGCCCCGCGGCGACTTCTCCGTCCGCGCGATGGCGTCGAATATCTGCGGCGTGAAGAGGTAAAGCCCGGCATTGGCCATGAGGGTCGGGGGCTTTTCCGTCTTTTCGTAGATATTGATGACCCGGTCCTCGGCAAGCTCGACCATCCCCAGGCCGCGCGGGTCTTTCACCTGGATGACGCTCATGGTATTATGGCCGCTTTTGGCCAGTCGTTTGATGTCCTTGCGGCTGACGACGACGTCGCCGTTGATGACCAGGAAGTTGCCGTCCACCACGCCCGCCACCATCCGGATGGCGTCCGCCGTGCCCAGCTGCTTGCGCTGCTCGGCGTAGGCGATGCTTACCCCCCATTTCTCCCCTTCCCCGAAGTAGCTCCTCACCTGGGCATCGCCGTAGCCGACGATGAAGACGAACTCCCTGATGCCGGCCTCCCCGGCCTCTACCAGCAGGTGCTCCACGATGGGCTTGTTAGCGATGGGCAGCATCACCTTGGGGCGGTGGCTGGTGAGGGGACGCATCCGGTTGCCTTCGCCGGCGGCTAAAATGACGGCTTTCAATTTACCCTCCCCGCGGTGCCCGCAGCGCTATTGATAGCTTTCAGCGTGTTATCATAAAGCTGCCGGGCCCTGGCCTCCGTCCTGGCCTCGGCGGTGAGCCTGATTTTAGGTTCGGTGCCGGAGGGACGGACTAATAGCCAGCCGTCGGCAAAGTCCAGCTTCAGGCCGTCGGTGTGGCTGATTCTGGCCGTCCCCAGCGACTTGAGGCCGGACTCCAGGCGGGACATAACGACCCCGTCAGCGGCGACGCTGCCCCGCAATAAGGGATAAGCCGGTACGGCGTCGACCAGTTCCGACAATTTGTGTCCGGCGGCGATAGCCGCCATTTGCGCGGCGGCGTAGATGCCGTCCGGGCAGAGGGAGATTCCGGGGAAAATCCAGGCCCCCGACGTCTCCCCGCCGAAGTCCCCGCCGTTCCGCAGCTCCTCGGAGACCCAGGTGTCCCCTATCTTCGTGCGCCGCACCTCGAAGCCCATCTCCTCGATGGCCATGGAGGCATCCAGCGTGGTGACCACCTCTTTAGCGCCGACCGCCCGGGCCAGGACCGCCAGGAGGCGGTCACCGGAGATAAACCGGCCCCGGTCGTCCACCGCCATGAGGCGGTCGGCATCGCCGTCATGGGCGATGCCCAGGTCAGCGCCGGAGTCCTTCACCGCCCGGCATAAATCCTCGAGGTTGGCCGCGGTAGGCTCAATGCCGCGGGGGAAAAAGCCGGTGGGGGTACAGTTAAGGGCGACCACCTGGCAGCCGAGCTTTTCGAGGAGCGGGGGCGTAACCTCCGCCGCCGCCCCTCCGCCAGCGTCCACCACGACTTTTACCTTCAAATCGCGGGGGAAATCGGCCAGGATGCGGTCGATGTGCCGCCGGATAGCTCCTTCATACACGCCACCCGGCTTTATTTCACCCCAGGGTGCCGCTTCGGGCCCCGCCGCGATTTCAGTTTCTATCTCAACCTGCCGGTCAGCCCCGAAGGAAGAGCCGTCCGGGTTGAGCAGCTTGATGCCATTGTACTCCGGGGGGTTGTGGGAGGCGGTTATCATGACGCCGGCATCGAACTCCCGGGTGACGAAGGCCAGGGTCGGCGTGGGGGTTATCCCGGCATCGGCGCAGCGGGCGCCCCCGGCCAGCAGGCCGGCGATAACGGCGTGCTTCATGGCCTCCCGTGAGGTCCGGGTATCCGTGCCCACCACCACGTTTCCGTGTCTCTTTCCCAACGCCAGCCCCACCCGGAACGCCAGGTCGAGGAGGTCTTTATCAAAGACGGCGCGTATGCCGGAAGAGCCAAAGAGCTTCATGTTACATTAATTCTACACTTTAACGGACAAAAGTCAACCAAGCCAGCCCTGATGGAGTTAGCAGCGCGGTACTTTGACGCCGAGGTACTGCCCCACCAGGTCCATGGCGCAGAACTGCCCGCACATGGAGCAGGCCGACCCGCTGGTGGCGCGCTCGCGGTGAACCCGGCCGAACCGCTCGGGGTCGAGGGAGAGCCGCGCCTGCTCATCCCAGTCGAGGCGCTTGCGCGCCAGGGACATCTGGCGGTCCCGCTCGGCGGCGCCGGGGATGTTCTTCACGATATCGGCGGCGTGGGCGGCGATGCGCGCCGCCATGACCCCTTCCCGGACGTCGTCAACGTCAGGAATGGCGAGGTGCTCCGAGGGCGTCACGTAGCAGAGGAAGTCGGCCCCGGCCATGGCGGCGATGGCCCCGCCGATGGCGCTGGTGATGTGGTCGTAGCCGGCGGCGATATCGGTCACCAGGGGGCCCAGCACGTAGAAGGGCGCGCCTTTACAAAGGGCCTTCTGGATATGGACATTGGTCTCAATCTGGTCGAGGGGGATGTGTCCCGGCCCCTCCACCATCACCTGGACGCCGGCCTCCTGCGCCCGCTGCACCAGCTCGCCAAGGGTCAGCAGCTCCTCTATCTGGGGTCGGTCGGTGGCGTCCGCCAGGCTGCCCGGCCTCATGCCGTCGCCGAGGCTCAGGGTAACATCGTACTCGCGGGAAATGTCCAGCAGGCGGTCATACTGCTCATAGAGCGGGTTCTCGCGGTCGTTGTGCAGCATCCACCCCACCAGGAAGGCCCCGCCGCGGGAGACGACGTCCGTCACGCGGCCCTGCCGCTTGAGGCGGGCGATGGCCGCCCGGGTGACGCCGCAGTGCACGGTGATAAAATCGACGCCGTCCCGGGCGTTGTCCTCGACGGCGGCAAAGAGGTCGTCGGCGGTCATCTTGACGATAGCGCCTTGCTTCGCGATGGCCTCGATGCCGGCCTGGTAGATGGGCACCGTGCCGATAGGACAGGTGCTCGCGGCGAGAATCGCCCGGCGGATGGCCGGAATGTCGCCGCCGGTGCTCAGGTCCATCACCGTGTCCGCGCCGGCCGCCACGGCCACGCGTAGCTTCTCCAGCTCGATATCGACGCTGCTGAAATCGGAGGAGGTCCCGAGGTTGGCATTGACCTTGGTCGAAAGCCCGGCGCCGATGCCGCAGGGCACGAGTCCCTGATGGTTGACGTTGGCGGGGATAACCACGGTGCCGCCAGCAATCGACTGGCGCACGGTCCCGGCATCGCGCCCCTCGGCGGCGGCCACCGCCTCCATCTGGGGAGAGATGTTGCCCGCCCGGGCTATCTCCAGCTGCGTCATGCGTACCTCCAAAAAATAAGACCAAGGGCTTCGGCGGAGACACCAGACCCCTGGTCCGTTGGACTGCCGCTTCCCTACGCTCGCATTACCGAGTTCAGGTCCTAAGGGTCGTCCTCCCGGTAAGGAAGGACTCTCAGCCCCGAGCACCCCTAGCGGTTAATGTAATATTGTACGATGATTTTATGGCAACTGTCAAATGACCGCTTGATGTCATTGCGAGCCGAAGGCGAAGCAATCTCTCCTCCCAATCCAACTGTCATTCTCCGGCTTGACCGGAGAATCCAGCCAGTAATGCCCCACCGCTGGATTCCCGCGTCCGCGGGAATGACGTTGGGTTCAGACGATTTTTCAGGCGCAGTCACTGAGATTGCCACGTCGCCCGCCTCAGGCGGGATCCTCGCAATGACAGAAAATGTTATTCCTCTTTGAACGGCAGCGTCAGCCTCGTGCCGGCCGTGTTCAGAAAGAAGCGGTCGCCGAGCTGCTGCGCCAGGTAAGCGGCGGCCGGGAAACCCGTACAGTGGCCGGCGCCGAGGTGCTGCACACCCATCTCGTTCAGGGCCGCGGCTGTCTTTTCCAGGCGCTCCCGGGAGGCGTGGACCAGGTGGGTGCCGCCGATGGCGGCATAGATGAGCTCCCGGCCGGTCAGCTTCACGGCCTGTTTGAGCGTGTTGATGATGCCGCGGTGGGCGCAGCCGAGGACGACCACCATCCCGAAATCCGCATCGATAATCAGGGCGAGGTCATCGGGGAGGGGGTCCGGCTTCAGCGCGTCGCCTTCCTTAACGCGCAGCCGCTCCTCCACTTCCTCGAAGTCGGTCAACAGGGGTATCTCCCCGGTGGTCATGATATGCGCGGAGAGCCTGACCGGCCTGGCCGTCAGGTTGAAATCAGCCCCCGTGACCTCCAGCAACTCCCTGACGAAGGGGACGCCGATATATCGCTCGGGGGAATCTTCCAGGGAGCCGTACTTCCGCGCCCAGACGGC
>MGNX01000038.1:14524-16850 GCA_001796935.1 Chloroflexi bacterium RBG_16_60_22
CCGCGCCCAGACGGCCGGGTGGGCGATTACCTCCTTGCGCCCGGTCCGTTTCAAGACCTCCAGCAGCCCGCCGGTGTGGTCGTAATGACCGTGGCTGAGCACTATCTTATCCACGCCGGCGAGGTCGATGCCCATCATGTCGGCGTTATGAATCGCCGCGGTGCCGGCGCCGGTATCGAAGAGCACCTTCAGGCCGTCGGCCTCCACCAGCAGGCTGAGACCCCACTCCGCCAGGGAAGCCGGTCCCGCCGAGTTATCGCTCAGGGTGGTAATCTTAATTTCCATCATTTCCTCCCCTTATAGCGGCCAGCCGAGCCATTCAAAAAGGCCAGCCATCCTCAGTCCCATGTAAAACAGGATGACGGTAAAGATGTACATGAGCGGTCTTCGGGGTAATTTATGGGAAGTTATCGCCCCCACCTGGGCCATGATGGCACCGGGCACCACCAGCAACAGCCACGAGGGTAAATTAACATACCCCAGCGAATAAGGGAGACGTTCCGGCACCCCGATACCGTTGACAATATAGCCCAGGACACCACCGACGCTAATAAGTATCATCACCGCCAGCGAGGTGCCGATAGCATAGTGCATCTCGAACCGGAGCGCCAGCACCAGCACCGGAATCATGATGATACCGCCGCCGATGCCAAAAATACCGGCAATAAGACCCAGGGGAACGGCCCAGACAATCCATATCCAGGTTTTGGTGACGGCCTCGATTTTATATTTAGGCTCCCTGGCGGTAAGCATCCTGATGGCACTGAGGAGAATAATAATGCCGAAGGCCATCTTAAGCACCGTCCCGGAGAGGTGAGTTGTGATGGTTGCCCCGAGAAAGGCAAAGACCAGGCCGCCGCCGCCGATATAGATGGCTGCCCGCCAGAAAACGGCTCTATTGCGATGGTGCCGCCAGGCCCCGCTGATAGCCGTGGGCAGGACCACCAGCAGACTGGTGCCAAACGCCGTCTTGATGGCCATGTCCAGCGGGAGTCCCGTGCCGGTATATACCATGAACTGCGCCGGCGTCATGATGAAGGCCCCGCCGAGTCCCAGCATCCCGCCGGCAAATCCGGCCACGAGTCCGGTCCCGAATAATATCACGACCGATTCCGGGGTCATCAGGAAATCCCCCGCATATCCGTGCGACTACCCGTAAAACTACCGGCGATGGTAATTATATGTTTCAAGCCGTTTACCTGGCCAGTTTTTCCCGGACTGAAGCTAATTTGCCATCAATAGTCAGCGGCTTATCGCGGCGGTCGTCGATTCTAAGGGTCGTTACCACTCTTTTGGCCCCGGCTTCGAAGGCGGACTGGTGCATCCGCCGCGCCAGGGACAGGAGCTGCTCGAGGTCGCCTTCGATAATCGTGTTCATAGCCGTCAGCTCGTACTTGATGCCCGGCTCGTTTTTCAGGATGCGGACCGCCCCGGCCACGAACTGGCTGACCGAGGTCGACTGCGTCCCCACCGGGACGACGCTGATATCAATCATCGCCATTTACCCGTACCTCCGTAATTTCATCAGGATAGTGCGAAAACACCGGCCGTCAGTCGATTTTACCCGTCTGGCGGTGGTAATAGGTATCGGACAGGTAAAGGGCGGCCAGGGGGTTGTGGCCGAGCACCCGGTCCTTCACCGCCAGCACCGTCAGCGGGACCGCGCAGTACTTGATGAAAAGGGTATCGTGGCCGATGCAGAGCCCCAGCATGACCGCCATGTCCACGCCGGCATGGTTGATTACCATAGCCTGGGCGATGGGGTTGCACATCGTCTCCCAGGCCTCCGGCCCGCCAATCTTCTCCTCCGGCCGGATACCGAGTCGCTCCTTGGGGACCGCCCCGGTCTTGCACTGGACGGAGACGACCTCGAAGCCGTTGCTCTCCAGGATTTCCGTCAGCATTACCGCTTCCCGGAACAGCCCGCCGCAGTGGGCCAGACCCAGCTTTTGATAGCCGCACTTCCGGGCGAACTGGATAAGCTCCTCAATGCGGGGCAGCTTCGTCCGCAGTCCGTCGGGCAGGCGTTCGTAGCACTGGAACTCCTGCACCGAGGCCAGACGGGCGAACTCCTTCAGTCCGGGGTCATCGTACTCGGCCAGCGCGCAGCCGAGCTCCTCCGGCATGAGCTTCATGGGGCAGAAGGCCGGGGCCTTGGAGATATCGGGGCCGTCGCCGGCCCGGCCGCCGCGGTTCTCACAGACCCGGGTGGGACACCGGGCGCAAGTTGGATACCGTTCCCTGGTCATGGACTCCCTCCTTTCCCCTGTCTCACTGCTATTCTAGTTACTTGACACCCAAAAGACAAGGGTTAAGATTTCCTTAA
>MGNX01000038.1:16912-17561 GCA_001796935.1 Chloroflexi bacterium RBG_16_60_22
GCCTCACCCCCTTCTCGCTGGCGCACTCCCCCATTAGGGGGTGGTACTGCTTAAGCCTCTCCCTTTGGAAAAGGGGGAGATAAACGTACCAAGAGACTTTTCTAAAATTGTCATTCCGGCGAAAGCCGGAATCCAGAGGGGCTGGGGCGGGGTGAATAACTACGGGCTAAGCCGTGGATGATGCGAGGGCGGATTGGGTGGGAATAGATAGCACCCGTGGAGAGGAGGGGTACATCTTACCACCGTTATTGCCCGTTGTAGATTTATAATATACAATATATACTGGAGAGGAGAGTAATATGTGGCTTCAGACGAGAATGTGGCTGCTGGTGGCCGTCATGTTCGGCATTCTTTACGGCGTCATTACCGGCCTCGGGGTGTGGGCCGGCGGCACCGGTTTTTCCTACGTCTATATCGTTCTGGCTTTCGTTTTCCTTGGTTTCCAGTACCTCGTCGGCCCGTCCATGGTAGCCTGGACGATGCGGGTAAAATGGGTAACGGAGCAGCAGGAGCCGGAGCTGCACCGCATGGTGGCGGAGCTGGCCGCCTCCGCCGGCCTCCCCAAGCCCAGGGTGGGCATCTCCCAGCTTAACATCCCCAACGCCTTCGCCTTCGGGAGGACGCGCCGGGACGGGCGGGTCTGCGTCAC
>MGNX01000039.1:0-3196 GCA_001796935.1 Chloroflexi bacterium RBG_16_60_22
CGGTCTTCTCGAAGTCGATGGGCGCCAGCGCCCCCCGCGGCCCCAGGTTGCGGAAAAAGACATTGACCGGGTCCCAGAGGATATGGAAAAGGCGGGAGTTGAACAGGGAGACATAAATCACGGCCCCCAGGCTCAGGGCCACGTGGAACCACCAGAAGCCGGCGTGCCAGCCCCGCAGGGCGGCCTGGCTGTAGCCGCGGAAGAGCAGGGCCAGCCAGTATCCCCCGATGGACCACGGCGCCCAGTCCGGGTGGGCCTGGAGCTCGGTGGCGGCGATGCGAAACCCCTCGACGACAAAGCCGGTGAGCACCACCACCAGGATTAAGAGCAGGGCCGCCAGGTCGTCCCACCTGTTGTCCAGCCGGGGCGACCCCCAGACGTAGCGCCGGATGAGGGCCAGCAAAACGCCGATTATGGCCAGCATGCCGAAGACATCCACCACCAGCGAGAACCAGAGGTAGAAGCTGCCGTGCATGAAGTCGAAGATGTAGTAACTGGCGGAGTCTATTATGGTGGCGAGCAGGAAGACGATGGCCCCGGCGAAGATGAGGAGGTGCATCAGGCCGGGGTAGAACTCGCGCAGCCGCCAGTCGTGGCGGTCCGCCCCGAAGAACCGGCGGTGCAGCAGGCCGTCGAAGAACTTTGTCCCGCCGAAAGACCAGATTCTCTTACCCCACCGGTTGGCCCGGTCGGCGGGCCGGCCCACCCGCCACCGGCGATAGTGCCGGTAGACGGCGTAAACGAGGACGGCCACGGCCACGGCCGCCCCGGCGTACAGCGGCCAGTGGGGCGCGATGTTCCAGAAGATTTCACGTCCGGGCTCCATGGTCTCGGCCTCCTTCCCGCCCGAAGGGGGTCGGGTTGCCCCCCCATTATACTTCTTTGGTAGAATAAGGGGAAACCCCTTGACAACGGCGGCGCGGGGTAATATTATTTCAGCCTGCGATGGTGAAGAAAAGGTTTGAGCTTATCGAGCATACCGCCGATACCGGCCTGGTTGCCTACGGCGACACGCTGGCCGAGGCCTTCGGTAACGCCGCTTACGGCATGTTCTCCATCATCGCCGGGCTGGACGGCGTCGGGGAGGCAGAGTCCCGCCGCGTGGAGGTAACCGCCGACGATATCGAGGGGCTGCTCTTCGAATGGCTCAACAGCCTGCTCTACTACTTCGACGTGGAAATGTTAATCTTCCGGCGATTCGATATAATGGAGTTCGGGGATACCCGGCTGGCGGCGGCGTGTTACGGTGAAAAGTACGACCCCTCCCGCCACCGCCTGAAAACCGGGGTCAAGTCGGCCACCTACCACACGCTGGAGGTGGACCGTCAGAAGAACCGGGTCCGGGTCATCTTCGATATCTAGGAGGTGGGGACATGACAAGGTGGGGCGGCAAGCTGGAAAAAATCGACGCGTACCGCTGGCGCATCCCGATGGACTATAAGAAGGGGATGCGCGTGCCGGGGATTATCTACGCTGACGCGGCCATGGTGGACCACATCCTCGACGAGCAGGCGCCGGAGCAGGTGGCCAACGTGGCCTTCCTGCCGGGCATCGTCTGCTGCTCGCTGGCGATGCCGGACATCCACTGGGGCTACGGCTTCGCCATCGGCGGGGTGGCGGCGGTGCGGACCAGCGACGGCGTCATCTCGCCGGGGGGCGTGGGGTTCGATATCAACTGCGGCGTCCGCATCCTGCGCACCAACCTTACCCGCGAGGATGTCAGCCCGAAAATCAAGGAGCTCGTCGACGCCCTTTTCTACGCCGTGCCTTCCGGGCTGGGCTCGAAGGGAAGGATAAAGCTGAGCGCCGGGGAAATCGACGACGTACTGGAGAAGGGGTCACGCTGGGCGGTGAAGCGGGGCTACGGCCGGCCGGAAGACCTGGAGACCACCGAGGAGGGGGGCGAGATGGCGGGCACCGACCCCCAGCGCGTCAGCGGGCGGGCCAAGGAGCGGGGCATCCCCCAGCTGGGGACGCTCGGCTCGGGCAACCACTTCCTGGAGGTCGGCGTCGTCGATGAAATCTACGACCCGGCGGTCGCCGGTGCCTTCGGCATCGACCGGGTGGGGCAGGTCATGCTCTACGTCCACTGCGGCTCGCGCGGGCTGGGCCACCAGGTCGCCGACGACTACATCAAGGAAATGGTGCGGGCCATGCCGAGGTACGGCATCGAGCTGCCGGACCGCCAGCTGGCCGGCGCGCCGGTGGAGTCGCCAGAGGGGAAGGCCTACCTGGCCGCCATGCGCTGCGCCGCCAACTATGCCTGGGCCAACCGCCAGTGCATTACCCACTGGGTACGGGAGGCCTTCTGCCGCGTCCTGGACATAAGCGAGGGTGAGGCCGGACTGGAGCTGGTCTACGACGTCACCCACAACATCGCCAAGATAGAGGACCACGAGGTGGAGGGGAAAAAGCAGCGGCTCTGCGTGCACCGCAAGGGAGCCACCCGCGCTTTCCCCGCCGGCCACCCGGAGATTCCCAGGCAATATGCCAAGGTGGGGCAGCCGATACTGATACCGGGGGATATGGGGCGCGCCTCCTACGTGCTGGTGGGCACGGAGCTGGCCATGAAAGAGACCTTCGGCTCGACGTGCCACGGGGCGGGGAGGATGCAGAGCCGGGCGGCCGCCAAGAAGCGGCAGAGCGGCCGGGATGTCCTGGCGGCGCTGGAGGCCAAAGGCATCAGCATCCGGGCGGGCAGCTATGCCGGCCTGGCCGAGGAAGCCCCGGAGGCCTACAAGGACGTCAACGAGGTGGTCAACGTGGCCCACGGGGCCGGCATCTCAAAAAAAGTGGCCAGGACAAGACCGATTGCGGTGGTGAAGGGGTGAAAAAGGCGTTGCCCTTAATGTCATTCTGAGGAGCCCCGACGAAATCGTGGCGACGTGAGAATCCCTGCCGCTACTGGACACATCGAAGGGGCGTCTAAGAGGGGTCACCCCCCTTTTTCTAAAAATATTCCCCCTCTCCGACCATAATATCCATCGGTTGACCTGATGTACCAGGTGGGAGAGGGGGATACAGGGGGAGAGGCTCAAGAAAGAGTTGCGTTGATGGAACCAAAATACAACGTCAGCCAGCAAGTAAAAATAATTACCCTGATTGACGGCTTCGGGCGGGCGGACCCGCGGGTGGAGGATTTTATCGGGAAAACGTGGGAGGTCGTCAAAGCCTACTACGTTTCCCAAAACGAGGT
>MGNX01000039.1:3214-5351 GCA_001796935.1 Chloroflexi bacterium RBG_16_60_22
GCTCCTGGACGTTTACTGCTACGATGTCCGCCTCGACGGTTAGGGCGGCGTGGCCCGCGGCATCCCGGAGCTGGCACTGGAGCCCTGCCTCCCCTGGCGAAAATGAGCAATTGCGCTATTGCGCAATCAGGTAAGACTGAAGGCTATTCTTCCGATGCTTTTCCGGGCGGCTTACCGTGCTGCATGATTTCGATGTTGCAGCTATGGTACTTTTTGCAGAAAGCCTGGCACTTCTCCGCCCACTCCCTCTCTTTATAAACGAAGCCGCAGGCCTCACAAGCGTAGAAAGTGGTGCCGTCTCTCTTGATTTCTTTTACCACTTTAACCCCTGTTTAATTCGGGTACAGTATTTCCCCCACCTCCCCCAGCTTGGGCAGCCCCTTACCGGGGAACATCGTAACGGGGGTCATGCTATTATTGAACAACAACCGGGCCGGCAGGCGCAACCGTTATCCCCGGCAACGTTGTCTCTCCGCATCCTCAACGTTCCATCAGGCGCGGGTCCAACTTATAGGCCCTGGTATAATCGCAGGCATAAAGAAACCCGTCGTCACCAAGCTTCAGCACTTCGGGTCCACCGTGCGAGGCGGACCCGGGCAGTTTGTACGAGTCCACGTAGGCGAAGGGGCTGATGGAAACCCTGGTAATGGTCTTGGGGTCATGGTTGGTCTGGAAGAGGAAGTCCGCTACAGGACGACCTCCCCAGGTAATCCCTGAATCCGTTGACGTCCAGCGCCGCCCCCCGGCGTAACCGTTATCCAGGTCAAAGCGCCACCCTAAATCCGGCTCACTGGCTTTTATCACCACGGCGTATTGGGTCGCCGCGGCCAAAACGAGGTCGGGCAAAGCTACCGACCGCCATGTGGGACGGGCACCCCAGTTGCTGGCGTCCACGGTAGCGCTGGTCAGGTCAGGGCCCGTTGGTTTTCCATCTCCGTCAACCGCTTTGATACTGACGGTGACGTCCCCCAGAGGGTCTACTTCGAAGGCGTATAACTTTACGCCGTTCAAAGTATAGCTGGCAGTGGTCGTAAAGGTCTGCGCCAACCATCTTGTCGTGTTGGCGTTATCTTCAGTATCATCATCGCCGAGGAGACCGACTAGTCGATTGTCTCCGAACACGTAAATATAAGTGCCGTCGGTGGCCAGGGCGGCGCTAACATCCTCATCGGAAGGGAAAGTTATCGTTTTTATCGCGCCGTCGGTGAAATTGTCCGTCGGGACCCGGGCAAGGCCGACATCAGCCGAGCCGGCGCGGGTAGCTATATAAACGTAGCGGCCCTGAACAATGACTTCCTGCGGTTCCTCCACCCCGGCGGGCAAGCTGATAACGGATTCAAGCCGGTTGGTGCTAAGGGCAATCCGTCCTATTTGGCTGGAGTTCTGTAGAGGCACGTATAAGTAGGTGCCGTCGTCATCCATTTCCTCGGCGGCGTCTTCACCCGCGTTGAACACCGTTATGCCTGCATTGGTAAATTTAGCCAGGTTGACCCTGACGACCCTGCCCGGTGAATCATACGTTCCGATGTAGAGAGTTGTCCCGGCAATGTGCATACCCGCTGCGTAGGACCCAACCGGTCCGAAAGTAAAGCTATCAATATAGGCGAATGGGGACACGCTTATACGTAAGATTTTTACAGGGTCTGACCACGCCCCTACATAAATATACTGGCCGTCGGTGGTCATCGTCTCGCCCTCGGCGGCAAGGTCAACAGTATCTTCGATGGTAAACGTCCGGGTATTTATCTTGTCCAGTAACCCGTTACGGCTGATGATATATAAATAATCACCGACTACCACCCCGTCCTCGGGATGCGGGCCGGATAGGTTAACACTGGCGGCAACGTAGGCGGCCGGAACCTCGCCAGTTGGCTCCTCGTTGATGACCGGCGGGGTGACCGCCAGCGGGGGTGACTGCTTCGGCGGGGATGTATTTGCGGAAGCCGTAAACGGTGTGGTCGAAGTTAGACCGGGGGCCGATGCGGATGGCGCGGGAGGTAGGGTTGCTGGACTGACTGTCGGGCTATTACATGCTGCGGCAAAAAACGCTAACGGCAGAAGGAGCGCCAATGGCACACAGAATTTAAAATCTATCGTAGACGCGCCGCCTGTCCAATATCTTACCGGATATTACGAA